>JAAUPF010000370.1 GCA_012034575.1 Richelia sp. CSU_2_1 | reverse complement strand
CTAAAATCAATTCCCAGCGTTGGGGTCGCACCGAGTTACCAGCGGGAATTATTCAAGATTTGCTGTCAACTGTTTTTGTCAAACAAAGCTTGCAAATCGGGGCAACTTTATTTCGCCGCGGCGCACTGCAAACAGTAGGATTCCTGCGGCCTAATTTGCAAAATTGCGAAGATAATGATTTGTTCGTCAGGCTTGCTATAGCCGGGAAAAAATGCTATTATTTGCCGGAATTGTTGATGGAATATCGATTTCATGCAGAACAACAAGGACTCGATCGGGCAATTCCATATTTAACTGATAAATTGCGCTATTTAACCAGTTACGAATTCGATTGCGAAAAGTTAGAAGCAGTCAGGATCGGAAGGATTGCACAAACTCAAGTAGCATTAGGTTTGCGACTGATTGAGGTGGGCGAAACTGCAAAAGGGCGATCGATGCTTTGGGCGGGCAAATCGGTTTCTGAGGCAAAAATGTGGGTTGGTTTGGGATTGTCTCTGCTGCCGGTGGAGTTGCGGGGGAGGGCTTTTAAGGCGGTGCGGGAGTTATTGAATAGTGGTGAGTAGAGAGATGTTAGGTAAGGTGCGCAGTGCGCACCTTACAGCTTGAACGTGCGGACTTTAGTCCTCACTGCGAACTGTATATTATTTTTCGATCGCTGCGTCGGGCAACCGACTCCATTCGTTCCACGAACCATCATAATTGCGAACATTTGGATAGCCCAACAAATATTTTAAAACAAACCAGACATAGCCCGATCGACCGCCAATTGCACAGTAGGGAAACACTTCTTTATCTGGGGTAATTTCGTGCTTGTCGTACAGTACCTGCAATTCATCAATTGTCCGAACATCCAACAATACTCGATCGGGACGTTCGATCGATGCTTGAACCTCCCAATTCAATTCATCTTTGTGAGAACAGCTATATACCTCAGAAACACGCAATCTGCTGTATTGTTCTATCAATTCAAACTGTCACGGAACGTCCTAAAAACTGCTCGTATCCTGCTTGAAACTTCTGCTTTCCTTGATGCTCGATCATGCTGCCGTGAGCCACAATTACTCGATCGAAATCCCAACCCAAAATCTTATCGACTGACTTTTTAACTCGATAAACATGAAATTTGCCCTGTTTTTCAACGCATCGCCGGCTGAGTTTGGGGTTCCGGTAAAGCCGGTCTCGGTTCGTAGGGCATCGGGATGTACTGCACGCTTGGCCGGCCACCTTGGGGTTGCGGGTACAAATCCATTAAATGGTAAATTGATTGCGGCAAACCCGCTGTTATTGGCAATCCTAATTCAGTCGCTTCTTCAACCGCGATCGGACAATCGTGAGTAATTTGTCCTGTCGTCAGCTTGTCAATAATTCGATCTACATTTTCGGGTTTAATCTTTTGACTCGGCACAATATCTTCTAAAAGCGTGCGGACAAATCGCTGCACTTGTTTGATGGCTTTGCGCGACAGATCTGCCATAATTAATGTTTGGTCGTCGATTTCGCCGATCGGTTTGTCTGCAACAACTTTGAGGATGCTGGCAGCGGGAAAATTGCCCAACTGCGGATCGACAGGTCCCAAAACAGCGTTTTCATCCATGATAATTTTCGTCAGCAGCTAAGGCGAGCATCGTGCCGCCGCTCATCGCATAATGGGGAACAAATACTGTTACTTTAGCCCGGTGGCGGATTAAAGCTCGAGCAATTTGTTCGGTGGCTAGAACTAAGCCTCCGGGAGTGTGGAGAATTAAGTCGATCGGCACATCTGGAGGCGTCAAGCGAATTGATCGCAGTATTTGTTCTGAGTCTTCGATATTGAAATTAAGGAAGATAAAATTGAATTCCAAGTCTTAAACTCTCTGGGATACATTAACTATTACAGGGATTACTATAATTTAGCGATCGCATATTTTAGCCGAGCTTTAAAAGTTGCTATTGAAAACAGCTTTACCGAAGGAGAAGTCAACGCATTGGCTGGTTTGGGCAATACATACATAGGATTGAAAAAGTACGATTTAGCAATTGATTATTTAAATCAGTTTATAGAAATAATCTCCGACAAAGAGCATCAAATCAAATGTACAACTTATCTGCTTACTGAGATCGGCGATTTTTGTGCAAATAGCCACAAATATAAAATGGTAATAACTTGGGTACAAGAGCATTTGAAAAGTTATAGGAATTGGGCAGATAAACATGAGGGCATATATCAGAGCGAAGGTTTAGTTACAGCGTACAATGGACTCGAAGAATATCAAACTTTTTTCGATATTTTGAGTGAATGTGTTAAGCTTGAAAGTGATGGAGATTACAGGCATAAGGCAGATCGGGTGTATAAATTGGGTCAAAAATTTCAGAACTTAAGAGAATTTGAGCAGGAAATCGAGAAAATCCAAAGTAGCGAAATTCTGCTAAACAATATTGATAATAATACTGGGGACGAGAGTGCGGACACTTTAAAGTTACTCATAGAGTTAGCAAAAACTATGCTTAGGTGCGTAATTGGCATACAGCCAATGATCCAATATTTCCTAAATCAAGCCGAGGAAATTTGTAAAGAACAACAGCTACCGCTGCTGGCAGAGCTCCAAAAACTTCAAGCTGATTTGCAAGAAGAAAATTAACAGCTAGCGATCCGAATCAAACTTGGGAATAAGGACTAAGGGCGAGATCATTTTTAGTTACTTTGCCCGACAATAATCTTGTTTTCAACAATTGTAATTAATACTAATTAAAATCCCCCACTACATCAAAGATTGCGATGGGGGATGAGATGATTATTCAATTTTGCACGATCGCCTGCTCAATTTTGCCTGCTGGCTGCGACTATTTAGTAGCGGGAAGTTCGCTAGCGGCAACCGGACGGGTTGACGAAGACGCAGCATTAGTTCTTAAAAGTGCGATCGCCTGCGCGTAGCAAGGATCGTCCTTAGTACCTACTAAAGCCGGTTTGTTTGCCAACTTGAGCTTTTGTTCGTCGCTAACGTTCACCTTGACATCTGGGGTG
>JAAUPF010000369.1 GCA_012034575.1 Richelia sp. CSU_2_1 | reverse complement strand
CTATCAGCTATCAGCTATAGCGCCGCTTGACTCTTTTCTAGAGACAAGACTTTACGCTTTTTGCAAGCATTTAGCCGTCAGCCATCAGCTATAGCGCCGCTTGACTTGAGGACAAGAGAGAACGTTAAAAGCTTACTGGATAATGAGTTTTAACCTGATGGCTGACTGCTGAATGCTGAATGCTTACGGCAGAAGGCAGAAGGCAGAAGGAAGAGGCACTTATCGTAACGCTTTGGGCAATCTAAAATGTCTTGGGTCGCCATATGTTGTTTGTCGTGAGGAATTCAGTCCTTACTACGAACTGTTTAAATCGCTGTCTTTAGATATGGGGATTAACTCAAAACTCAAAATTTAAAACTCAAAACTCTTTAAGCGACATTCCTAAAATCCCTTAAACCTACCTCGAAGACCGGGATTTGATAGCGATTCTAGATCGATTTTACATCTCGATCGATCGCCCTTACAAGAATACACAGCCAAAGCTGTTCCTTGGCGGTTGCACACTTGCATATTGTAACCGTATTCGCTGGAAACAGCACCGAATCGGTTGACAAATTGATAGCGTTCCATGTAATCGAGCAAACTCCAAAGTTGGCGGTTGACGATAATAATAACCCAAGTATTGCTCGGATCGACAAACCAGCGATCGAGCAATGTTCCGCCAAACTGTTTTTGAGCCAACCACAGACTCGGAACGCTTTTTTCCGCTTGCGATAGCGGAGGTGATGGCAAGTTAGCTGTATCGCCGCTCGGACAAGCCGGAGGTTGGGCTAATGCTGGTGATTGCTGCGGGATGGTAATAGCAAAGGAGAGAAAAAGAGCGATCGGAAAAAAATGATATTTTCGATCGATCGCATGCAATAAATTATGATTCATTAACTAACCTCGTCGTTTAACGATCGATAGCCATCTTCAAGTAAGTTACCAATCTCCATTCCACAGCCTGCGGCCTGCCAAAGCCCGCACTTGCTCGTCTTCATCATCCGATGCCAGCGATCGCAGCAGCGGCAAAGTTCCCGAATTTTCAGGATAATGTTCGATAATCGCTTCGAGGGCTGTAAATCTGGGATTGTAAGGAAAAGAACCCTCTCGATCGTAAGGATCGCTCAAAGCTCGATCGCGCAAAAACTCAAACATTCCCGGCTCGTCCCTCCATCCCCGCACTAACTCTACCAGAGCGATCGCCCGCACCTGCGAATCTTCGTCTTCCCGAGACCTGATTTTGAGCCACTCAAAAGTCTCCGGTTCGTTGGCACGCCCCCGCACCAACTTTTGCAAAGCCATTTGCCTCACTGTCGGACTCTCGTCATCCTCTGCCAAACTTTGCAACAGCATCCAAGTTTCCGCAGCATCGGGCCAGTGGCGGCCAATCTCCTCGGCTGCTGCTTGCCGCACTGTCGCATCTTCCCACACCACCAAAGTTTTCAGCCAGGGCAAAGTTTCGGCATCCTCCGGCCACCCCCGGACTATTTCTCGCACCAGCACGCTCAGTAGCTGAGAATCTGCTGTTGTTGCAGCTAAACTTCTGAGGAAAGGCAGCACCTCCTCCCGCTGACGCCAGTTAGAGGCTATCTGCCGCACTGCAGTTGCTCGGATGTTTGAATCTTTGTCCGACTCGGCGAGATTTTTCAACCAGCTAAACGTTGCAATGCTCGTTGGTGGCAAGGCGGCGGCGCATTCCACTGCTACTTGTCGCACTGTCCAAACATTGTCGCGATCGACTACTTTTTGCAGTAGGGACAAAGTTTCTGGGCTCTGCGGCCAGGCGAAGGCGATCTGTTGCAGGGCAATTTCTCGCATTGAGGCGTCCCGATCGCCCTGAGCTATATTTTGCAAAAAAGTCAGAGTTTCGGGCTTCTCGCGCCAGCTAGAGGCAAATGCTCGCACTGCTACCTGCCGGATGGTCGAACTTGCATCGGACTCGGCTTTAGTTTTCACCAGCAGGTAAACCTCTGGATCTTTGGACCAATTCGCAGCTAATTCTTCTAAGGCCGCCGCCCGCACTTCTTTGTTGCTGTCAAATTCCGCTAGAGTTTTCAACAGCAAACAAACCTCGGCTGCTGCGGGCCACCCCGCACTCAATTCCCGCACCGCTAACTTTCGCAGGGCAGAACTTCGCACCTGGGTAAGGTTTTCGAGCAGGGACATAGTGCCTGAAACTTGGTGCCAGCCTCTAGCTATTGCTTGCCACGCGGCGACTTGCACTCCCAAATTTTCGTCGAATTCGGCTGCTTGTTTCAGCAGCAGCAAAGTGTCAGCGCGATCGGGCCATTTTTGAGCCAACTGCTGCAAGGCTGCCGTGCGAACAGCGGGACTCGGATCTGACTGAGCCTGGGTTCTCAACAGGGGCAAGGTATCTTCCATATCCGGCCAACTCGCAACCATTTCTCGAATGGCGGCCGATCGCACTGCCCAGCTTTTATCTAATTTGGCTAATTTTGCCAGCATCAAGTAGATTTCTGGAGCTTCCGGCCAATTGCGGGCTATGGCTTCAACTGCGGTGGCTCGGACTTCGCCGCTGTCGCTGGAGTGCGCCAGTATTTTCAGCCAAGGCAGGATTTGCGGGTCGCTTTTCCAAGTTTGGGCCAGGGCCGCGATCGCCCCCGATCGAATTTGATAGGTCTCTTGCAAGTCTCGGGTGCTTTGATAAAGAACCAGAAAACCCGTGCCGTATTGCGATAACTTTTTAATTGCATTTAACAGTTTTTGGTTGGTTTTTTGATTAACTTTATTTTTAGCTTTTAACAGACACTTTGCTGCTAAAAATAGATTGATAAAATTTTCTACTTGACCGTTTCTCTCGATCAAGTATTCTACTATTTCGCTGGCTGCTTCCCGATCCACTTTTGCTGTAATTTCTATCAGAACTTCGTGCATGGATTCATCGCGCCAGTATTGACCGAAAACTTGCGTTTTGAGGTCTGCTAAAGTCAGTTTGCCAGTTTTTAACTGTACGTCGATCGACTCTGCTGCTGTCCGGAAATTAGTTTCAGCAACAAGTT
>JAAUPF010000149.1 GCA_012034575.1 Richelia sp. CSU_2_1 | reverse complement strand
TTTGCTGCTTGTTCTCGATTGATACCGCGAGATTGCAGATCGATAGAGCCATTCCCGGGCGACAAAGCAATTGTAACTCGCGCTGCATTGACACCAGTCGGTGTTTTTACTAACTCCACACTCCCATTGCGGTAGATACTTTTGCTCGTCAATTCTGCGAAAAGAGCTTGAATTTCTTTTTCATCAATACACTCTTCCAATTCCGATTTTTTCAGGCTGTTTTTTATTTCTGCAAGCAACCATTGATTCATTTGCAGGTAGGTGGCGATCGCCTCATTTACCACCTCACTGAAATCCCGCTGCATCAAGGTAGCGATCGCCGAAAGTGCCTCTTTTTTCTCGCTGTCAAGAGTCAGCGTCATGTTTTCTTGGCTCATTATTTTTGCGGCTATTATTAATAGTATTATGTCATTATAGCAAAGAGTTAATTCAAGAGTCAATGCAGCGAACAAGAAATGCCAACAGCTAGCAACTCAATAGGAACAGTCTGTTACAGATGTTCGTCCGGGCGGCAAAGCCTTGTTTCGCTATACTGACTGATAATGATGATATCGATTTGAAGCCTGTAAAACAATCTTAATACCATGCCGAATCCCAAAGTACGATCGCTCTACATTGAATTTACACCAGATGATTCAGAGCGACCTAATTTTGCCATGAGATGACATTCAATTATGCCACAGCAAATTCCGTGTACTTTCTCATTTCTGGCGAACGAAACCCCAAAACAATGCAATCTTTGGGAATTCCAGCACTAACAAATTCATTGGCAATTCCATCTTCTGTACCATCTCGATGAATCCAAACTTTTCCCTCGATAATTTCTACATGAATTAAGCAACCATGAACCTGTCGCACATCTTCCCAACCAAGAATCATCAGCAGATAACGATCGCTCTTGCTATCAAATACTGTATGTCGCTGAATATCTCCGTAAGCGTATGGTATTTGAGCATACTCAGTGATGACAGAACAGATTATCTGACGGTAATTCTCTAAGCTATCCATTGCAAAATTACCTCCTTTTGAGGTTGAAAAACAATAAGTTTGACACGGTTATTTCTTAGTAATAGCTGACCAATTGGCTCTTCAAATAATCCTTCATAGATTTCATTATGAACGGCAACATAAAGTTCTCGATCTGGCTCAATTTCTGCTAAAACATCATGGTACACAATGTACTGACCAATTGCTTTTTCTAGTTCATTCATTTCCGATGCACCTAGAAAACTTTTGATTTCTACGGCAATTTTACGTTCAGATTTTTCAGCAGCTATGAGTTTTTGAGCGCCTAGATCTACATACATATCCTTAGTACCCCATTTTAGGGTAAGGGGATCTTTAGTAATAGTCCAGTTATCTTTAAGTAAAGCATTTTTGACACAGTTGTGGTAGATGTCTTTAGCGGGCATAATTATGCTATTTGAGCTAAGCGTTTTTAGTGAATGTCTTGGTGAAAGCTAACGGCAACTGTTCCTATCCTACTCTATATTATATTAGCACCTATTATCAAGCATCGCCCTTTTCCCCAAATAACCAAAAGGGCGATCGCTCTCATACTATGCCGAATCCCAAAGTACGATCGCCCTTTTTGTCCGAAAGTGCGATCGGCCTTCCCTAATTTACCGCACGTTTGAGAATTTGACCGACAACTCCGTACCTGTCGCCAACAAATCCATCGAGTTCATGTTCAATATCTTCCAACCAGCCAAGCTTACTCGTCCACTTAAATTCAAATTCTGGTCTTCTATACATTCTCTTCGATCGCGTAGCCTCGATTTCTACCCCACTCAATCCAAGCTGATGCCATCTGTTTTACCCTTCCTCTTTCTTCAGGCTTAATCGGATTTTCTCCTGTAATTGCACTCAAAGCCGATAACCAGTAAACGGGATTTTTTTTCAATTCCGATAGCAACAGCGGTACAATTTTAGTTCCCATATTAATAATTTCCTGATAGGCCGGATGCTGAGACATTTGGGCAGTTGAAGACAGTCCAGCAACATCTTGCTCCCAATCCGAGGCTAGCGCATGAAATTTGTCAACTATCTCAGGGGAAATTTCAGCATTTTTGTTGAGAAGATTTTGGGGATTATTGAGTGAAAGGCTTTCTGGCTTGGCGAGTAAGTTTTCTATGCCTATTAAAACTAATTCTTCTATCGATAGATTCAGTTCGCCAGCGAGTTTTTGTAACTTCAGGAGACGCTCATCCGAAAGGGCGATCGCGATTGTGTTCATCTGACTTACAAACTAGGATGATACCTGAAGTATAGCAAATCAATGACTGAGTTTTTATATTGTCTGACAGTTGTTACTACAGTTTTGAAAAAAAGACGATAGACATGATTTTTCCTGCATTGCGCCTCTCCCCCAAATAACCAAAAGGACGATCGCCCCTTCCCCGAAATAACCAAAAGGGCGATCGCTCTTAATACTATGCCCAATCCCAAAGTGCGATCGCCCTTATTGTCCGAAAGTGCGATCGATCTTTTACCCCAAACAACCAAAAGGGCGATCGCTCCTTTCCATCCAGCTATCCCAAAAACGATCGCCCTTATTTTGAGTTTTACCGACAACTTTAAACGCGATCGACAGTTAGAATACTCCGATCGCAGGTATCGACTCTATTTCGCTTGCATTCATTTCGTCGAGTTGCTGCCAAACTTCCTGCATCAATTCATCCAATCCAACTCGACTGACAGCGGAAATTAACAACACCGGTGCGCCGCTAATTTCTCTCAATCTCGTTATCAAATTACTCATTTCTTCGCTTTCGAGATTGATCGCATCTACTTTGTTAAAAGCCACAATCTGCCGCCGTTCGTCCAAACCCCGCCCGTAAGCTTGCAATTCTTCCTGAATTGTCGTGTAATTCGCGATCGGATCTTCATCGGTAATATCGATTAAATGCAGCAACAACCGCGTCCGTTCGATGTGCCGCAAAATTCGTAACCTAAGCCCGCCCCTGCATGCGCTCCTTCAATCAGTCCCGGAATATCGGCAAATACAGTTCCGTCACCCGTAGGTTTTCTCACTACTCCCAAATTCGGAATTAAGGTTGTAAACGGATAATCTGCTATCTTGGGTCGCGCTGCGGATAAAGCGGAAATTAGCGTTGACTTTCCGGCATTCGGCAAGCCAATTATTCCCACTTCTGCTAACAGTTTCAATTCGAGTCGCAAAAATTTTTGTTCTCCTTCCCCTCCCAAAGTTGCATAATCGGGAGCGCGGTTGGAATTAGTTAAAAAACATTTATTTCCCAAGCCGCCTTTGCCACCTTTGGCAGCGCAAAAAGTCTGTTCGGGTGCGACTAAATCTGCTAACAGTTCTCCAGTTAAAGCATCGTAAACTACTGTACCGCAAGGAACTTCGATCGCGCGATCGTCCCCGCTGGCCCCGGTCATATTTTTCGGGCCGCCCTTCTTGCCATTTTCACCTTTAAAAATCCGGTTGTACTGAAAATCTAGCAGCGTTTGCAGGCTTTCTACTGCTACTAAAAATACTGAACCGCCGCGGCCGCCGTTGCCGCCGGAAGGCCCGCCTGCAGGCACGTACTTTTCCCTGCGAAAAGCTACCATGCCGTCGCCGCCTTTACCTGCGACAACTTGAATTTCGGCTCGATCGATAAATTGCATAATATTTAGTTAGCGGTCCTCAGTCAATAGAGATCGGTTATTTTTGACATCCCTCGCCCTTATAGGGCGAGGCTTATATCCCATTATTTTCGGTCATCGGTCGTCGATCGTCGGTCATTTAGTTATTGCGCGCGATCGTCCGAATTTGACATTATACCAAATTCGAGTAACACCATCAAATTCTGCACTCAGGAATTAAGTACAGAATCAATGGCTGCTAATTAATGGCTGCTGACTGATGACCGATGATTAATAACTAATAACTAATGACTGATGACTAATGACTGATGACTGCTAACTAACAATAGGACGATATGTCTTCCTTGCAATCATCTGCCAAGTAGCTGAGCGCCCGAAAACGCATCCCTACCAACTGTTCGTACAGCGGGTTAATCTTGCACATCGGCGGAACGTGCACGATTTTGCGACCGAACAGCACGATATCCCGCTCGAAGGGACACTGGGGCGGAATCATTTTGCAGACGAAGTGCGCCACTCTGGGATCGTGAACTTCCCAGCCGTCGAGCCAGTTTTTGACCGGTTGCAGCACGTCGTGGTGGTGGTGGGGTGGAGTTGCTAGGTTGCTAACTCCTGTATTCAAGGGAACGGCTGCTTCTTTGCTGGGTCCGGCTTGCGGCTTGCATTCGGTGTCTTCTATGGTGTGCCGCAAAGATTCCAGGGCCTCAACGCTGTGGCCCAAAGCCTTACAAAACTGGTAGAGCACCTCATCTTCGCAGAAGGAATACGTACCGTCTGCCAAAGCTACCATTACCGCTGTCCTCAAAAAGTTCTCACCCGTTGGGGTGCCTTTTCCCAAAACCGCAGCTAGTTCCTCTGGGGGAATGGGTTCAAAACCTGCCTCAGCAGACATTGGATGCGAGCCGTCGCTAGCTAAAGCAGCAATCAGTTTTTGCTCGTCTTCGTCAAAATTGCCATCTGCCCAAGCTACTGTCAGCAATCCGCGCAGCCAAGCAGCAATTTCTTCGTTGGTGCAGGAAGATTTCACATCACTCATCAGCATCTCCATTTGGATACACCAGTCTATTCGTTCTTTTGGAGCTGGAAAAATATTCCCCTCCGAGTAATTTTTACTACTTTTTTGGCCGATCGTTCCAGTAGATGAATCTTTGTGTCTAAAGATTGCTTCCAAGGCTTGTAGAGGATGTGTCAATACCATATTTTTCCCTCAGGAGCATCGCGTGCTAGCGAGCCTATCAATTTGATGAGTGCTTCCCCCAAAATGTCATCTATCTGGAGGAATAACTTTGTCTGAATTTATCTTAACATTTACTGCACCCTGGCGATCGCAATTCAGACTCAATTGTTTATATTGTAATCCACATTTTATTTATGTTTCTTTACAAAAACTTAAAATTTTGAATATCGATCGCACTTTTGCAGGGTGAATAGAGGAAAAAGCTTTGATCCAAGCGGGTTTGAGGCAACTGGCTTACCAAGCGAGCAGCAGTTTATTTACGAAAAAAGTATCACAAACAACAATTTTCTATTGTTACAACAGAGGGGAAAATATGCTGGTATCGCACGCAACAATGTTACCAAAAAAGTTTGGTAGTCAAGGATTTATACTCACTTAAAACTCAGTTGTTGATGGCAATTCTTGGTTTTAGCGGTTGACTGCGGTTAAGAATTGTTTTCAAGGCCCCAGAGTGCGTATATTCCGCACTGCGTGGATACTGAAATGTTGTGCTGACAAATACAAACTGTAGAATTTTGCAGACAGTGTGGAAGACAAAAGTATCTCAGTATAGGTAACTATACAGACTTACATTCAAAACAGACTTGCATTCAAAGATTAGCCCAGTGCGTCAGGGCGCAAATTGGCATTCATCAAGCGCCAACGAAAAAAAATTGCTATTATTCAATAGCAATAAGTTGTCGGTAAAATTATAGACACCCGATCTTAACTTCTCCGGCACAAAATCCAGCGCAATTCCATCGGAGGGCGTCCGTTTGCCATCGGAAAAACATCCCTACCGGTAGCCCAACTGGGAAACCAAGACGTCGGCGGCCAGGCCCCATCAGGCAAGTGATGGCGTTCGTACTCAAACACCAACTCATCAGATATTTGCACTAAGGGCAATCCTTCCATTGCCGCAGCGAGTTCCTGGGGAGTAAATAAAGTAGACCAGGAAAGTTGCGCGACTTGACGGACGAGGGCATCGGGCTGGTAGTCGCCGGCGGTTAAAAACGTACTGAACAACAGCAAACCTCCCGGACAAAGGAAATCGCACATTTTGGCTAAAAACAGCCGAACTTGGTCGCTGTCGCGAAAATGAGAAAGAACTTCGGCGGCGACGGCGAGTTGGTAGCGGGCCGGTTTCATCCGCACTAAGGGGTCGAGGACATCGCCTTGGGTAACTGTAACGGGTAAATTTTCGGCTGCGGCGGCGGTACGCAACTGTTCTGCAAAAGCTGGAGTCAGTTCGATCGCATCTACAGGATATCCCAATCTCGCTAATGGTAAAGTATTGCGCCCGGTACCGGCTCCCACATCCAAAATTCGCAGGTTTGGAGGGCTGCCCAATTTAGCAGCAACTGCCATCAATTTTGCATCGGGATGCTCCCCAAACAGCGGGGGTTCTCTAGTTTCTAACCAAGTATTGTACTGTTCTCCAACTGTTGAAGTAGTGACAATCAGTTTGCAAGCCAAACCGGTTTGCGGGGGTTGAACTGATTCGTATTGCAGTAGCAGCATTGAGGCGGTGGAAGTGTTGTATCCTTGTTCTAATTTGCTGGCAAGCAATTTACTTAGTTCGTTTTTTCTATCTTCCGGCAGGGGTCGGCTGAGGGTGATAAATAGCTGTTCTATCCACTTGAGATAGTGGTCTAACATTCCGGGCACGCAGGGAAAAACTACTTCTCCGCGAGCGGTAATGCGAGTGTTGATTTTGTAGGCGACTGCTTGCTGGAGGATTTCGGGATTTAGTACCAGCGGCAGCAGTTCGGTCTTTTCTTCAGGTGTCATTAGTTAGTTGATAGTTGTTTGGGAGTTTTGAGTTTTGAGTTTTGAGTTTTAAGTTTTGAGGTGAGGGTCGATGGCAAGCGGGGGTGCTGCGGCGTAAATAGTTGTAAATAGCCAGAATTATTGCCGATCTGTGTCCTGCTTTAACTGTTTTTTGTACACTATTATTTGTACACTATTAACGGTTGTGGAATCAGCAGAAAAATCTCTCTCAGCAACGAGTTTAAACCCGCATTCCGCCAGTCCGGCAAAGGTTTAAACCCCTGGCTCATAGCTTAAGTCGGTTAAAACTCACATCTTGCACCAATGTCAATAAGAGGTTTTCTGGTGGGGTGGGGGCGGGTTTATTAACCTGTTTGCTACCTTCTGTGACTGTTGAGAACCCGCCCCTACAGGTTATTGAGAAAGCTATTGAGAAAGGTGCAAGATCGAGCGTTAAAACCGACTGTTATTTACCATAAAAATTTAGATGTATTTTAGTCCTCTTGTAGAAGACTTTCGCTAGAAGATAGGGCTTAAAAACCCTGGCGGACTATGAATTACCAGACAAATTCCGATGTATTTCAGTTCTCTTTGAGAGCATCCCACGGGCGCGAAACACCCGTTATGAATCAAAGAAACTCTCCCCCTCTCCCCCTCGGTTTCCTTTCAGAGGAATTGCGCTATGAGACAGGGGTTAAAAACCCCTGCAGGACTCTGGGAACGATCGACCGAATCTCAAAACGATCGACCGACTTGCGGAACCATAGACTAAATCTTGGCACGATCGAGCAACTTTTCTTAACCAACTATTAACTATCAACCACCGATCGCGAGCGGGGACGCTCGCACTATCAACTGTTAACTATTAACTGTCAACTGTCAACTGTCAACTGTTTAATTGCTGCCGGTAAAAGTAACTTGGGGGAATTTTAATTGAGCTTCGCCCATCGGACGCCGCCGGCCTTCTTCTTGCCAGTAATTAATTACTTCCGTGGCTTGGTTGAGGATTTCGACGCGATCGTTATCTGAGATCCAGTGTTTGGCTTCTAGTTCGTTTTTAAGCTGTTCCCAGGCATCGTTCCGGGGCCAGAAAAAGTAAGAAGTCAGGGGGCTAGTTCCTTTGCCGACTACTTGGTCAACGGCGAGGGCTACGTTCTCTTCTAGCCAGAGAACTTTGAGGATGAACTTGGACAAGGAAACCTCCGGAGTTTCGATCGAACTTGTTAAATTTTTCTACAATCGCTAAGCTTAGCACACAATTGCAATAATGACTTATTTTATTGTGGGGAACTGATGGCGGCAGACAGAGCAATTTTGGTGTTCGACATTGACGGTGTGGTGCGGGATGTGTCGGGTTCCTACCGGCGGGCGATCGCGGATGCGGTGGAACATTTCACGGGGGGCGGTTTTCGCCCGCATTCGGGGGATATCGATGCTCTGAAGTCGGAGGGAATCTGGAACAATGATTGGGATGCTTCTTTTGAGTTGGTTTGCCGCTACTTTGAGGGTGCGGGGCGAGAAAGAAGCCAGCTCGCTCTCAATTATGACGAATTGGTAGCTTTTTTTCAAAGTCGGTATCGGGGGCCGGACGATCGCGCTTGGACTGGTTATATTTGCGACGAACCGCTGCTGTCAACTCCGGCTTATTTCGAGAGTTTAACTGCTGGGGGGATTGCTTGGGGCTTTTTTAGCGGGGCGATGCGGGCTGAAGCTGCTTATGTTTTGGAGGGGAAACTCGGCTTGCAATCTCCTGTTTTGGTGGCGATGGAAGATGCACCAGGAAAACCAGATCCGACAGGACTTTTTAGCGCGATCGAACTGTTAGAAAAACAGCAGGTTTTGGCAAAAGATTTGCCTGTAATTTATGCCGGAGATACTGTGGGGGATATTTATACAGTTGTCAAGGCAAGCAAACAGCAACCGGAGCGAGTTTGGGTGGGAATCGGAATTTTGCCACCGCACGTTTTGGATGATGAAGCGCGCTGCGAGGCTTATGCTGCGAGGTTGAAAGATGCGGGGGCGGCGGAGGTTTTTCGCAATGTCGAGGAGTTGACGGCGGCACGGCTTGGAGAATTAATCAAGAGATTTTAAAAGCTGTAAAATATACTCAGAAAAAATAAATAGTGCGAGCAATATCAATGTATCTTGATAACTGGCAACTAAAAAGTCAAAAAGCGCGATCGGGTTGCTCTTTCGTTCTGTGACATTAGGCAAATGCGAAGGCGATCGAGCTTTTATCCATCCTCAATCTTTCTTCTCAAAGCTTTAATTTGCCCCCGCTTGGTTTTGCTGTCAAGACGCTTGCGAACAGAAGTACGAGTTGCTTTGCTGGGTTTGCGTCTTTTGGGTAGGACGATCGCACTTTTAATCAACTCTTGCAGCCGTCTCAAAGCTTCTTCGCGGTTTTGTTCCTGGCTGCGATGTTCCTGACTTTTGATGACAATTACGCCTTCTTGGGTGATGCGCTGGTCGTTGATTTGCAACAAGCGTTCCTTGTAGCGATCGGGCAATGAAGAAGCGCCAATATCAAAGCGTAAATGAATAGCAGTTGCCACTTTATTTACATTTTGTCCGCCCGCCCCTTGAGAGCGAATTGCACTAATCTCGATTTCGCGATCTGGAATGAAAACAGTATTAGAAATTTGTAACATGATGAATAAGTGAAATTAAAGATACTGGGAGAGGAGTGCATCTTTTATATATAACTTACTTTGTTTCGCCCCTACAGAATTTTTACAAATGATTGAGACGCGCTATATCAGTCAGTTGGGCGAAGGGTTCACTTCGTTGGACCCAACCTACAAAATTGTTGTGGGACTCATCATTTCACTCATGGGTTTGACTTTGCTAGGAGTTGTGAAATTGCCTTTACCAGGAGTTAACGTCATTCCGAGTCAATTATCCGATTTGGGAGTATCGCTCTAATTCTGACAGGTTTGTATTATATAATTGAGGGGACTCGCTGGTTTTTTTAGGATTTTTGCAGGAACGTTATAAATGTTCAACCTTACCCCAATTTTCCGTAGGCTGGTAGATTATTGGAGAATGGAAACTATCTTACTGTCTCTTTCACGCATCGAACCACAAAGGGATATCGTGCCAAAACTCGTTCCCTTGCGCGTTCCCACCGGCTGGATAGTGGAGTGGAATCTATTTTACGACTTCGAGCCAGTGCGGGAAAATGGTATACTGCAAAACACGCCGCAGTGCAACGATTCCGAATACTTGCTGTGGCTGCACAATTACATTCCTGATGATAAAAAAGGCATTTGGGATGAAGCCAGCATAGAGCTCGGCTGGTACGAAACCACCTTTCGCGCAGTATTGTTCGTAGCACCAAAAGGCAAATCAGAACCGGAAAATGAACGCAGGGTGCCTGCTGCTAAAATCGAAACTACGAGCGTTCGCAAGGTGCAAGAAACGATCGACAATTGGTTGGAAAACTGGCATAAATTCTTGCCTCGATCGTAAATTTATACTTTCAATCTGGTAACTACATAAGAGTTTTAGGAAAACTCTTACGGTTTTATCTAGCATACATTTTTGACTCATCTGACTCTCATTTTTTTGAGTATTAATGTAAATAACCTTAAGTTTTGAGGAAAACGATACCAGCAGAATTGCTAGATAGCAAGGACGGTCGAGCAAATATCTGGCGGGTAATTATTAACAATTTATCTAGAAATTAGAAACATGAAACTGAAATACATTGCTACGATCGCGATCGCCACTATTCTAGGCTTGGTTACTACCAATCTTAGCTCCGCCAACTCCCAGGCTGCAACCAACTCCAACTCTACAACCATTTCATCTAATATCAAACTAGCAAATGCTTGCGCGGGTAAAGAGAATCCTTGTGCGGGTAAAAACAACGCTACAACAACCCCTCACCCTCGATTTTACACGGAAAATGGTGTAGCTCTTGATGGTCAAGATGTTGTAAGCTATTTCACTCAAAGCAAATTAGTGATGGGTAAAGACAAGAAGCACTCACGATCGCTCTTTAACGACGAATATATTAAAAGCTATCTCAAAAACAAACGTCAAAACAATTTGCAACCCCAAATTAATTCGTAAGGTGCGCAGTGCGCACCCTACAAACATTAATTAATCAGTTGTGCCAGTTTGCAGCGACTGTTTGTCAGTCTCAGTCCACTCGGTGTGGAAGTATTCGCCGCGCGTTTTGTCAATGCGTTCGTAGGTGTGAGCGCCGAAATAATCGCGCTGCGCTTGCGTCAAGTTTTGCGGCAATCTATCGCGGCGGTAGCTATCAAAATAATCCAGCGACGCGCTAAATGCCGGTACTGCAATTCCTTGTTTGCTAGCAGTAGCTAAAACGTCCCGCCAAGCTGACTGTCGGTCGAGAATTGTCTGTTTGAATTCTGGTGCTAGTAGCAAATTAGGCAAGCTGGAATTGTCATTAAAAGCTGTTTTGATCTTGTCCAAAAATCCAGCGCGGATAATGCAGCCACCTTTCCAAATTCGCGCAATTTCGCTCAAAGCCAGTTCGTAATTAAACGACTTCGATGCTGCACTCAACAGTGCCATACCTTGCGCGTAGGAACAAATTTTCGAGCAATAAAGCGCATCCCGAACTTTATTGACAAACTCTTTAGTATCGCCGCTGTAACTTTCCGCAGACCAAGTGAGTTCTTGCGAAGCTTTAACGCGCTCGTCTTTGTAAGAAGAAATAATTCTCGCATTCACAGCAGCGATAATTGTCGGAATGCTCACGCCCAATTCTAAAGCACTCATTACCGTCCAGCGACCCGTACCTTTTTGACCCGCCGCATCCATAATTATTTCAACCAATGGTTTTTGGGTTTCCGGGTCCGTGTATTTGAAAATGTTCGCCGTAATTTCAATCAAAAACGAGTTGAGTTCGTCCGTTGTATTCCATTCGGCAAATACTTCTTGCAACTGCTGCGAGTTGAGTCCGCCAACATTTTTGAGCAAATCGTAGGCTTCGGCAATCAACTGCATATCGCCGTATTCGATGCCGTTGTGCACCATTTTCACGTAGTGACCGGCACCGCCAGGACCGATGAAAGTAACGCACGGGCCGTCATCTACTTGAGCAGCAATTTTAGTTAGAATTGGCTCCAATTGTCCGTAAGCTGTTTGAGTGCCACCCGGCATCAAACTAGCACCATTTAATGCGCCTTCTTCGCCGCCGCTGATGCCCATGCCTACGAATCCAAATCCCGTAGATTCTAAATCTTTGGTACGACGTTCCGTGTCGTCGTAGAGCGAGTTTCCGCCGTCAATAATCATGTCGTCGGGTTCTAACATGGGTTTGAGCTGGTCGATTACCGCGTCTACCGGCTTGCCAGCTTGTACCATGACTAAGATTCTGCGAGGCCGCTCTAGAGAATCTACGAATTCTTTGAGTGTTTTTGTGCCTATAATGTTTTTGCCGGGGGCACGTTTTGCCATGAATTCGTCTGTTTTGGCTGCGGTGCGGTTGTATACAGCCACGGAAAAGCCCCTACTTTCGACGTTGAGGGCTAGGTTTTCGCCCATCACGGCTAAACCGATTAAACCAAAATTCTGCTTTGTCATTCTAATAACCCGATGGTTCCGCTTGAGGATAAACTTGGGAAAGAGGAAAGCGAGGCGGGGTGTAGCGCTTCCCTGGGGACAGAAAGTATCGGACAACAGGCCGAAGATGTTCAGGTTTATTTGTATATTGTAAAAATTGATGTTTGGTGAATCAGTAGGGTTTTTTTAAGATTTAAGGGTATTTAAAGATACGGGCGGCAGATAATAGGTCAGATGTTCGATCGAACGCTGTAACGGTGGATACAGACAATTGGAGATTTTTGGTGATTAGGAGACGGTAATTATGGAAGATTTGCAGTATTTGGCAGCATGGGTGAAGGAACAACACGCTCGCGAGTATATCTTAACTTGGCTGTTGAGCCAGCAGGGATTGTGGTGGTCTGATGGGGAAATTTATCAGGCCGTGTTGCAAAAGTCGGGCAAGTTGTTAAAGGCTTACGTGCAAAAAAGGCAGGCCGGAGAATTATTTGAGGGAATTGCTGAGAAGTTGGGTTCGGATGAGAATTGGGATGATTTGGTAGCGAGTTTGGGGCGAATTGTTGCTGTTTATCAAGAGGAATTACTGGTTTTGCAAGAGCGCGATATTCGGAATAATGGGTTAAAAAAAAATTTGAATAGCAAGCCTTTGTCTGGGGATTCTTTGTCGGTTTTGGAAGTGCAGCAAGCTTTGCCCGATCCTTATGCAGATACGCTGACAGGGAGGTAGTTAGTTGAGAGTTGAGAGTTGACAACGGTGACAGGAAAACCAAAGTATTCACTCAACCAACATTCAAGAGTTTCGCGCTCTTTTACCATAGATTTAATGGGATGAACGAACAATCTGGAAACATAAGGAATTTCATCTGTCATAAGTAACTCCCTGACGATCGCGAGCGCTTAAGCTCGCACTGCCAATCTATCGGCCGCGAGCGCTTAAGCTCGCACTACAACTACCAACTATCAACTGTCAACTGTCAACTGTCAACTATTTAAACGTAGCTACTAGCTTGACGGGTAAACATCGCGCAGTAAATGCCGCTTGCTGCTATCAACTCATCGTGATTGCCGATTTCTACTATTTTACCATTTTCCATTACGGCGATGCGATCGGCTATTTTTGCTAACCCCAATCTGTGACTGATTACTATGGTGGTTTTCCCGACAGCTATTTGGCGAAATATGCTGTAAATTTCGTGTTCTGTCTTCGGATCTAAAGCGGCGGTTGGTTCGTCAAAAATCAGCACTTCGACGCTCGAAAGGCGCATTAAGGCACGGGCGATCGCAATTCTTTGCCACTGTCCCCCCGATAAGTCGATGCCATCTTCTAATTGTTTGCCCAACCGTGTTTCTAAACCTTGCTCTAAACTATTGACTTTAGCTGCAATTCCTGCTTCGGAAATAGCTTCGTTAATTGCGATATCATCCGATAAAGAAAACAAGTTACCGAAACCGACATTTTCCCTTACCGTGGCGGGGAAACGCGCGTAATCTTGCATGACTACGGCGATGCGCGATCGCACTTCTTCTAAAGGGTAATTTTGCAAGTTTTTGCCGTTCCATTCGATCGCGCCTGCAGTCGGATCGTACAATCTGCCGAGGAGTTTGCCAAGAGTGGTTTTACCCGCGCCATTTTCGCCGACAACTACTAACATTTCACCCGGATTAACGGTTAGGTTGAGATTTGCCACCGTGCTTTTCTTGGCACCAGGATAGCAAAAAGATAAATCCTTAATTTGGATGCCAATTTTATCTGTTGTCAATTCCAAATCTTGCTGGCATTTCTGTAACGCGGGCTGGGGAGAATGCAATTCTGGTTTGAGATCCAAAAGTTGAAATATCGGAGTAACGCCGAGAGAGATATCGTACAAATTATTGGAATGAGCAATCAACATTAACAAACTTTGTTCGACTTGAACGATTAAACCTGAATAAAGTGCTAAATCTCCCAAAGTATAGCGTTTTTCTAAAGCTCCCATTACCACATAAACGAACGGCAAAGCCAATCCGATTCTCCCAAATACCGACCACGAAATTACAGCGATCGCTCCTTTTTTTCTGATGCGCTGCATTTCGGTAAAAAATTGCAAAAACTGACCGTTCCAGCGATCGATCCACAGTTGTTGCAAGCCAAACAGACGCAATTCTTTAGCATATTCTTCGCCGCTCAATACGCGAGCAGATAAGTTCATTTCGCGAGTAATTTTCGCTTGTTTTTTTTGAACTCTCCAAATGAGTTTGCTGTATTTTCGTTCGAGGTAAATTGAGGGAGACGAGGAAAATAACATCAGCAATGGCACCCACCAAGCGATCGTAGCAGCAAGTCCGATCGATGGCACAAAAGTAAAAATTCCCGTCAGTGTCATGGTGATGCTAAATGCTAATTGCTGTACTTGTTTGACTCCGGTTTTTGCTAGTTCTACAATATTTAAGAGTTCGGGATTTTCAAACAAAGCGATATCGTTGAAGTTGGCAACTTTTTCTAACACTTTTCCTTCGACTGCACCTTGAACGCGATCGCGCAAGGATGTAGCTGCAAAGGAATTCATTGTTTCGAGGGATTCGCCAATTAATTTGAGAGTTATTACGCCGATAACACTCCACAACAATATTGGCTGAGAAAGGATCGAAGCCAAGGGCTGTACTATTTGGGTTTGCAACAGCAAGCGAGATACTTCATCGATGATGAGTTTATCTAAAAATAGGACGGCGGATGGGGCAGCACCGCTGATGATGTTGAGTAAGATTAAATTGCGGGTTTCAATTGGTGCGGCTTGAATTAGCAGCCTCAGACTGCGCTGCAAAGCTTGAAATGTGGTGATTTGAGTTGGTTGCATGATATTCGATCGCAATATTTTTATTTGTTCATCTCCTTTTGTATTATAAGTGTAGTACACTGGTATTAGTCAAGGGAGATTGCGGGCGATCGATGGCGTTCGATCCAAGATTTTCAATGATAAACGCACGATTCCAATTGCTATAGAGCTTGCTGCCTGCGGGTTTTTCCTTGTTCGCATCGATCTTCTACTTATTCGTTGGCAGTACGGGCGTTGGAAATACGATCGCTTTGTCTGCAATGCTAATTTAATTTTTCCTCACGTTTCCCAAGTAGGTTGAAAATTTACGATCGCATCCATCGCTCGTTTCAAACTAGAGGAATTAGTCTGTGCTGCTGCAACCTGCCAATTTTGATTCACAAACTTGATGAGTTGACCGTTGTAGTCTTTACCAATTTTTGCTGTACTGTTACGATCGGGGACGATTCCATCCCGCTGTTCTCGCTTCTTTGATTTTTTAGCTAGATTAATTAAAAGCTGCTTGGGATCGGGAATTCGATCGGCGTCACTGGGAATTAAGTCTACAGAAATACCCAGAAATTCGGCAAATGCTTCTCGATGTGCCAGCAGCCACGCTTCCACTTCTTTAACAGCAATCCGAAACAACAGATTTGGATGTTTTGGTTGAGTTAGCCACTCCGAAATAATTATTAGCGGGCATTCTTCCCGATCCAAATCTGTTAAAATTAAGTATGGCATTCCTTTAGCTGCATGATTTAACCCAGAAATTATCTTTTTAATTTTGCCATATCCTCTCTGATTAAAGCAATTTCCTACAGAAAACGGACGTTGAGATTGTACGAGCATTTGTTTGAGAACTGCTTCGCTGAGTACATCTTCAAACACTAGATTGATGGGAATATCTGGAATATCCATCATTTGAATAAACTGAGTTGTTCGATCGCGGGTGGTGCCGTAAGAGGAAGTGCAGTATCAGCTATACTTAAACCTCCTTCTAGTAGCATTTTTATTTGTTCGTCACTGGAAGCAAGCGTTACTTGAGTCCCTTCAGGAGTCGGTGTCATTAACAGCACTTCTTCGCCCCCAATACCTTTATCTGAAAGCAAATCAGCACTATGGGTACTGAGAATAACCTGTCGTTTTCTCGGACGTTGCAGGCGATAAATTAGAGATGGTAAATTGCTAACAATCGCCGCATTTAAGGAAAGTTCTGGTTCTTCTAATAACAATAATGAATCGGTTTCTAACAGTGACCACAACAAACCAATTAACCGTAAAGTTCCGTCAGAAAATTGGTCTTCCCGTTGTTTCCCTGCGCCGGGCCGCCAATGTTCGTAAACAGCTTCTAAATGCGGCACCCCCATTACATCTTTAGTATCTGTGAGGTTTTTCAATTGCGGGACAGCCAATTTTAAAGCTTCTTCAATTTTTTTTAAGCGAGATTTTCTGGTTTTTTCGGGAGTTTTAGCAACTCGCTCTAAAAAAGTTCTCCCAAAAGGATCTTCCGCAAGTCCGGGGATAGCAAAAGCTTCGGGATGGCGAACTAACTGAGGAATTAAATGTAAATATAAAATCGACTCTAAGAATTTAGCAATATCTCTAAATTCTGCATTGGCGTTAATTTGCTCTAAATAAGTTTGGGTGAGACGCAGCTCATCTTTTTCATCTTCTGGAGTAGGGCGATCGATAATTTGTCGGTTGCCTTTCCAAACTCGTTCGTAGGCAACGATCGGCTCATTTTTACCACCTTTTCTCTGTTTAATTCCCAACTCATACCTCCATAATGGTTGTTGGGAATTAGATTCTGAAAGGTGAATTGCTATTTCTACATCTGGATATCGGCGGGCGTAAAGACTGCGAATTTTTGAGACGCCACCCCGATCGATCGCAGCTTTTTGCAATCCGCCTCCTGCTTTTGCGAGATCCCGCAAAAATCGAAATGAATCGAGAAAGTTGGATTTACCGCAGGCATTCGGGCCTACTATAAAAATGCGATCGCGCAAATCGACATTTACAGACTGAAAATTGCGCCAATTTTTCAGAGCTATATGGGAGATAATCATTTTAGTTATCGATAAATCTATTATTGTTCACGCAATTCTAAAATTTCCGAGTCTTGAGTTTCTTTTGCTGGTACGTAATGTTCGATCGTTCAACCACCGCTAAAAATTTGTACGGCGGTCAAATTTAACTTGGGAAATACGGCAGATTCAACCTTTTCATTTCCCCGAAATAGCTTAATTTGATACTCGCCATCTACTAATTGATAAACCGACAAAGTAGGCTGTTTTGGAGAACCAATATAACGGCTGCCTCCTAAACCAAGATAATCTACGATCCAGTATTCACGAATGCCTAATGCTTCGTAATCTATCATTTTATGTGCGTAATCGTCGCGCCAATTTGTACTGACAACTTCAACAACTAACTTAACCGAATCTCCCCGAGTAATAACTGATTCTCGTTCCCATCGAGGCTCATTGGCTGCTACGGCTTGTTTGTCTAATACAATGATATCTGGATCGTAACCAGATTTGTGGC
>JAAUPF010000019.1 GCA_012034575.1 Richelia sp. CSU_2_1 | reverse complement strand
GGGACTTTGAGAGGACTTAGATCCCCTAACTCCCCTTCAAAAGGGGACGTTTGTAGAGAATTTAGATCCCCCTAAACTCCCCCTTAAGAAGGGGGACTTTGAGAGGATTTAGATCTCCTAAATCCCCCTTAAGAAGAGGGACTTTGAGAGTCATCTTTTGTAAGGTGAAAAGACGGGAAGCTTTACAATTTTTCCTTTTTTAAGATAAACAGGGCTGATGCACTAAGGCCGAGAAATCAGTTTTTTTACGAAAAGACTCCGTCACAGTTCGCAAATTCGGCGACAAAAACCTGTTTTTTTTGACGAACTCGCAATACCAAAAAGCGGTGCGGTGTGTCGCTATTAAGATACTCATAATTAAGCGAGAATTATCGCAGCGACACACCCTACATTAACTAACACCTGCTTGTTACTTTTTTCCTTTTTCCTTCTTTTTCCTTCTTCCCTCTTCCTTCTTCCTTCTTCCTTCTTCCTTCTTCCTTCTTCCTTCTATTTACATCCGATCGACAATTTGGAGGTAATCTATGAGAATTGCGGTCATCGGTGGTGGATCTAGCGGTATGGCAACTGCTTACCTGCTCGACAAACAAGGGCATCACGTTACGGTGTTTGAAAATCAGCCTATCTTAGGCGGACACATTCGCACGCTCAACAAAAATGTGCGGCCCAGTCAATCTAATTGCACTGAAATTTTAGAAAGTGGAGTGCTAGAATTTCCTAGCATATTTTACAACTTCATCGCTCTCATGCAAGAGCTAGGAGTTGAACTAAAACCTGTCAATATCGGTTCGGCTTTGTTCTTCAAACAAGGCAGTCACATTTTATCAGGAGTGGCGATCGAAAATAACTGCAAGGGTTTGCAACGTTTGATTGAATATTTGCGATACGATAGTATGTACGCCCGTGCTGCCGGATTGTGGATCAAAACGCGATTTGCCAAGATGAAAGATTTTTGCGATCGACCGCTTGCTGGATATCTTAACAGCCAATGTATCGGCAGTATTTGGCTGAAGTTACTGACAATGTACAGTTACTCAATGCGGTTTGAACTGATTGACAACTTTCCCGCAGAATTGGCAATGCCGATGTTGCGCGATTACGTTTTAGTCAACTGGTTCAGGATAGAAGGCGGGGTATATTCCTACATTGAAAAAATCCTGGAACGTTTTAAAGGCGAAGTCTTGGTGAATGCAGATATTGCCAACATTTACCGCAGCATAGATACAGTGACGATCGAGCGATCGACTGGAGAAATCCAAGAGTTTGATAAAATAGTATTTGCCACACCGCCCGATCGAGTGATGGCACTATTAGCCGATCCAACTGATGCGGAAATCAAACGTTTTTCCGCTTGGCAAGCGAATTATGCAAACACTATCATCCATCAGGATACTTCGATGTATGATAGGAACGGCATCTACCATCCCTCGGAATTTGATTTCTTCCAAACAGATACTCAATGGGGATACAACAGCTATTTGAATCAGCTTTGCAACATCTCACCCTCAGAGCCTTATTTCTTATCATTTCAATTGGAAGAATCGATCGCGTGCGATCGGATAGTTCACGTTCAGCAACATCACACTCCATTGTATACTACTGAATCTTTTCGCTATCGAGATGAAGTAGTTGCCACTAATGGAGAAAACCATACCTATCATGCGGGAGCTTATTTAGGCGATGGCTTGCATGAAGGTGCGATTACTTCTGCTTTTCGAGTTGCCAAACTGATAGGTTAAATAGTTGATAGTTGATAGTCGATCGTTGATAGTTGTAGTGCGAGCCTGCCCGCTCGCGCTCGATTCCTGTAGGGGCGGGTTTTTCAACAATCTGTGCCCACAAATGACAATCTCGAAAACCCGCCCCCACCCCGCCAACAATCCCCAATTGACATTGCTGCAAGATATCAGTAAATCCGACTTAAACTATAAATCGATCGAGCGTCTGTGAGCCTAACTTAAACTATACAGCGGTTCCCGCTGTAAATGGACGTTGGGCGGAGCGTTTAGCGGAGGGTTCACTGCGTTCTACCCAACCTAAAACTCTCAAAATGTGGTAAAATTAGACTGACAAACTCAACCTTTAAAGTGGTTCGCCACCCGCATCAACCCCCAATCCCAATGAGAGGTAAACTAATGGACGCCAACACCGAAAATGTCCAACCCCTACCGCCCTTCAACGAAACAAATGAAGCAACCCCAAACATGGGCGGCGGTTTATCCGTAATTGAATATTGGGCCGAACATACTTTGTCTCCTGAAGGGCCGAAATTGTGGAAAAGTTTGCTGCACAAAAGTGCTTGTTTATCTTGTTCTTGGGGTGCGGGCGGGCAGAAAGGTGGCTTTTCTAATGAAACTGGTGAACCGCTTCAGCGCTGCATGAAAAGCGTGGAAGCAATTGCTTCAGAAATCCAACCTCCAGTATCGCAGCAATTCTTTGAAAAGTACAGTATTGCAGAACTCCAACAATTAAATTCAATGGAGTGCGATCGACTCGGCCGCTTGAGTTTTCCGATGATTTTGCGGGCGGGAAATACTCATTACGAGCCTATTTCTTGGGAGGAAATCTATCAAATTGCCGAAACTGCTTTTCGCAAAACTCCCGATCGAGTTGCCTCCTACAGTTCCGGGCGTTCCTCCAACGAAGCAGCTTTTTTATTGCAGTTAATGATGCGGGCGATCGACTCTAACAATTTAGCAGATTGTTCCGATCTTTGTCACGCTCCCTCAACTGTGGGATTGAGCAAAATGTTCGGTACTCGCACTTCCCTCGTCAGTTTGGATAATTTAAAACAAGCAGATTGCGTCGTCCTCGCAGGTTCTAACTGTTCCTACAATCACCCCCGGTTGATGAACGAATTGATTAAAATTCGCGATAACGGTGGCAAAATAATTGTTATCAATCCCGTCATGGAAATCGGGTTAGTTAAGTTCGGTTCCCCAGCTTTTCCCGTCAAATCTTTATTCACCGGTTCCGATATTGCTTCGCTGTACTTGCAACCAATTCCCGGCAGCGATACAGCTTTATTTGTCGGCATTCAAAAGTCCTTAATCGAACAGGAATTAACCGACACCAACTACTTGCAAGCTTATACAGAAAATTGGGAAGCAGTATTGCAACAAGCCCGCGAAACGGATTGGCAAACTATTACCGAAACTTGCGGAGTTTCCGAAAGAGAGATTCATGCAGCAGCTAAAATCATCGGCAATTCTCAGCGAGTTGTCTTCGCGTGGGCGATGGGAATTACCCAACAAAAAAACGGCGTAGATAATATTTTCAGCATTGCCAACACTGCTTTAATGACAGGAAATGCCGGCAAAGAAGGGGCGGGATTAATGCCAGTGAGGGGGCATTCTAACGTGCAAGGATTCGGTTCGATGGGCGTGACTGTAAATCTGAAAAAAGAGGTGCAGCAAGCTTTAGAAAAACTATTAGGACGTTCTCTCAGCCGCGTGCAGGGATACGATACTCGCTCTTTAATTGCAGCAGCAGATGCGGGTAAAGTAGATACGCTAATTTGCGTGGGCGGTAATTTATATGCGGCGAATCCTGATGCAACTGAAGCGAAACGGGCTTTAGGCAATATCGAAACAATTATCTACCTGGCAACTAAACCGAATTTAGGTCATTTTCACGGCTTGGCTAAACACAATACAATTGTAATTCCGGTATTGAACCGCTTGGAAAATCCCCACAAAACTACTGTGGAATCCGGAAACAATTTTGTGCGTTTAAACGACGAGGGCGAAACTCATCTCAAAAATTGCGATTTGATTTCAGAAGTCGAGTTTTTGACAGAATTAGCGGCGAGAATTCACGGAACTTATCCGGTTGATTGGCGGCAAATGCAAGATACAAAATACGTGCGACAATTAATCGCGCAAACTATTCCGGGCTATGCTAAAATAGGGACGATCGATGAAACGAAAGAAGAATTTACGATCGCCAATCGCATATTTACAGAACCAAAATTTCCCACTGAGTCGGGAAAAGCTCAAATGTTTGTGACTCCTTTACCCGCATTAAAATTACCGGAAATTACAGAATTTGGCTTGCCGGAATCGGTGCGGGGAACAGTGGTGGCGCTGATGACAGGGCGCAGTTATTCGCAACACAATACGGTAGTTTATAAAGCGAACGATAAATACCGGGGAATGCCGCATCGCAACTGTATTTTAATGAATCGTGCAGATGCAGAAAGTGCGGGATTGCAGGAACATCAACGGGTTAAGGTGCGGGGAAATGCAGGGGAAATGGAGAATGTCGAGGTGATTTTTGGTGCTGTAAGGGCGGGTGCTGCTTTGATGTTTTATCCTGAAGTTAATGTTATATTTAATCCGGGGATTGAAGTGCGATCGGGAACACCTGCTTACAAGCGCGTGCCTGCTGTTGTTTATGCAGTCGATAGTTGATAGTTGGTAGGGGCGAAGCGAAGCGGAGGGGGTGCTCCCGTGCCCGCCCTCAGTCGATGGATTGAGAGTCAATCGTTGACTATCCCCAATATGTTCTCTCTCTTCTCTCTGCGCTCCTCTGCGCCCTCTGCGGTTAATTATAAATATTATTTAACGGAGATTGAATATAAGTTCTGAATTAAGTAGAGTGCATTAATTACGATCGCCCTTTATCTCCCTACATTTTAAAGTAACTGCCAATTTCGATCGCACACCTCTAATTCAGCGTGTTTTAATCTTTCCCGAATCGACATTCGCCGTAACTTTTCACTCATTTCATATAAATCGACTTGCGGATAATTCCCTTGAAATAGCGGAACTAAAGCCTCAACAACCGCAACAATTCCCTCCGGCGGCACTGCATTCCCAATCTGCCGGCGCACTTCAGTAGTAGAACCTTCAAACACAAAATCATCGGGAAAAGTCTGCAATCTCGCTCTTTCGCGATTTGTCAAAGTTCGCGGTTCTGAATAATGATAGCCCCAAGTTCCGCCGCCACCGCCCGCAATAATTGTTGATGCCGGTTTATCGGGATGAATTCGTCGGTAAACGTGACTGATCATGCCTTTTACATAATAGGGACTGTCTTTAGGAATATCAGAAAAATTGCCTCCCGGTTTAATCAGATTTAAAATTTTCACAGTTCGAGCGCGAATTTTATGGTACTGATTATTATCAAGAACTTGCTCCACTTCTTTGAGTGCTTCACCCGCAGTTCGATAAGGGTATTTGCGATTTAGTCCGTATTCCGGCTGGGGGTGAACGAAATCAAATCCCGTATCCATCCGAATCCCAACTAATAAGACTCTTTGGCGAAATTGCGGCACTCCGTAATCGGCAAAGTTGTAGAGTTTTGGTTTGACTAAATAACCGGGGGCGATACTTTCAAAGTCGGAAATTATTTGTTTAATTGCTTGATACTTATTGGCGCTTAATAAACCTTTGACATTTTCTGCCACAAAAGCTTTCGGCTTTTTCTTGTTGACAAAATCGAGAAAGTATGTATATAAATTACCTCTAGTTCCCTCCAGTCCGGGACGCTTCCAAATCAGGGAAAAATCTTGACAGGGGAAACCTCCTATA
Organism: Richelia sp. CSU_2_1; assembly: GCA_012034575.1. Classification (GTDB taxonomy): domain Bacteria; phylum Cyanobacteriota; class Cyanobacteriia; order Cyanobacteriales; family Microcoleaceae; genus Microcoleus. Next base: position 49,254 of record JAAUPF010000019.1, on the reverse strand, counting down.
CATATTTCAGCGTCTGGAACTTCAGCAATATTGGTATTTTCTATGCTGTCGTTGATGATGGCATTGGCGATGTTTCTGCTAAAGGTTTTGCAGGCGTATTTATTGGAGTCGATCGCCCAAACTACTTTAAATCCCGCTCGGTGAAATGGCAAGTCCATGCCGCCGCAACCGGAAAATAATGATATCAGTGACGGTCTTTTTTCCCAATTTATGCGATCCAAAAGTTCGATTAACATAGTATTAATTATAATTAATTGTAAGGTGCGCACTGCGCACCACACTAAGACTCTATATATAGGAATTTTGATTACCCATTCGTAAAAAAACCATTTTCCCACCCCTTCAACCGACTCATTGGAAAATTCATCTCTGTAGTCTTCTACCAGAAATTCGATCGCGATTAGCGGGACGCTTCCTTCTGTATGCGGCGTGTAACTGCGGCGGACGTGAGAAGCATCTTGAGGATTGACAGGTTTGACATACATCCAATCCGGCCATTTGCAAACAATCCGATTTTCGTCAGTGAATAGTTCTATATTCTTAACTATCAACTAATGACTAATAACTAATGACCGATCGCTGTCAACTGTCAACTGTCAACTGTCAACTGTCAACTGTCAACTGTCAACTGTCAACTGTCAACTGTCAACTGTCAACTGTCAACTATTTAATGGTTCCCAAGGCGAAAAACGATCGCCGTAATAAGCCAAAATGCGATCGACCTGCTGGCGGCCGGCCGAATCAAATCCTTCTGGATACTCGATCCACAATCCCCCAATTTGGCTGTCGCCGTAATTAAACTGCTGCGACTGCTGCGAAATTAAACCGGTTTCCACCCCTTCAACTTGACGCAAATGGGCTGCCACTTCGCGATACACTGCCAGTGGCAATCCCGGGCATTGAATTTGATAGCGCAGTTGTTTTTCTTGTGCCGTTTGCATCATTACTTTTGCCTGTCCGCAACCTATTCGCCTATTTAAGATACTCCTTTATCGATCGGCCCCGGTAGAGGGCAGCAATTAATATGATCCAAACATACCTTGCCCCACTGCAAAGCCCAACGCACCAGCGCGACTCGATTGTCCGCGCCGGTTTTAGTCAAAATATTGCTAATGTGGTTGTCAACTGTACGCTTGCTAATATCTAACTTTTCGGCTATTTTCTCATTGGTCAATCCCGACGCTACCAACTCAACCACCTGCAATTCTCTGTCTGACAGGGTGACAGGGGTCTGAGAGACGCTCCCACTCATAAAGTTTTCCTATGTCTGCATATTTACCTAGCTACAATTCTAGAGGATGAAGGATAAAGCATGAATATAAAATTAAATGTTTTTGTGTTAACCTTTGTACCGCCTCAACGTTGAGCCTGCACCAGCAATAGCCGAACCTGCTTTGCTAAAGCAGGGCAGATACAGCAAGAGGTACGGGCGCAACAGCCAGCGACAGGAGGCGAGTGTCCAAACTCAACTGTCTGGGCGCGCATCCAACATCAGGTACGATCGTTCTGGTCCGAAAACTCCCACAAATGTTGGTAAGTAAAACCACTCAGTCCATTGCATCTGTTTGCAGCATTCTAAAATTCAAGTTAGCCCTCAAATCTAAAATCAATCTAAAATCTAACATCTAGTTAGCTCTAAAACATAAAATCTCAAATCTCAAATCTAAAACCTAAAACCTAAAATCGATTATGTTTTATCCTCGCGTTCTGTGTCTCGGTGAAATTTTATTTGATTGTTTGGCAGACCAACCTGGAGCATCTTTAGCAGAGGTAGAATCTTGGACTGCGTATCCCGGCGGTGCTCCGGCAAATGTTGCTTGTGCTCTGGTTAAATTGGGTACGGCGGCGGGATTTATCGGTGCTGTAGGTGCTGATGAATTGGGTAATTCTTTAGTGCGGCTGCTGCAAGAAGTAAGGGTTGACACTACAGGAGTGCAGCAACATCCAAACGCACCAACGCGGCAAGTGCGCGTCCTGAGGAATGCAGGGGGCGATCGGTCTTTTGTCGGTTTTGCTACCGCAGTCGATCCTGTATCTAATATTGTATCTAATACTGCAGAATTTGCCGATACTCGCCTCAGTGCCGATCGACTGCCGGAGGTACTGTTTGAAAATGCTGAATTTCTGGTTTTAGGAACTTTAGAATTAGCTTACCCAGACAGCCGAGAGGCGATCGCGCGGGCGATCGAACTAGCAGAAAAATACGATTTGAAAATTGTAATTGATGTTAATTGGCGGTCGGTGTTTTGGCCGAATCCAGAGGAGGCAAAACCGCGCATTAAAGAATTGTTAAAAACAGTCGATTTCCTCAAATTATCTGAAGAAGAAGCTGAGTGGTTGTTTGAAACAACCGACGCTGGTGCGATTACTTACAGTCTCGATGTTGCTGAAGGTGTTTTGGTAACTGCGGGCAACAAAGGCTGCTCTTATTGTATCTCGGAAAATGAAGGCAAAATCCCGGCTTTTAAAGTAGATGTGGAAGATACGACTGGTGCGGGCGATGGTTTTTTAGCTGGATTTGTACGGCAGTTGTGCGATCGGGGAATTAAGAGTTTAGCAGATCCTGAAATAGTGAAAAAAGTGGTGACTTACGCGAATGCGGTGGGCGCAATGACGGCAATGAAACCGGGGGCGATCGCGGCTCAACCTACTGCTGCTGAAGTAGAAGCTTTTCTATATTTGTACAAAAATTAATTTGGGACTTGCACGGGGGACTGAGAAATCGGGTTTTTCTCTATTGCCTGTTGCCTATTCCCTCAAAACTGTTGCCTGTTGCCTCGAACCCTGTTCCCTAACCCCACTAAAAGACTTATTCAGCAAGCCCTAGTTAATTATTGGATTAAAGTTTTAAACGCTCGATAATCTGCTCGACGATCGCCTCTGGCGGCTGTGCAGCATCAATGACAATTACATTTTGAGGTTCTTCGAGCTGTGCAAACTGACTTGACAGCAAGCCAGCTTTCATGTAGTGGTTTTGCCTCTGTCGCAAGCGCTGGGAAATTAACTCAAAATCGCCTTTGAGATAAACCAGGATCGTTCGATCGCGATCGTCACAAAGCAAATCCCGATAAGTAGCTTTCAAAGCGGAACAAGCCAAAACAACATTCTTTTTGGCTGCCAACCAATTCGAGATCGCGCCTTGCATTTGCCACAGCCAAGGCATTCGATCGGCATCGTCTAAAGGAATGCCTTGGCTCATTTTCAATATTAGCCGCTGGATGAAAATCGTCAGCATCGTGAAAATCCCAATCCAAAGAATCCGCCAGCAACTTGCCCGCAGTAGTTTTTCCCGAACCGGAGACACCCATCACAATAACTATCATTGTTTTACTATCACAACATATTATTATATCAAGTTTTGATTATATAAAACTATCTTTTGGAGTGCAAAATTTTTCCTAATAGCTGTGTTAAAATACGGGCCAGTCAACAACGGTCTTAACAATATGTCACCTATAAAACGTTACGTAGCGGAGTGCATCGGCACTTTCTGGCTAGTTTTCGGGGGGTGCGGCAGTGCGGTGTTAGCGGCAGTATTTACGATCGATGCAGCAAAAATCTCGACAGATGCTGTATTCCCCGTAGGGATTGGATTGGTGGGCGTTTCTTTGGCCTTTGGTTTGACAGTAATGACAATGGCCTACGCGATCGGGCACATTTCCGGTTGCCACCTCAATCCGGCAGTTTCCTTCGGTTTGTTTGCGGGCAAACGCTTCCCATCCCGAGATCTTCTCCCCTACATTATTGCCCAACTGGTGGGTGCAGTTATCGCCAGCATTGTCCTGTATTTAATTGCCAGTGGGAAGCCCGGATTTGAGATTGGCGGCTTTGCAGCTAACGGCTACGATGAAAACTCTCCGGGCAAGTATTCAATGGTGTCTGCTTTCATCGCTGAGTTTGTCCTCACATTCATCTTTTTGATTGTGATTATGGGCGCTACAGATGCCAGAGCTCCCAAAGGATTTGCACCCGTGCCGATCGGCTTTTGCCTGACACTAATACACTTAATTGGCATCCCAGTTACTAACTTGTCAGTCAACCCGGCACGCAGTACCGGACCTGCTTTAATTTTGGCTGTGTTTGGTGGCAAAGCTTGGGCGATCGCCCAGTTGTGGCTGTTCTGGCTGGCACCTATTTTAGGCGCTGTAGCGGCCGGATATCTCTACTCCTCATTTTTCGAGGAATCCAAACAAGATTACTAGCATCTGCCCCGATCGGACATTGGGTGGCAAGCCCGCCAGCGGCAAGTCCCGTGGCTTCCACACAAAATTTTTTGCATATGTTTATTGTTAAAAAAGTCCGATCGAATCAAACAGCATTGCCCGCCCTGAATTAGCAGTAAAGCGGGCAATTTCAGCATTCATGCCTCGGCACCAGGAGCAGTCCATAAAGTCAATAATTCATTGACAAGGGCGAGCAATTCCGATACAGACTCATTGACTTGGGGAACCTGAAATCCATGAATAAATCTGTTTTTCACGCCCAAAAGTAGCATCGCTCGATCGTACTCTTCTATTGAAACTTCTCCCTGCGAATACATATGTTTGATTAGAGATACTGTTGGCAATCTTTCAAAATGTTTGCCAATCCTGTAGTTTGCTTCTCTGCCTCGTTTGCAAAGATACAGGGCGTCTTGGAATCAGAAACTCAAATTGCATTTGCCACTCCGAAACTTAAATATGAAAGCAGGGATTAAAGGCTAAATTCATACATAACTTTAATTGTTCAATTGTAAAAAATATTTTTTGTGAATTCTACTAATCTATTATAGGGATAATATGGTCGATCGCACTGATTTTCGATCGCCCTCACCTCCTCAGCGCTGCCCGCAAGCCACCAGACAACAGTCGATCGACTGCTGCTGACTGATGACTTCCTTAAAGACCATTTAAGATATAAAAGAAAAAGTAAATTTACAAACCACAATGACATCCACCCTGCTCAAAACGACCGGACGATCGCCCCTCAACGCCCCCACAGTCCGCCATTTTCCCAGCGGCCTCACAGTGATAGCCGAACACTTACCCGTCGATGCGGTGAACCTCAGCGTGTGGCTGAATCTGGGCTCGGCAGTCGAAACAGACGACATCAACGGCATGGCTCACTTTTTGGAACACATGATTTTTAAGGGCACTCCCAGCATTCCCAGTGGAGAATTTGAACGGGCGATCGAACAGCGCGGGGCTGTCACTAATGCTGCTACCAGCCAAGATTACACAAACTATTACATCACCACAGCCCCCAAGGATTTTGCCGAACTAGCTCCCCTGCAAGTTGATGTTTTGCTCAATGCCAGCATTCCAGACGACGCCTTCGAGCGCGAACGGCTGGTAGTATTGGAAGAAATCAGGCGTTCGGAAGACAATCCCCGCCGCCGCACCTACCAGCGATCGATGGAATTGGCCTTTGAAGTCTTGCCCTACAGGCGACCGGTACTCGGTCCGACAGCAACGATCGAACAACTTACCGCCCAGCAAATGCGCGATTTTCACGGCAGCAGGTATCGCCCCGGATCGATGACAGCCGTAGCTGTAGGTAATTTGCCGGTCGATGAGTTAATTGAAATTGTTGCCGAAAATTTTGCAGGCAAAAGTACCGCCTCCGGAAGCAAAGTTTATCCAGAATCCCCCATCCCGACATATTCCCCAGAATTGCCGTTTCCAGAAACAGTCCGCCGGGAATATGTAGACCCCACTCTTCAGCAAGCCCGACTGATAATGATGTGGCGGGTTCCCGGTTACGATCGCATTGCCGAAACCTATGCCCTCGACGTGTTGGCGACAATCTTGGGCCACGGCCGCACAACTCGCTTGGTAAAAGATTTGCGCGAAGATAAAGGGCTAGTCTCGTCAATTTCTGCTAGCAACATGACTCACCGCCTGGGCGGCGTCTTCTCGATTTCGGCTCAATTGCCAACAGAAAATTTGGCAGCAGTCGAAGCAGCAATTTTGCACCAAGTCCGCATCCTGCAAACTGAATTGGCGACAGATGCCGAAATTTCTCGCATCCGCACTCAAGTAGCCAACCGATTTGTATTCGGCAATGAAACTCCGAGCGATCGGGCTAATTTATACGGCTACTACCACTCGATGCTAGGAGATATTGCTCCTGCCCTCAACTACGCAGCCTGCATCCAAGCCCTGACAGCCGAAGATTTGCGAGATGCGGCGCGTCAATATTTGTCTCCCGATGCTTGCGGTATAGTTGCGATCCGCCCTAGTGCGTGAACCGGAAGTGCGAATTCCCGCCCGCAGCGAAACGGGGAAAACCCGATCGATTCTGGATTTTTAGCCGAGACTGGGTAAATTCGATCGAGTGTAGCCTTTAAGGTTTTGTATCGAATCGTAAATACAAAGCCTTTCAGGTACGGGCGATCTGTAGAATAACCTCAATTTTCTGAGACTATAAACTTGGGATTATGCGCGATCGAGTAATTCGATCGCCAGCGCCCGGATTTAGCCTCGGGAATAATTCTAAAATCTAAAATCTAAAATCTAAAATCGATTGGGGGCAGGGAAACATGAGATTGCAAGACTTTCTAAATACGAAAATTAGGTATGATGCCAGAGCGATCGCTGCTGACGGCGACCTCGCCCGCCAAATTCAAAGCCGCCTCATTGACTTGGGTTTGCTCAAACCTCCGGTAGACGGCATATTTGGCCCCCTCTCCACAGCCGCTCTCCACCGTTTTCAAACTCTGATGAAGTGCGGCGAACCGGGTTTTTTGGGAGCAGTAACAGCCAAAAAGCTGATCGAAGCCAAACCGGGGGACATTCCCAAACCTCCGTTAATGCTCAAGATTGTAAAAGACACGGTGTTTAAAGCAAAACCGCTAGCTGCTTCGGCGCTTCCTGAGGCGGAAAAACAATCGATACCTGTCGGTAGAGAGTTTGAAATCATTGCCTTTGCTCCAATTCGGGGACACGTCAGAGTTGCCCTGCGCAGCCAGTCTTTTAAAGGTTCGGGAGTTTGGTATGTTTTTGGAGCCCACGCTCAAGTTACTCTCGACGGCAAGCTGCTTTATCCCAAGCCGAATCCGCCAACAGTCAGACTTGGGGTGCCTTACAGATCTCAAATGGATAACTTTTACAATCCTACGGGTGCTTGCAATGTCACTTCTCTGGCGATGTGTTTGGACTTTTTGAGAGTGCCGCGCCGCAAAAGAACCGGGCAATTTGAGGACGAACTTTACGAATACGCGATCGCGAAAGGTTACAGCCGCTGGGACCCCAACGATTTAGCGAAGATTGTGAGAGATTACGGCGCTCAAGATTACTTTACTGAAAATGCTTTAATTGATGACGTTCAAGATTGGCTTGCTAGCGGTCATCCGGCTGTAATTCACGGATATTTTACGTCTTTCGGTCATATTGTCGTGGTGGTAGGTTACGACGATGAGGGATTCTTCGTTCACGATCCCTATGGAGAGTGGTTTGAGAGCGGCTACGATACTAATGCTAGCGGTGCTTACTTGCACTATTCCTATCGGTTAATTCGCCGAGTTTGTATGCCGGATGGGAAGTTTTGGGTGCATTTTATATCGAGGTAATTTTCAGTTGACAGTTGACAGTTGACAGTTGACAGTTGACAGTTGACAGTTGACAGTTGACAGTCGATCTTTGAAGGCTATAGTCATCAGTCATCAGTCATTAGCTATTGTGTCGTCATTGTTTGTTGCAATCCGCGATCGCCAAAACCGCGATCGCTAACTCTAAAATTTCGGGTGGGGGCGATCGAGCTGTATTTTGTTGCTGGCATTTGGTGTTAGTGTTTTAATAGAATAGAAAGGGCGATCGCGAGCAAAAACTCTGATACAAACAGCCATTTTAGAAAAATTAGCAGAACTCCCTGAATCTCTTCAGACAGAAGTGCTTCACCACATTAAGTTTTTAATCGAAAAGCAAGCGAAAAACTCAACTCAAGAACAGGCGGCAAAGAAACTTCGTGTTGCGGGAACGATGAAAGGAATGTTTGTTCTACCGCTTCCTGATGATTTTTAGGAATCCCCACTCGCCTATGCGGTGGGGAGGATGTCAATTGGGTTCGTTGCCGTAGAAGTGCGACACTCTCAAGTTGACTAGCTGAGGTTCGATTTCCGGGTCGAAGCTACCCTTACGGTTTTTAATTAAATCAACCCACGGCAGGCTTTCAGTTTCGGCTTGCAATTTTTTCACGAAGTCATCGACGCGGCCGATGGGCCTGGCGGGGACACCGGCAACTATATCGCCCTCAGCGACATCTTTGACGACGACAGCACCGGCGGCGACGATCGCATTGGGACCGATGGTGACATTGCGAAGAATCATCGCATTAAAGCCGATAAATACGTTGTCGCGGATGTCTATCTTGCCTACGGCATCCAGTTTAACGTTGTAAGCTTTTTCTAGCATGGCGATCGAACCGTCATGACCGATTAGGTTACAAGCAGAGAAGTGAACGTTGTTTCCGATGCGGACGTAGGCGGGATCTCCAAAAACAGTGTTGGGCCAGATGCTACAATTTTCGCCGATCGCGTACAAGTTGCCGTGGCGGCGGAGAAATTCGGTGTATTCTTCGCAGCCGGGGTTGCAAAATTGGATGTAAAACTTGGGGAACTTGCCGTAACGCATAGCAAGGTGACGGATAATTTTTTGTAATGTCGATCTAATCATTGTTCTGATGTTTGGTAGATTCCAGCATCTGGGCTGGATGCCCACTAATGTTTAGCTTGCCGGAATATCTTACAAGATAACAATGTTAGTGCCGGTATTCGCATTATTTACTGGGAAAGTTGACTGATTAAACCAAAAATCCCCGCGCGTTCGCGCCGGGGAATGTCAAGAATCGGAATCTAACTACTTGGCCCCAGGTAAAGATAACTGAGGCGAAGTTTTCGGATAACTTCCATTATGGATAATCGCATCCGACTCTTCTTGTGACAGCAAAAACTCGCGAATTAATCTAGTAACTGCCCTTTGTGCCAAACGGCTGACTACTTGTTGACTCATGTTTTGCACTTCAGGTTTAATCAGCAACTGCGGCAGCAACTGCAAGACTTTCATGCTGTCAAAACCTGGTGTTGCTTGCAAAATTCCCCAAATCCGTTTGATGTGTTCTAAGTTTTTTTGGTCGGTTTCTGAAACGACTGGCTGATTTGCCTTGACTCCAAACCATTCGCCGACTACTGCTTTAGCGTTCGCCAAGGCATTGCTGGAGATCGTATCAATACTTTTCACTAATTCTGTCACGATGCGATCGCGAATGAAATCCCCTCTCTCAGAAAACAAATACTCTAACGCTTGATTGAGAATCTTGCTGATATCGTAATCATCGCTCGATCGAGCGTTGTTGAGCAAGTTTTCCAAGCGGTTCCAGCGGAATTCTCCTTCTTTGAACAGCAGTTCTCGCAGGGATGTTCTCAATTCCGGTGCGGGGTCGCTCAGCAACCGTTTTGCTACGTAAGGATAAGCTTTGCTGAGCACTTTGAATTCGGGGTCAACGTTGATCGCAATGCCTTCTAAGGTGACGAGCGATCGAATAATTAGGGCGTAGTAAGCCGGAACTTGGAACGGATATTCGTACATCACTGCTGATAGTTCGTCGGTAATGCTTTTGAAATTGAGTTCGGCAACGCTGGCTCCCAAAGCGTTGTTAAATACGCTCGCTAAAGCTGGAATAATTGGCGTTAAATCGGTATCGGGTGTCAAAAACTCTAACTTGACATAATCTTTTGCCAAGCCTTCAAAGTCGCGGTTCACCAAATGCACTACTGCTTCCAACAAACCGTATCTTTGATAGGGTTTGACTTCGCTCATCATTCCAAAATCGAGATAAGCTAATTGACCGTCTGGTGTTGCTAGCAGGTTTCCCGGATGGGGATCGGCGTGAAAGAAACCGTGTTCTAAGAGTTGTCTTAGCGAACACTGCACCCCTACTTCTATGAGGTAAGGAGCGTCTATTCCTTGAGCTTTAACTGCTTCTAAATTGGTGAGTTTTGTACCCGTAATCCACTCCATTGTCAAGACGCGACGGCCGGTATATTCCCAGTAGATTTTGGGAACGTAAATATCCTTCAGGTGGCCGTAGAGTTGGGCAAAGCGTTCGGCATTTTGTCCTTCGTGGGCGTAGTCCATTTCTTCGTAAATGCGTTCGCCCAATTCGTCCATAATTCCTGCTAAATCGCTGCGAATCATTTTGAAGTTGTTTTGCGCCCAAAGTGCTACTCGCCGCAGGATGTAAATGTCTAAGCCGATGTTTTCCGCTAAGTCGGGACGCTGAACTTTGATCGCGACGCTTTCTCCGGTTTTGAGTTTGCCTTTGTAGACTTGTCCGAGGGAGGCTGCGGCGATCGGATTTGGGGTGATTTCGGCGTAAATTTCGTAGGGGTGTGCGCCTAATTCTTCTTGGATGAATTGAAAGGCTACTTCGTTGGGAAATGCTGGTAGTTGGTCTTGCAGTGTTGTCAGTTCTTCTAGGTAGACTGGCGGTACTAAGTCGGGCCTGGTTGAAAGTGCTTGCCCGATTTTGATGAAGGCCGGACCTAGTTGGCTGAGGATTTCGCGCAATCTGGCGGCGCGGCGTTTCTCGTTGACTGCTGTTTTGCCTCTTTTGCCATCCCACCACAGGCTGAGAGTAAAGCTGAAAAATGTCCAAAGCACGCTCAGCATTCTTCCCCAGACTTGCAGGGGACGGCGGCGGTATTGGGCCGCGATCGCTTCTGGATCGTACCGCACGGCGTCTGTGGCTGACTCGATCGCGATTTCTTTGGCTGATTTTAGCCGTTGGGGTGTTCCTTCCTCGGTGTCGAGTTCTACTTGTACTGCTTGCGGGGGAAATGTTTCTAGTTTTGCGAGATTGTTGAGTGCAGTGTGAGTCTGTGAATTTAAATAAGTTTGCTCTGAGGCTGGCGGTACTGTCTTGACATTCATATAACTCAGACCTAGTGGGAAGCATTGTAAATACATTGTAACAATTTACGAGCTTCCCACAACTGCTGTCGGACGTACTACCTGCGGTTTGGGTCGATCGAAGGTCGATCGCTAGTTTGTTCGATCGTAAATCTTCGTGTATTTTTGCAAACTTAGTTTTCTTCTCCGTCGCTGGCTTTGAGGAGGCGGGAGCACAAACAAGACAGGTGGGATCTGGTGCTGACGGGCGATCGGGGGTGAGGTAGTTCGCTATCGGGCCAGTTCGCCAAATCCTGACAGGGACAGGAGAGGGGGGGCATTCCGTTGGGACGGAAGGCTACGGGCATGGCGCAGCGGGCGCAGGGATGGATTTCCCACGCGGGCGTCAGCATTTGGCCAATGGTTTCGCTGGTGCCTTGGAGGTAGCAGTCTCCGCTGGCGGGGGAGATGATTTTTTGCCAGCATTCTTCAAATTCGCGACTGTAGCGATCGCCCGCAATTACTGATTTGGGCTGCAGGGTTTCGGAACCGTTGCGAATTAATACTTGTTTGCCTAACTGAAACCAATAGGCAATATATTCTCTCACTTCAGACTCTAAGGCCATAACTTTTATTGACTCTTCTACGAATTTTCTATCTTAGGCTTTAACTTGAATCTTGCACTCTTTCTCAAGAACGATTTGAGATTTTTCTTGAGATTTTTCTTGAGATTTTTCTTGAGATTTTTCGTGCTTTCGTGGCTGAGCTATTTCCGTTTTTAAACTGGTGTGCGTTCTGTTGGATGTTTCGCGGGTGTTCTATTGGAGCGAGTATTTTTTTCGAGAAAGTTATCGGCGGTTTATTTTTTACCTTTCATTTTTGACATTATAGCTTATTTTTAGCTAAATCTTTCCCCGACAAATCTATATTTTTTTTAAGGTCGATCGCGCTGCTGGCGGGTTAATTTATACCGGGCAGCGGTGTGCCGAGAGCGCTGAGATTTAAAGCGTAACCTCCGGTAGCGAGATAAACTGTATCGGCGATCGCGCTAATTTGGCGGATGAGATTGCCGAGGCGATCGCGGAACAGCCTTCCTGCTGGATAAGCGGGCACAACCCCCCAACCGGTTTCTTCTGCTACTAAAATTACATCTGCTGGAGTCGATCTTAAACTAGCGATCGCATCTTGCTGCGTTTGCTCCCAAAGTTCTGCTGTTTGTTCTAAAGTATTTGCCGTCCAAGTGCCGATCGAATCAATTAACAAACAATCTGAGAAACAGGCCGATCGGATCGTTGAGGGCAGGTCGATCGGCACTTCTAGAGTTTGCCAATTACCGGGACGGCGGCGGCGGTGGCGATCGATGCGGTTTTGCCATTCCACATCTGTTTTGTCCGCGATTCCTGTAGCTACATAGATAACTTGTTTCCCCGATCGGGCAGCAACAGTTTCCGCCCATTCGCTTTTACCAGATCGCGCCGGCCCAGTTACTAAGATTATTTGTCTCGATTCAGTCATTAGTTTAGTTGGGAGTTGGGAGTTGAGAGTTGATAGTTGTTTGGGAGTTCTCAGTTTTGAGTTTTGAGTTTTGAATTAAGAACAGTCTTTAACTCAAAACTCAAAATTTAAAACTCAAAACTCTTTAACAATTACCAATTACCAACTACCAATTACAGAATAGTGATTTTTAGGCGATAATAGCATTGATGGGACAATAGCACAGTGACTCGATCGAACTCCCTGGCAATTTCAAAGCGGTTAAATATAGCAACCGCGCCCGACTGCTTACGACATTTTAGATCGCCCAAAGCATTACTATAAGTCCCTCTTCCTTCTGCCTTCTGCCCTCTTCCTTCTGCCTTCGGCTATATGTCAAACCCTCAGATATCAGCGATAATTTGCACCCACAATCGCCACACCTATCTAGGTGCTGCGATCGATAGCTTGCTGTTACAGGATTTTCCCGAAAACTTTGAAATAGTGGTAGTAGATAACGCTTCTAGCGATTTTGCCAGTCCTGAAAGCTCAATTTCGCGCACCCGCGAAGTGGTAGAAGCGAGACTCTCTGACAGCCGCCTCAAGTACGTTTGGGAACCCGAACTCGGTTTGTCAGCAGCCCGGAACACCGGGGCGAGGATCGCTCAAAGCGAAATTTTAGCTTATCTCGACGATGATGCTGTGGCAGAACCCAATTGGCTCAGAGTGCTGCACGCGGCTTATCAGATCGATCGAAAACTGGCCGTAGCAGGCGGTAAAGTCAAATTGCTGTGGCCCGAAGGAGTTTCCCCTCCCAAGTGGCTGTCACCGGGATTAACCGAGAATTTGGGGGCTTACGATTTGGGGGAAACCCCCATTGGCGTAACGAGGGCTGGCTTGACTCCTAGGGGCGTAAACTACTCGATCCGGCGCGCTTTTCTCGAACAAATTGGCGGGTTTGATGTCAAACTCGGTAGAGTTGGAAAAAAGTTGCTGTCTAATGAAGAATTGCGCGCCACAGAATTAGCATTAGAGTTAGGTTGGCAAGTAGTTTATCTGCCGGAAGCCTTGGTGTTCCACAATGTCGCCCCCTCGCGCCTCAACAAAGCTTGGTTTGTAGAGCGCGGGTGGTGGCAAGGCATCAGCGAGTGTTACCGGGAACAACTTTCAGATAGAGCCGGTATTAGTCAGCTTTGGCGAGGAGGTGAAAGAATGTTGAGGGGTGTTTGGAAATCTATTAAATATATTAGAGATCCGGCACAGCGCTTTGAAAATTGGGTTTTTGCTTGGGGTCAAATTGGTTATTTAAGTGCTGCCGTCCGCAGCTTGATTTTTGCACCGAAATCGACCCGCAGGCTTTAGGCTAAAGGGGGTATCTACCGCTGCCTAGGCCGCTGGCAGTCTCGATCGACCTCCATCCAATTAAACTAGACCGCATTCAGGTTCAAGCACTCGATTATGACCTCTAGTTCATCCAAGATTCCGGTTTCTGTTCTCATTCCGGCAAAAGACGAAGAACTCAATCTACCTGCCTGTCTGGCAAGTATTGCTAGGGCGGATGAAGTTTTTATGGTGGATTCCCAAAGTAGCGATCGCACGGTAGAAATCGCTCTCAACAGCGGTGCAAAAGTCGTGCAATTCTACTTTAATAACCGCTGGCCGAAAAAGAAAAATTGGTCTTTGGACAATCTGCCTTTCCGCAATGAATGGGTGTTAATTGTCGATTGCGACGAACGGATCACCCCAGAACTTTGGGATGAAATTGCCGAAGTCATCCAAAACCCTAATTTTGATGGCTATTATCTCAACCGTAAAGTGTTCTTTTTAGGACAGTGGCTGCGTTACGGCGGCAGGTATCCCGACTGGAATTTGCGTTTGTTCAAGCATCAAAAAGGGCGTTACGAAAATCTCGGTACTGAATCTGTTCCGAATACTGGGGATAATGAAGTGCACGAACACGTTATTTTAGCGGGTTCTGTCGGCTATTTAAAAAATGATATGATTCACGAGGATTACCGCAATTTATTTCACTGGATCGAGCGCCACAACCGCTATTCTAATTGGGAAGCGCGGGTATATTACAATATTATTGAGGGTCGCGACGATAGCGGGACGATCGGCGCAAATTTATTTGGAGATGCGGTGCAGCGCAAGCGATTTCTCAAAAAAGTTTGGGTGCGCTTGCCTTTTAAACCAATGCTCAGATTTATTTTATTTTATTTTATTCAGCTCGGTTTTTTGGATGGAAAAGCTGGCTATATTTATGCACGGCTGTTGAGTCAGTACGAGTATCAAATTAATGCTAAACTTTACGAGTTGCGCTGTTGCGGCGGGCAGTTGAATGTTGCAGAAACCGAGCCGGATTTGCCGCCCACTCCTGTAGTTATGAGTCAGGAAACTGAAGTTAAATCGCCTTAAATAGTTGAGAGTTGAGAGTTGACAGTTGACAGTTGACAGTTGACAGTTGACAGTCGATCGTCGATCGTTATTATTCTCCTTCCTTCTTCCTTCTTCCCTCTTCCCTCTTCTTAACATCCGCTATATCTGATATATTGCCCGCAGCCAACCGTCTTAAACCTCGATCGATTATCTAGTATTGACGCACCTTAGAGTACAGTACGCTAACTGTTGATTCTGTAACTGCTGGCAATAGCTAGATTATTTTGAGTCATTGCCCATTGCTCGGGGAAATCTTCAAGGGTATAAACTGTTAAAGCAGCCTGATAAAATTCGATCGCCCTCTGCAAATTATCCGCGCGCGAACCGTTGATTCTTTCACAGTAAGAAGCAGCTAGATTATTTTGAGTTTGAGCAAACTTTTCGCTGCCCGGTTCTCGATTATTTAAAACTATTTGATAACCGCTAATTGCAATTTCAATATTACTCGCTCTATCCCCACCCAAAAATTGACTGAGATGGTTGCTCAAATTTTCAATAAGGGCGACAATTGAGCTAATTGTCTGTGGGTTTTCACCCACAATCAATTTCTGGGCTACTTGCTGTAAAGTATCGGCAAAACTGGCATTGAGGAGATGTTTTTGTCGCTCGATCGTGGAGTATATTACTTGAGGATCGCCATCTTGTTCGGCTTGCAATAATTCTAGGAAAAAGTTGGCATATTCTGGGGAAATTTCACTTTTTGGCTCTTTTTCTTCGATTAATTCCTCTAGTTGAGTGACCAGATTGCGCAGGAAATTAGCGCCGTTTTCGCCTCCTTGCTGTGCTAAGGTTTCTGCTATTGACTCGCAAGTTTTCAGAAATTCGCGGTCTAATAATTCTATGTTATCTTCCAAGATTTGAGGTTCTTCGCCGTTGGGGCAATTCAACAGGGTGTGAATTAGTTGCAGGTAGGCTCGATCGCGGGTTTCTTCCATTGCCGGATGTGTTGGTGATGTTGGGATTTATTTTAGCATTATTTGATATAATTTCTGCCGGGGCGGGTTCAACAATAATATTGAATACTCACAAACTATTGAGATCGACCCGCCCTCGCCCCACCAAATAAGTTCGATCGCCCTGATTTTTGCTAAAATTCGATCGACTGTTTCCCAATTTTAACCGCAGATGTTGGCGGATGTACGCGGATGAACGCTGATGGGTATGTGTTATTTGATGAGGTCATTTAAGGAGGGAAATAGCAATTTTTCGGCGCTGAGTTTTTGGCAATCGCAAGGTGGTTGCATTTCGGGTGTGGCCGATACTTTTCCCAGCAGCAGTTTGAGACTTTCTATTAGCAGCGGGAGGGTTAAGAGGACGATCGATGTTGATACGATTAAGCTAATTAAGCCGTCGGCCCAGTTCCAGTGCAGCCACGCTACGGCGATCGCTGCTATAATTACTCCGATCGAAGAACAAATATCGGCTATGGCGTGCAAAAATGCGCTTTTGAGATTGATGTCTCCGTGACAGCAGGAATGCAAGCAAAAGGCGTTGACTGAGTTGATGCTTAAGCCGACAATTGCTGTTATTAGCATGGGGAATCCTGCTATTTCGGGGGTTGGAGACTGCAAGCGGCCGATGGATTCTACTGCAATCCACAGGGCGATCGCCACTAAGCTGATACTGTTAATTAATGCTGCGATCGTTCCGGGTCGATCGAGCGGGCGATCGACCGTACAGTTATAATTTTCTATATAATTTTCTGATGGCGTGCTGTGGCGGTTTTTCCAAGATGAGTATAAGGTGGCTGCTAAGGTGATTCCTAAGGCTGCTACATCGGAGAATATGTGTCCTGCATCGGCTAGCAGGGATAAGCTGCGAGAACTAATGGCGGCAATTAATTCTGCTACGAAAAAGCTGCTTAGCAAAACTAATGCTATCTGTAACAGCCGCACTTTGGGAATTTGGGAATTTACGCGATCGCAGCGCGCGATCGCTTTGGGGTTTTTGTTAAACTTGCCTTGAACCGGAAATATCATGCAGTCACTCTTAAACTTAAACTCTATTATTGGTAATCGGTAATCGGTAATTGGTAATCGGTAATCGGTAATCGGTAATCGGTAATCGGTAATTGGTAATTGGTAATCGCCTAACTGTCAACTGTTAACTCATACTTGCCCCAATCTGCTGTCCTTTTGTAAAACTATCAACGATCGACTATCAACGATCGACTGTCAACTGTCAACTATTTAATCATGTTTTCTAATTCGCCAACTTCCGATCCGGAACCGGATAATGCAACTGCAAGTGCTGCGCACTCTGCGATCGATTATACTGCGATTAGCGGCGGTCGATCGGGGGCGATCGCGGGTGAATGTGCGGGCGAGTCTTGGGTAGATTTGCGCCAGTACAACCAGTCGAATTTCGATCGGGGAAAGCCCGGTTGGTTTGTTTTGCTTTGGTGGTTGCTACAGGCGATCGTTTTTCCGCTGACTCCTCACCCATTCAATCATATCAGGCGGTGGCTGTTGCGGTTATTTGGAGCTCAAATAGGTCGCGGGGTTATTGTTCGCCCCACAGCCCGTTTTACTTATCCTTGGAAAGTGGAAATTGGCGATTGGAGTTGGATCGGGGATGATGTGGTTTTTTACAGTCTCGATCGCATTTCGATCGGCAAACATTGCGTTATTTCTCAGAAAAGTTACCTCTGCACCGGCACTCACGATTCTCGCGATCCTGCCTTTCGCTTAATAACAGCATCTGTTATCATACATGATGGCGCGTGGATTGCCGCTGACTGTTTTATCAGTCCGGGTGTCGAAATCGGTGCAAATACTTTAATTGGTGCTCGCAGCAGTGTATTTAAAAATATGCCTGCTGGCTTTGTCTGTATGGGAAATCCATGCGTTCCCCGCTACCGACGAGAAATTCGCAACAGTTAATCGCAATACTAACTCTCAGCGTCGATATTTCTGAAAGGTATGGCGCGCAGCCTACATATACTAGAAATTAATTTCCGAAATGATACTAACACCCGCCATCGAATCAGCCGAACCTCAACCCTTAACGACAGATTTTACAACGCAAATGTTCTTTTCTACTTTCAGTCAAGAGCAAACTAGCTCTTTTCTTTATACCTTATTTATATCGGCGATCGCTGCCACTATTTTATATGTAATTTTATTTTATTTGCTGCGATCGATCTTTCGGCGTTGGGAAACCGATGCAGCCCTTGTCATCCTCAGTGTTTCGCAATTGCCTGTACTGGCATTGTGCGTCCTCGGTTGCTTGAAGATTGCCTTTTTCAACTTGCACGGGGCAGGCATTTTTGAGTGGGTTGAAAGAAGCCTTACTGCTTTAATTGTAGCGGCGGCAACTTTCTGGGTAGGTCAGCTATTCACTCAAGTTATAGTTTACTATTTAAAAGCATACGCCCGCCGCACGGAGGCGATCTGGGATGATGTATTAATTCCTATTTTGCAAAGCATCGTACCTCCCTTAATTTACCTGTGCGGTACTTTCTTTTTCCTGCAAATTTTGGGCATAGATTTAACCGGGCTGTGGGTGGCTTTTGGCGGCATTACTTTCGTTTTGGGCTTTGCCTTGCGGGAAATTTTAGCCGACTTTTTTAGCGGTTTAATTTTATTAATCGATACTCCGTTTCAATTTGGAGATATGATTGCTTTGCCCAACGGTTCGACGGCGGTAATTAAAAAAATTGGTTTGCGGGTAACTCACTTATATCTCATCGACAACCACTGCGAAATATATACTCCCAATTCCCAACTAGCAGCTAAAGATATAGTCAACCTCAGCCGCCCGACTCCTCACTTTGCTTATTCGATTAACCTGTCAGTTAAAGCCGATGCCGATCCGGTAAATACAACTAAAATTCTGAGAGAAATCGTGCTCGGACATCCAGACACTTTGGGCAACCTCGATGCCAAATTGGAAAACTTAGATAAGTTTACCGGATTCGGCGAAGCAAAGCCGGGAAAGATGTCAAAACTGGAAGCAGGGCGGTTGCGTTTGTTGGCCGAAAAAGAGGTCAACCAGCAACTGGCAAAAATCGAAACAGCATTTGATGAATTAATCGCTAAAATTAAGGTTTTGGCAAAAGGCGGATTGGACGCAGCAGAAATTAGTATTTTGCAAGTTGCCTATCAAGATATCTTGAAAAATGTGGGATTGCGTGCTGTAATAGATAGCAAGAGCAAACGCGGTCGATCGACCCTCGAAGAACTGCCTGCACCAGACATCGACAATACCCTCATCGGCTCGATTAGAACCTGGTATAAAATTTGGTTGCAAGACCCCGATTTGCTTCCAGAGGACGAAACTATTTTACCGGAAGAATGGGAACCCAAAATTGACTTACTGAAAGTCAAGCTCAATAAATTAGAGCGCAAAATCGCTAAACCTGGAGGAGATGAAACGCGATTGGATGACTGCGGAACTAATTTTTTAGAGTGGCTGCACGACAATTTCAAACAGTCTCAAACAAGCTGGAAAGAACCGCAAATTCGGATGACAGATATCAAAACTAACAGTATCGAATTTGCTGTCAGGTTCTACGTAGACAATATTAAATTAGAACATTGGTGGCGCGGCAACCGCGTTAGCAACCAACTTCGCAGGGAAATAGTACGGCGTTTGAGACAAGCATATATTTATTAATTTGGCAAGCTCTAACTGTGAATACAATACCCGAAGAATTTCTGACATTTATCTCGCAACTGTTTTCAGTTACCTTATTTAGATTAGGGGAAAACCCCGTATCTCTGCGATCGCTCTTAGAACTGATTTTATCATTTATGGTGGTGGTAGTCGCAGCGCGATATTTCACTAACTTTATCAAAGAAAAGTTGCTGCTAAAATTGGGAATTGATGAAGGAAATCGAGAGGCGATCGCGATAATTGTTCGCTATTTAATAGTAGCTTTAGGAGTTATTGCTGCCATCCAAGGTATCGGCTTTAATCTGACATCTCTTGCTGTAGTTGCGGGCGGTTTGGGCGTGGGGATTGGTTTTGGAATTCAAGATTTAACGACGAATTTTGTGAGCGGAATTACGTTGCTTTTAGACAGGCCGATTAAAGTCGGAGATTTTGTAGAATTGGAAGGAGTGAGTGGCATAGTTAAAGAGATTACCATTCGATCGACCATTATTAAAACTAATTACGATTCTAGCGTCATCGTTCCCAACAGCACGACGATTGGTAACAAAATAGTTAACTGGAGTTACGAAAATCCGCTGCTGTGTTTGCGATTAACTATCGAAGTAGCAGAAAATAGCGACCCGCTGTTAGTAACCGAAACTCTATTAAATATAGCTTACGCGGAAGCAGGTGTATTGTACGAACCAAAACCTAAAGTATTGTTCGTCGAGTTTGGCGATGACAGTTTTAAATTTGAATTGTTGGTATGGACGGACAAGCCGACGGAAAGAGAAGTAATTAAAAGTGCTTTAAATTTCGCGATCGAGTATAATTTCCGCCAGCAAGGAATCGACTTTCCGTTCAACGATAGAGAACTGTATTTGCAAAATCCCGAAGTTTTAATGCCGCTGTTCCACAAAATCGAAACAGCAGCTAACTTCCGCCCCGCAACTGGTGGAAATATCCCGCCTGCAAAGCGTCAAAATAACCTGGTTCTTGCAGAAGAAGCTAAAAAAATGTCGTCTCTGGGCGGTTTGCTGCGACAGGTAAAATACTTTGAAAATTTAAACGATATTGAATTGCGACAATTGATAGAAGTTGGCTGCCGGAAAAAGCTGCGATCGCAAGAATTTTTGTTTCGCGAAAATGACCCAGGCGATGCTTTTTACATTATTCTTTCGGGCGCGGTAGAAGTGTTTGTAGAAACTATTGACAAACATTTAACTAATCTCGAAGCAGGCAAATTTTTCGGCGAACTTTCTCTGATGTTGGGGATTCCCAGAACTGCTTCTGTAAGGGCTTTAGAAGATACAGTTTTGTTTGCGATCGACCGCCAAGGATTTCAAAAAATTTTAACAGAAAGACCCGATTTAGCGGAACAAATCGTTCAAGAAATCGCAAAGCACCAAGAAGAATTGAGCGAAAGACAGCAGCAATTGCGAGAGTTAGGTTTAGTAGAGGCAACGGAAGATGACCAAAATCCTGTAACATGGGTGAGAAAACGGTTGAAAAAATTGTTTGGTGTCTGAGAGAATTATTAACGATCGACGATCGACTGTCATAAGTCAAATGTTAACCGCAGATAAGTGCAGATAAACGCAGATAAACGCAGATAATTTCTCTCAACTCTCAACTCTCAACTCTCAACTCTGATTGATTTCCATGACGCGATTTATTCACGATCTATTTGCTAAGGATTGTAGCAGCGGGCGATCGCCGAGTTGTAAATTCATCTCTATTTATACTCCTATACTTATATACGCAAAAACACCGTGGGCGGCCGTACTCTCCACGAGATACTGTCGTATTTTTACGGATGCGCTCTTGACTCGATCGTACTTTATAAATGTAAAACCTGCTATCGGCGCAGTTGCTGCGGCGAAAAGTCGGCCTTGCCTGTAAGTGGAATTGCTTAGATGTATAATTAGCGATCGCCCATTACAGAATATTCAATGAAAGAGGGCCTTCGCTAGCTAAACTAAAGCTACAAGTAGTTTTGCGGGTGCCGTGCGAGGAATGTTTTAGGCAAGCTATTAAATAGTTAGTTAGAAGAATTTTGTATGTGTGGGGTGCCGTGCAAACATTTTCATTTAAATTTCAGAAATTACACACTTATTCTGACAAATGAACCGAATACAATTAGCACCTTTCCCTAACATAGTATTGCGAATGCTTGGCGTCATTGGCTTAGCGATCGCGTATTATATAACAGCCGAACTTTCACGACATCTTGCTGCCACACCTCAAGACGTAACTCCAATTTGGCCTCCAGACGGGATTGCTGTCGGATGCGTTTTGCTATTTGGTAATTGGATTGCTTTGGGAGTGTTTTTGGGCTCGTTTCTTGCCAACATTTGGGCATTTCTCGATCGCTCCAGTTTGTGGTTGTCCCTCATCTCTACTTTACCCGTTTTCGGGATTGCTGCGGGTACGACTCTCGGAACTCTTTTGGGGACGTACCTCCTGCGGAAATCAACTCCATACCGCTATCCTTTAGCACGAGTTACCGACGTACTCAAATTTTTGCTTCTAGCCAGTGCCGTCGGACCGATTGTCAATGCTACAATCGGAGTTACCAGCTTGGCATTAAGCGGAAAATTGCCTTGGGAAATTTACGGTTCGGTTTGGCTGACTTGGTGGATTTCTAATGTTTCAGGAATTTTCATTATTGCGCCCGTACTCCTCAGTTGGGCGAGGCTAATTTGGAAACGCCGGCAGCTAATTTTACGGGTATATCGAATTAGTGCGTACCTCTACTATCAGCGGAGATTTAAATCTCGAATCCCATCGGACAGCCTGCAACTTTCTGCTCCCAAAATTCCCGCAAAACTTGTTTCAAAAATTACGTTTTTTAAGCTGTTGCAGGCGATCGAAATAGCACTGTTCTTTGGATTGGCGTTGCTACTTGCGAACGCAACATTCGATCGAGGATACGATGCTGATTATCTGCTGCTTCCCATCTTAATTTGGTCGGTATTTCGCACCGGTCAACCGGGAGCGACAGCCTTGACATTGTTCGTCGCAACCATTGCCACCATAGGAACTGTTCGCGGTCGGGGGGAATTTGCCCATCTGGATTTGAATCAATCTCTGGCATTACTTCAATTATTTGTTACGGTTATTTCGCTAACAGTCCTAACTTTAACAGCAGCGATCGAAGAAAGAATTCAAGCTGAAAAAAAGCTGCGTTTGACTTTAGCAGAGTTAGCCAAAACTAATGCTACCCTGGAAATTCGAGTGCAGCAAAGAACCGAAGAATTATCCGCTCAAAATATTACGCTACAAGAAACGCTGCAAACCCTCAAGCGAACTCAATTGCAAATGTTGCAAAGTCAAATGTCGGCCGTGGGACAACTGGTCGCTGGTATTGCTCACGAAATTAACAATCCTATCTGCTTTATTCACGGTAATTTAACCTATGTCAATGACTACACTCAAGAGTTGCTAAATTTAGTGCGCTTGTATCAACAATACTATCCCAATCCTCCAGAAACCCTGCAAGAAGAGTTGGAGGAAATCGAACTCGATTTTATGCAAACAGATCTGGCAGAAATTCTTCGATCGATGAATGCGGGAACCGATCGAATTCGCGAGATTATCTTATCGCTCCGCAATTTTTCTCGTTTGGATGAAGCGGCTTTGAAAAAGGTAGATATCCATGAAGGAATTGACAGCACGCTGATGATTTTGCAGCACCGCATTAAAGCCACACCCCAGCGCCCGGAAATTCGCGTTATTAAAGATTTTGACAGCAAACTGCCCAAAGTAGAATGTTATCCCGGACTGCTAAATCAAGTATTTGTGAATATATTAGACAACGCGATCGACGCTGTAGAAATAGCGAACAAAGGGCGATCGTTTGCTGAAATTGCCGATCGATCTAATACGATCTGGATTCACACCCATCGGGTTAAGGGCGATCGAATTGCTATTTCTATTACAGATAACGGTTGTGGAGTTTCGGAAAGTCTTTGTAGCAGAATCTTCGACCCATTCTTTACAACTAAACCGATCGGCAAAGGAACTGGTTTGGGTTTATCCACTAGCTATCATATTATCATCGAACAGCACCGCGGCAAATTGTACTGCACCTCTCAGCCCGATTTTGGAACTAAATTTACGATCGAACTGCCAGTTAAACAGTTGACAGTTGACAGTTGACAGTTGACAGTTGACAGTTAAACAGTTGACTGTTGACAGTTGACAGTCGATCGTTAGTAATTGGTAATTGGTAATTGGTAATTTTCTAAATCTCCCAATCTCTTAATCTAAAATCTCCTGACAGTTGACTGCTGACTGATAATACTCGATCGCCGATCTAGCAAGTCTAAATTTTAATTGGTTCCCAGACTGTGCGTGGGAAACCAAATCTGTCGGCTTTGCCTCGTTTTACTCTTCGCTGAGAATCTTGGGAACTTTAAAAAATTCCCCATCTCGATCGGGCGCGCTAGCTAAAATGCTTTCAAGATTAGTAAAAGGTTCCAAATCGTCCGATCGCATTACATTGCTGAGGTCGATCGCCCGCGCCGTCGGCTTCACCTTGCTCGTATCCAATTCGCTCAACTGCTCGAAATAATCCAAAATACCGTTTAATTGTACGGTAAATTGTTCTTCTTCTTCCGGCGTTAATTCCAGTCTAGCTAAATGCGCTACTTTCCGAACTTGTTCTCGATCGATCATAAAAAATAGGGAATTGGGAATTGGGAATTGGGAATTGGGAATTGGGAATTGGTAATTGGTAATGGACAACAAACAGATTGACAATTGACAACAATGAACTATCGATTTTCAACTATTTATTGATTCAATCAACTGTCAACTGTCAACTGTCAACTATTTAAAAATACACGTCAATCTGCGATCGACCTGTAGTTTTCAGCCAGTTTTGCACCTCAATGTAATTGTTCGGTGCCAAGCGAATTGCCTCCTTCCAATAATCGGCAGCTTTATCAAACAAACTTTCCGCCGCTTCCGCATTTCCCGATTCTTTTTCTCTTTCACCTTGGTAGTGATAAATCACAGCAATATTGTTCAGCGCTTGCGGCATTCTCGGATTGAGATCCAAAGCTTCGCTGTAATAGCCTAAAGCTTTCTCGTGTTCCCCGTTGCTCGTATGGATCAGTCCGATATTGTACAGAATGTAACTGCGATCGTAAGGATCGTCCTCAAGTTTCAGCGCTTCGTTATAATTGTCTAGCGCTTCAGCGTATTCACCATCAGCTTGAGCCGACATTCCATCCCGATAGTAAGCGAAAGCTTCCTTCGCTCTTTTCTTAGCCGGCATAATCTTGAGGATGATATCGGCCATTACCGTGAAACTTTTGTCAATAAAGTTATCGTTGCGTTGAGTTCTTGGCATATGCGATGTTTTGGGTTAACGGCCAATCAAAAAAATTAGCCTGTAAATTTTTCCTATTAATATTTGCGCAACAGTTTTAGTTGAGAGTTGTGCTGAGGGCGCTAAAAATAGCGATCGTTCGCAACTGCTAACCTGGAAACACCTGTTTGGGCGTGACATCTGCGCAAGCCCTATCTATTTTAGAGAACTCTTGCCAAACTTGCAAAAAAACAGATTTGTTTAAACCCAGATGTTGCACCGATGTCAATAACGGGTTTTTTGGTGGGTGGGGGCGGGTTTATTTAACCTGTCTGGCAGCTTTAAAACGGGGGAGTGAACCCGCATCTACAGCTTCCCCTCGAATGGTGCAAGATATCAGTTTAAACTGTTATTTTATTCAACTTTAAAATTTGCCAAAATCCGATCGACTGTTTCTTCAACCGTTAGATCCGTTGAATCCAGCCAATAGCCGAGTCGAGGAGTTTCGGTACGCAAGATGCGATCGAACGCATATACCATTGTTTCGTTAGTATATCCAGTTTTCGATCGTGCTGCATCTCTTGCCGCTACCACCTCTGGGCTGGGACACAACACGATCGCAGATAAGGGCACATCGTGGAAAGTTGCCATTACTTCGGAGAGTGCCGGGCCAATAATGATATCTTGATAGACGACTGTGAAGCCAGCTTGGAGATATTCTCGTGCCACCACTCCTGCCAGGTGATATCGCAGTTGAAGCTGCTGATAGGCTTCTGCTGACAAATTTAATGTCATTTCTGCCTGTCCGTTGACGATCGCGCGACGAAACATATCCCCGCGAAGATGGACACTTTTTGGCAACCGTTGGGCAAGTGCTTGGGCAACACTCGATTTTCCAGCAGCCATATTCCCGGTTATCAAGATAATTTGTGGCTGATGATTGACTAATAGTTCCTTGTCCTGCATTGGCATAAACGAATTGTCAATAACGATCGATCGGGCTATGTCTAGTTTAATCCCTCGATCGGCAGCCACCTTGAATTGTCGCAAACTATAATAAAAATATGGGTAATTTTCACAACTGAGAAACACATGGTTCCAAATCCCGGCATTATGCAAGCCGTCGAGCAACTTGGCTACCGCGTTACGGTTGGAGACGTGGCGGCAAAAGCTGGACTCGATGTTAATTTTGCCCAGCGAGAATTGTTAGCCCTCGCCTCCGAAGCAGGCGGCCACCTGCAAGTAGCAGAATCCGGCGACATTGCCTATTTATTTCCCAATAATTTTCGAGATGTTTTGCGCAACAAATTTTTGCGATTGCAGTTGCAAGAATGGTGGCAAAAAATCTGGCGCATTCTATTTTACCTGATTCGGATATCTTTTGGTATAGTTTTAATCGCTTCTTTGATTTTAATTTTTGTCGGGATTACGATCGCCCTTTCCAGCGGCAGTGACAATGATAGCGGCGGTGGTGGGGACGATCGCGGCGGCGGTGGCTTTTTCTTTTTTCCCTACTTTTGGAACGACTTATTCTGGATATTTTACTGGAATGACGAACCTTATTACAGGCGGCGCGATCGACTCTCTGGCGGTCAAAAGAATGAGATGAACTTCCTCGAAGCAGTTTTCTCCTTCCTGTTTGGAGATGGCAATCCCAACTACAATTTAGAAGAGCGCAAGTGGAGCAACATTGCCACCGCAATTCGCAACAATCAAGGTGCCGTTGTTGCCGAACAAATTGCCCCCTATCTCGACAATCTGGGGCATGGATACGCAAAAGAATACGAAGAATATATGCTGCCGGCCCTCGCCCGGTTTGACGGCCGCCCCGAAGTCAGTCCCGAAGGGCAAATAGTCTACCATTCCCGCAATTGCAAACCACAGCAATTCAAGAAAATCCCCAACCGGTAGCAGCTTATTTGCGAGAAATGCTGTGGCGTTTCAGCAATGCTAGTTCGGGACAGATCGTGCTCGCTGCAGGTTTGGGAGCGGTGAATCTTGTCGGTGCATTAATTTTAGGAAATCTGTTAGCTAAAAGTTCAGCAGCATTAGGATTTATTGCTGCTGTTTATCCGGCACTATTGATTTACGGCGTGGGATTTTTGACAATTCCTTTAATTCGCTACTTCTGGATTCAGTGGAAAAATAGCAAGATAGAAACTCGCAATCAAGAGCGACAGCAGCGAGCATCTTTGTTGAACCAACCCGATGCTAATTTGCTCGAAAAACTGGCTTACGCCCGCGAATTTGCAGCAGAAAACGTGCTGACAGGAGAAGATTTAGCATACACAACAGAAACAGAATTAACCGAACAAGAACTACAACAGTCGGCAAAAATAGATGCTGAATGGCAAAAAAGACTCGATCGCTCCGATCGATTTTAGATTTCACCGCGAGTTCGATCGCTCGCGAGAGCCAACAAGGGCTGGTTTGCAATCGAATCTAAGCGGAAATTAGCAATTTTCTTGCTGCTGTATTAACAATTTTGAGTTTGGGATTTGAGATTGCAGTGCATTCCAGATTTTGTAGGGACACGGCATTCCCTCCGCTTCGCTTCGCCCAAGGCGTGTCAACTTAACGTTAAAAGTAGTCAGAGATTGGTGTTTAACCGTTAGATTTAGATCCCCCCTAGCCCCCCTTAGGAAGGGGGGGACCGGAAGCACTCAAAGTCCCCCTTCGTAAGGGAAGCCACTGCGATCTTGGGAGGCAGTGCGGTCTTGGGGTCCCCCCAAGTGGAGCAACTGCCGGGTCCCCCCAAATGAAGCAAGTGGCGCGGATTTAGGGGGATATAGACTTGGGTAACAGCGAGTTAAAGTCAAAGGTACTGAAAGATTGATGTTTCACTATGAGACTCAGATCCCCCCTAGCCCCCCTTAAAAAGGGGGGGACCGGAAGCACTCAAAGTCCCCCTTCTTAAGGGGAGCCACTGCGTCTTGGGGTCTCCCCAAATGAAGCAAGTGGCGTGGATTTAGGGGGATCTAGACTTGGGTAACAGCGAGATTTTTCGAGAACTTCAGTCTTAAGTTGATACCTAGAGGCATTCCCCTATCCGTACCGCAAAATCAACAACGCATCTCCACCGCCAAAGCGTCAAATCCCTTTTTCTTCCCCATAATGAACTCGAAAAAAATTTTTATCACCGGCGCAAGCGGCTGTATCGGTCATTACATGGCTGAAACTTTAATCCAACAAACAAATCACGAACTTTATTTGCTAGTTCGCAATCCCGATAAGTTAAAATTTGATTGGCAAGCTCGCGATGGCGTTAATATAATTAAAGGCGATATGCGCGAGATCGATCGACACGCCGAACTTTTACAAACAATAGATGTCGCAATTTTAGCTGCAACTGCTTGGGGCGGCACGCAAGAAGTTTTTGACGTGAATGTCAACAAAACTCTCCGTTTAATTCAGTTGCTGTCGCCGCAAACTTGCCAGCAAGTAATTTATTTCTCCACAGCCAGCATTTTAGGACAAGATAACCAATTGCTGAAAGAAGCAGGCGAAATCGGAACGGATTACATTCGATCGAAATACGATTGTATGGTACAATTATCGAACTTGACAAATGTGCCTCCGATTACAGCACTTTACCCGACCTTAGTTTTGGGAGGAGATGCTAACAAACCTGTTTCTCACCTGTCATCCGGCGTGCCGCAAGTCGCAAGATGGATAAATTTGATTCGGTGGTTTAAAGCCGACGGTAGTTTTCACTTTATTCACGGTGCCGATATTGCTAAAATAGTACATTATTTAGTCGATCGCCCGCCAGCTTCCCCCGAAAAGCAAGATTTGGTACTCGGAACTCCCCCAATTACAGCAAATGAAGCTGTAGAACAAGCTTGCGAATACTTGCATAAAAAAATCTGGTTTCGGATTACCCTGTCGCCGCAATTAGCAGAATTTTTTATCTGGCTGTTCCGCATTCAGGTAGCTGCTTGGGATAGATTTTGCATCAGTTACCGCCATTTTACCTATCAGAATTATATCAATCCTGAAATTATCGGACAGCAAAGTTACTGCGGCACGATTGCCGATATGTTGAAAACTAGCGGAATTAAAGATAGTTGAGAGTTGAGAGTTGAGAGTTGAGAGTTGGTAGATGCGGTGCCCCCGTGCCCGCCCCAATAGTTGATAGTTGTTATTTAGTTGTCAGTTGTCATTAGTAATGTAATAGTGCGCACTGTACCTTACAAATTAAGGCTTAACAACTGTTCGCTGTCAACTGTCAACTGTCAACTGTCAACTGTCAACTGTTTTAGATCGCCAACTCACAGTCAAATACGATAAGATGTCAGCATTTGCCAACTATAACAGGGAGCTAACAGCCAAAAATCGCGCTCGTTTTTGTTAATGTTTTTTTGGTGGCGTCAGGGGGTTTGACCCCGCAGCAGAGGTTCGATCGAGCTGCAAGATCGCGATTTTAGCATTAACATGGTGTCTTGAAGGCCGATCGAACTTTCAAATCGCCAGGCCGATCGCAATTCTTTTACTGATGTGAGGTTTAACATATAATGCGAGTGCTACTGGTTTATCCCTTGTTTCCGAAAACCTTTTGGTCTTACGAAAAAATCCTGGAATTGGTCGATCGAAAAGTGTTGCTTCCGCCTTTGGGTTTGGTAACGGTAGCAGCTATTTTACCTCAAGAATGGGAATTTAAGTTAGTCGATCGCAACATCAGACAAATTACAGAGGCTGAATGGGAATGGGCAGAACTTGTCATTCTATCAGCAATGATCGTTCAAAAAGAAGATTTGCTCAACATCATTCGCGAAGCAAAACGGCGCGGTAAATCAGTTGCTTGCGGCGGCCCTTACCCGACTTCCGTACCCGAAGAACCTCAAGCAGCGGGCATAGATTATTTGATTCTCGACGAAGGCGAAATCACTTTGCCGATGTTTGTCGAAGCAGTCCAAAAAGGCGAGAAAAGTGGAATTTATCGATCGGACGGCGTAAAACCCGATGTTACCACAACGCCAGTTCCCCGCTTCGATTTGCTGGAATTGGACGCCTACGATTCGATGTCCATTCAATTTTCTCGGGGTTGTCCTTTCCAGTGCGAATTCTGCGACATTATCGTTCTCTACGGCCGCAAACCCCGTACCAAAACTCCCCAACAATTGCTAGCAGAATTAGATTGTCTCTACAATTTGGGTTGGCGGCGCGGCGTGTTCATGGTAGACGACAACTTTATCGGCAACAAGCGCAACGTCAAACTGCTGCTAGCCGAGTTGAAAATTTGGCAGGAAGAACACAAATTTCCGTTTAATTTTAACACGGAAGCATCGATCGATTTAGCGCAAGACCAAGAATTGATGGACATGATGGTAGCCTGCAATTTCAATGCAGTATTTCTGGGAATTGAAACTCCCGATGAAGAAAGCTTGCAAATGACGAAAAAATTCCAAAATACGCGGAATTCCCTCATCGATTCAGTGCAATTAATTGCTAAATCCGGTTTGCGAGTGATGGCAGGATTTATCATCGGCTTCGACGGCGAAAAACCCGGTGCCGGCCAGCGGATTGTTAAGTTTGCTGAAGCAGCGGCAATTCCGAGTACAACTTTTGGAATGCTGCAAGCTTTACCGCATACAGCGTTGTCGCACCGACTGGAAAAAGAAGGGCGGTTGCGCGGCAAATCGGGAAATCTCAACCAAACTACTTTGATGAATTTTATCCCGACGCGGCCTTTAGAAGATATTGCCCGCGAATACGTCGAGGCATTTTGCGAAGTGTACGATGCTGAGAAATATTTAGATCGGACTTACCGTCATTTCTTGATGTTAGGCGCGCCTACTGCAAATATACCAGCCCGAGTTCCCAGTTGGATCGATTTGCGCGCGCTGCTAATTGTAGTTTGGCGGCAAGGAATCAAGCGCAAAACTCGGTGGAAGTTTTGGCATCATTTGTTCGGCATTCTCAAGCACAATCCGGCGGTTTGGGATCATTATTTAACAGTATGCGCTCACAACGAACATTTCCTCGAATACCGCCAAATCGTGCGAGATGAAATTGAAACTCAATTAGCTGAGTTTTTGGCAGACGAAGCTCAATTAGCACAGCAAAAAGCAACGATAACTGCGATCGAGGAAAAACAAGTGCAAGCAGTGTAAAATAAGTTGTAGGGTGCGCAGTGCGCACCTTACAGAATGTCGATCGAGTCACTAAATACTACTATTGACTGTTGATATTACTTCGGTGGATAGAGGTGCGATCGCCCGCAAACATGGAAATCTAATAACAAGCTCAAAAATACAAAAATTGTTCGATCGCCCTCAATCCGCCCTCGCAACCAGCCATGTTAGGAACAAATCAAATCAGGACAGCCGCACTACTAGGACTTCTCAGCGGTCTTCTCGTATTGGGAAGCTATTATTTAATCGGCAACGAGCAAGGACTTTACATCGGTTTAGCATTAGCCGCCTTCAGCAGTTTTAGCTCTTGGTACTATTCTGATACCGCTGCATTAATGGCTTACCGCGCTCGACCGATCGATCGCAGCGAAGCTCCCGAGCTCTACGATATTGTAGCATCATTGAGTGCAAAAGCAGCAATTCCCGTACCGAAAATATTTGTAGTTCCGACTCAATCTCCCAACGCTTTCGCTACGGGAAGAGACCCGGAACACGCGACAATAGCAGTTACCGAAGGCATCATCAAAATGCTTTCCCGCGAAGAATTAGAAGGCGTTTTAGCCCACGAACTCACGCACATCCGCAATCGCGACACCCTCACTCAAGCAGTTGCAGGAACCATTGCCGGCGCTATTACTTTTGTCGGGCGAATTCTCACATTTGGAGCGCTTTACGGCCCGGTGACGCGGGACACCAGACAAGGCCCGAATCCGTTTGGTTTGCTGTTTTTAATAATTTTAGCACCGCTATCAGCAACGCTGATTCAATTAGCAATTTCGCGAACTAGGGAATTTGCAGCCGATAGTGGCGCTGTGGAAATTACCAACAATCCAATAGGCTTAGCAAACGCGCTGCAAAAATTAGAGAAAATGGGTCGTGAAATCCCGATGCACGGCAATCCTGCAATGTCGCCGCTGCTGATTGTGAATCCTTTTTCCACTCAAGGTTTGCAGTCACTTTTCCGCACTCACCCGCCTACGGAAGAGCGCATTCAGCGGCTTTTGGAAATCGCGCAGCAGCAGCAAAATTCTCCTGTTATGGCCTACGTGAGCGGAACTGGAGTTTAGATTAAGACAGAATAAAGAGGCGCATTACTGTAGATTGAATGCACTAAAATATGAGCGATCGAAAACTTCTGATTAGGCCCACATTCCGCAGGTGCGATCGCTCGATCGAGTATTTTTAAAAGATGAGCAAAATCGAATTAATTTCAATATTTGATTTGTGCTAAGCTGATTTCCGGTAAATAAGATGCTGGTGATAGACTTAGCGTGCAGTCAATAACCGTAATTAAATCGCTTAAGGGGATGGGAACTTGCTCGGAAACCTTCCTGAAGCAATGTCATCCAACACTTCAGGTGTGGCAATGTTGCCGGGATTGATAACTGTAAAACCGATTTCAGTGTGTTTGAGTTCGAGTTGCAAGGCTTGCGCTGCCCCGCGCAAACCGAATTTAGAAGCCGTGTTGGCAACTTCCCTCGATGCTTGATTGTCGAAACACCCAAGCGCGCCGATAAAAATAACTTTGCGGATTGGTGATTTTTGCAGCGATGGAATCAATCTTCTGGTAAATTTGATGGGAGCGATCGAATTAACAGCAATTACTCGATCGATCTCTTCATCGCTGCTGTTGGCAAACGCATAATCCGAGGTAAAAGCATTTTTTTCCCAAGTTCCACCCAAGTACAGCAAAGCATCTAAAGGTTGGTTTTCAAAAGGCTTGCAAGCTCGATCGATCCCTCGATTATCCGCAACATCAGCCTCAATCCACCGTCCGAATTTCGATGGAGTTCGGGAAACGCAGACTAGATTTTTAACTCTAGTATGAGAGTATTCGGCAACCGCAAGGCCGATGCCCCGACTGCCTCCCACAATCAGCATATGTTCGATTTTTCCAGAAAAATCATTCATTGTTTTTACAGAGAGAACATCAACTATTAATAATATAAAACTTAGAGCGCGTTCGATCTATTAGCATAACAAAAATAGTTTGGAGTACGGACTTCAGTCCGCAATACAACGTCGGTTGATTAGTACAAACTCTATCCTTTATCCTTCGGGTGCGCGGTGCGCACCTTACAAATCACTATCTTTCGGGTGCGCAGTGCGCACCGTACCAATTACTATCTTTCGGGTGCGCGGTGCGAACCTTACAAATCACCTTTTTAGGGTTTTATCCAACGACCTGCGGAGTTTAAATTTGCGCGTAAATAGTTGCCATTCCTTGGAGTTCGTGGCTGTATTTCCCACTTTTAAAAGGTTTGTAAGTCTCGTTATACAAACACAAACTGTCGGGATTTTTGACAATAAATTGCATCATCTCTTGGTGAGCTTTCCCTCGGAAAAAATTTTTCAGACTGTTTTCAGAATGCCAGTAACTGACCATCACCACTTCATTGGGACTGCAAATACCTGCTTTAACTTGCACGCAGCCCTCTGCTTGAGTCGTAACCTTCGCAATCCACAATAGCTTACTCCACATCCAGAAGAAACCCGCAGTATCGCGAGCGACAAAGCCGTTAATAAACACGACGGCTTCTGGAGATTCTGGCAGATCGATGTGGAAAATGGAATAACTCATAGGGAAATCCTCCCGATCGTTTCAGGGCGAATTTAGTCGAGCTTGATACTCAACCAAACTAATATTCAACAAATTGAGTATTGTACGATAGTGTATATTCAACAAATTGAATATGTCAAGCTCATCAATTCTATGGCGTTATCTCATGCTATTCTGGCAGCCTTACTCGGCGGATCGTGCAGCGGCTACGACTTGTGCAAACGGTTTGAAGGGTCTGTGGGCTTTTTCTGGCAAGCGAGCTTTCAACAAATTTATCGGGAACTCAACAAGCTAGAGGAACAAGGTTTGTTAACTTCCAACACCGTCCGCCAGCAGAATCGTCCCGAGAAGAAGATTTATCAGGTGACAGCAGCAGGCCGAGACTACCTGCAAGCTTGGATTGTTGAACCTTGCGATCTGCCCCCGATTCGAGACGAACTGTTGGTGAAAGTCTTTGCGGGCTACTTAGTGTCCCCATCCCTGCTTGTAGCGGAATTAGAACGACATCGAACGCAACACCAACAACGATTGGCCGTATATCGGGAGATAGAACAACAGTTTTTCTCAAATCCTGAATCATTCTCGATCGAACAAAAGTTTCGTTATTTAACCTTGCGCAATGGGATTAACTACGAACTCGGGTGGTTGGCTTGGTGTGAAGAAGCGATTGCGACTCTAAATCCAACTGATTGAAACAGCAAGGGCGATCGACATTATCCCATCCTCAAATATGGGGTTTAAGTGTATCTACGGTTAAGCATTCACGATCGATCGCATTTACGACCGTAATTAAAACTATTGCTGTTATTAAAATTACTTTAGTTACTGAGCAATACTTAGGTAACTTGCCACCACTAACAGCAATCTTGACCTTGCTGAATCCTCCAGCAACACACCCTTTTCGCCACCATCAAAGACGGCAAACCTGATTTTTCAAGGAATTAAAGCCTCTACTTCGCAGTTGGGAGGCCCCTCTCCCCAACTTAATTACTCTTCAGATCTTCCACTAACAACCTACGTAAGTATTAATTTATCTAGTAAGAACTAATTTATAAAAAATTCATATTTAAAAGTTTAGCGAATTTACCAAAAAGATGTAACTTAAGGCTGGGAATTAAAACAACTAAAGATGAAAACAACTATCGATCGCTCAAAAGGGTCATCTGCAAACGCAGGCGAGCCGAGAAATTTTAATGCAAAAAAATCTTTAATACCAACCAGATCTAAATCAGAATCACAAGCTCAAAAAAATCTCGCAATTATTGATTCAAAAGTAGAAAACTACCAGCAATTAGTCAGAGGAATCAAACCTGGAACCGAAGTATTTGTACTCGATCGAACCCAGGACGGCATCAAACAAATAACCGAAATTTTGAGCGATCGAACCGACATCCACAGCCTGCATATCATTTCCCACGGTAAAGTAGCAGGCTTAGAAATCGGGTCAACAGCACTCAATCCCGACAACATAGAAAGCTACAGCAGCCAATTAAAACAGTGGGGAAAAGCCCTCAGCCAAACAGGAAACATCCTGATTTACGGTTGCAACGTCGCAGCAGGCAAATCTGGCAAAGAATTTACCGACCAAATTAGCGAAATAACCGGAAAAAACCTGGCCGCTTCCAGCAATATTACAGGCAGCACTAAGTTAGGAGGCAACTGGCAACTAGAAGTTACCACCGGACAAATTAATGTCGAACTAGCCTTCAAACCAGAAGTTTTAGCAACCTACAATTACGTCCTCGGAATCCTAGTTACCGAAAGCTTTCAAAATCCCACAGCATTAGGGCCTTGGATCTACGGTACTAGCGGCGGTGCAATTCAGCCAGGATTGACATCAGGCAGCGGCCCCGGCATCATTCCCAGCTTAGGACTCGGCGATCCACCAGGCGGCGGTGCTTTGAGATTAACATCAAATGCCGACAACCAGGCAGCATTTGTTATTTACAACAACGCAATTCCTTCAGGTGACGGCCTGAGAGTTATCTTCGATTTATTCGCCTACAATAGCAATAGTTTTGGTGCCGATGGCATCAGTTTTTTCTTAATTGATGGAACTGCCACGCCAACTCAAGCAGGAGGATTCGGAGGCTCTCTCGGTTACGCACCTAATAATAATTCTAGCATACCCGGAATTGTTGGCGGTTATTTAGGAGTTGGATTCGACGAATTTGGCAATTTTTCCAATCCTACAGAAGGGCGGATCGGCGGGCCGGGACAAGTAGAGGATGCAGTAGCAATTAGAGGTAATGCAGCAGCAGGATATCAATTTTTAACTAACACCGTAATTCCCGGCGGCATCGATAATCCTGCACTGACAGATCGCGCCCTCGCCAGAAAAAGAGTTCAAATTACCCTAGATCCCACTACTGCAACAGGCACCAACCGTTTCTCAGTCAACATCGACTTAAACGGTGACAATTTATTTAACAGTCCGGGAGAAACACCGATCGACATCCCAGATTTAAGCGCTGCAAACGGTCTAGTTCCGCCTGCATTTAAATTTGGTTTTGCCAGTTCAACAGGGACAGTTACAAACATTCACGAAATTCGCAATCTCCGGGTAGAAACAGTGCGAGAACCTACCATTCAGCAGATATTGAGACTGTGAAAATCGGTCCCGTATTTGCCCTACCCAACAGCAATATTACTTACACGATTACTACCAGGAATAACGGGCCCAATGCTGCCACCAACGTCCTGATACAAGATCCCCTGCCACCGAACTTAAATTTCAGCAGTGCGGATGGTGACGGCACCTTCAACCCGATAACCAGGGCAGTCAGTTGGCCGGCGATTCCGACTCTGGCAAGCGGTGCCAGCGTCACCTACAGCCTCACCGTAACCGCACCCGCCACCCTCGGGCCGGTAACGAACCTGGCATTCAGCAGCAGCAGCACCTTCGACCCCAATCTCGCCAACAACAGCGGAGAAGGGCCGCCATCTCAAGCTACAACCGCGATCGTATCGAGTATTGCCGACCTCAACACCACAAAAACTGGTCCGACAACAGCCCCTGCCGGAGCGACTCTCACCTATACAATTACTACAGAAAACAGGGGGCCGAGTAACGCCACCAACGTCACGATTACCGACGCTTTACCTGCAGGATTGAGTGGAGTTGTCGCTTCGGGTGGCGGGATTTACAATCCGGGAACGGGAATTGTAACTTTTCCCGCGATCGCAAGTTTAGGCATCGGGGCCGCCAACGCCATCACCCGCACAGTCAGCTTCAGTACGCCAAATACAGGAAGTTTCATCGACATTGCCAGAAGTACATCCGCCACACCCGATCCCGATCCAACCAATAACAACGGCACGGCTGCTAACGCTATAGTCACCACCACCATCACTCCCAGCGCCGACGTAGTTACCACCAAAACCGGCCCGGCATCAGTTCCCACAGGCTCGATCGCCACTTACGTCATTACCGCAGAAAACTTCGGTCCCTCGGCAGCCACCAACGTGGTAATTACCGACAACCTACCGACAGGCTTAACCGGAGTCATCGCCTCCGACGGCGGCAATTACGATCCGAGTACGGGGATTGTCACATTTCCGGCGATCGCAAATTTAGCCAGCGGGGCCGGCAACACCGTCACCCGCACCGTCAGCTTTGTCGTTCCCGCCAGCGGTACCGTCACCAACACCGCCAGCAGTACCGCCAACACTTTTGACCCCAATAACAGCAATAACAGCGGTACGGCTGCCAACGCCCGAGTTACCACCACCATCACTCCCAATGCCGACGTAGTTACTACCAAAACTGGTCCGGTATCGGCAACACCGGGCGCTACAGTAACCTATACTATTACTTCCCAAAACGTCGGCCCGTCGGCTGCGGCCAACGTCGTCATTACCGACACCCTACCTCTAGGCTTAACCGGAGTGACAGCCTCCAACGGCGGTACTTACAATCCGGCTACGGGCGTTGTAACATTTCCAGCGATCGCGAGTTTAGCCAGCGGGACAGGCAACGCCGTCACCCGCACCGTCAGCTTTCCAGTTCCCGCCAGCGGCAGCGTCGCGAACACCGCCAGAAGCACCGCCGAAACTCCAGATCCCAACAGCAACAACAACAACGGCACCGCAGCCAACGCCCAAGTTACAACCGCGATCGTACCCGTCAACCAGCCTCCGGTAGCTTTGAACGCCAACAACGCGATCGCGCCCAGTACCACCGCTTTATTGACAGGCTTGGGAGGTACAGATCCCGACGGGACGGTTGCCTCCTTCACGATTAACTCTCTACCGCCAACAGCCCAAGGCACCGTATTTCTGGGCGATCCAGCCTCTGGAGGAACAGGCGTTACAGCGGGTCAAATTCTGACACCGACTCAAATAAATCAATTATTCTTTCGATCGACCGGTGCCTTTGCCGGAGCCAGTTTTACCTACAGCGCCACCGACAATCTCGGACTGGTAAGTCCCGCCACCGCCACCGTCTCGGCAGTGTTGCCCGCACCCAACCTACCGCCAGTAGCCAACAACGCCAACATCAGCCTGCCGCCAAACAGCACAGTCAATGTGGCAGGACTCGGAGCAAGCGACCCCGACGGGACGATCGCCTCCTTTACGATTAACTCTCTACCGACGGCCGCCCAAGGTCTTCTATTTCTAGGCAATCCCACCACTGGGGGAACTGCAATTACAGCAGGTCAAATTCTCACGCCGGTTCAAATTCAACAAATATTTTTCCAATCCACAGCCGGATTTACTGCAGCCAACTTCAGCTACACCGCCACGGACAATTTAGGTGCTAGCGCCCCCGCCAGTGCCAGCGTTGCCGCCGTCATTCCCACGCCAGGGCCCGCACCAACACCCGCACCGGTCAACAGGGCTCCAGTTGCCAATAACGCCAGCAGCACGATCGCCCCCAGCAGCACCGTCTTACTGACAGGATTGGGAGGTACTGACTCCGACGGGACGATCGCCTCTTTTACCATCAACTCCCTACCGCCAGTATCTCAAGGGCTGTTGTTTTTAGGCAATCCCACATCCGGAGGCACTGCGATCGTTGCCGGTCAAAGTCTCGCGCCCGCCGATCTCGATCGACTGTTCTTCCAATCCAGCAACTCCTTTAACGGCACCAACTTTACCTACACAGCCACCGACAATCTCGGCCTGGCAAGTTCCGGCGGCACAGTTACCGTTTCTGCGATCGTACCGCCGCCCAACCAACCTCCGACAGCGAACAACACCAACATCAGCCTGCTGGCAAACAGCGCTGTCAATGTTACAGGACTCGGGGGCACCGACGCCGACGGGACGATCGCCTCTTTTACAATTAACACCCTGCCGCCAACATCTCAAGGAGTGCTGTTTTTAGGCAATCCCACTGTGGTCGGAACTGCCATCACCGCAGGACAAAATCTGACGCCGGCTCAAATCGGTCAACTATTTTTCCAATCTACGGCTGGCTTTAGCGGAGCCAATTTCAGCTACAGTGCCACCGACAATCGAGGCGCAACCGGTTTGGCTACCGCTCAGATCGCCCTGCGTCCCAGCCCGACACCAGCACCAGCACCCGTACCCGCAAACAGAGCTCCCATTACCAATAATGCCAACACCGCGATCGCGCCCAGCAGCAGCAGCAACCTCCGAGGATTGGGGGCAAACGATTCCGACGGCACGATCGCCTCTTTTGCGATCGACACTCTGCCGCCAACTGCCCAAGGAACGCTGTTTGTAGGCAATCCAAGTGCTGGGGGAACTGCTGCGATCGCGGGTCAAATCCTGACTCCAACTCAGATCGGTCAATTATTTTTTCAATCAACGAGTTCCTTTACAGGAGCCAACTTCATCTACAGCGCTACCGACAATCTCGGTGCAGTCAGTCCCGCTACTGCTACCATTTCCGTGCTGCAACCGGGAGTTAACTTACCTCCGGCTGTTAGCAGCCCGAATATCAACCTGCAGCCGAATAGCAGCGCCAATCTCAGAGGATTAGGAGCTACAGATCCCGACGGCTCGATCGCCTCTTTCACGATTAATACCCTACCCGCAGCCTCTCAAGGAGTGCTGTTTTTGGGCAATCCAGCCAGTGGCGGCACTGCTGTCACTGCCGATCAAACTCTGACGGCGGCTCAAATAGAGCAATTGTTCTTTCAATCGACGGGTACTTTTACCGCAGCGAGTTTCAGCTACAGTGCTGCGGACGATCGGGGTGCGATCGCTACCGCCACAATTCAGATTGCCGCGATCGCTCCTGCGCCATCACCAACGCCATCACCCGTACCTGTACCTGTTCCCGTTCCGGTTCCCGTTCCTGTTCCAGTTCCCGTACCTGTTCCCGTTCCGGTTCCCGTACCTGTTCCAGTTCCCGTACCCGTACCCGCACCATCACCGTCGCCATCCCCCGCGCCAGTACCAATACCGATCGCACCACCGGAAACAGGTTGTTTGTGTCCGCCAGCACCAACAAAACCGCAAGTTACTTTTTTGCCAGCAGTACAGCCGCTACCGTCGGTATTGACCCCGCCAGAGGGGCAGTTGCCGATCGATCGCGCGATCGAAGGGACCGATCGCAGTGAGTTGCTTCTTGGCAGCGATGCCGATGAAATATTCATTGCCAAACGAGGCAACGACGCCTTGCTGGGGTTTGGCGGCAGCGATACCATGTTCGCCGGCAAGGGAAACGACAATTGTTACGGGGACCGAGGCAGCGATTTGATGTTTGGGGAACTCGGCGACG
Organism: Richelia sp. CSU_2_1; assembly: GCA_012034575.1. Classification (GTDB taxonomy): domain Bacteria; phylum Cyanobacteriota; class Cyanobacteriia; order Cyanobacteriales; family Microcoleaceae; genus Microcoleus. The sequence goes on along the minus strand of JAAUPF010000019.1, from coordinate 9,176 downwards.
ATAGTTTAATTGGCGAAAGCGGCGATGACAGCCTGTTTGGCGACCTCCCCACAGGTAACTCTGGCGGGCGAGATTTGCTGCACGGAGGCAGCGGCCGCGATTTGCTGTACGGCGGAGTTAGCGAGGATACGCTGGTTGGAGGCAAAGCTGCCGATCGCATTTTCGGAGGGAAAGCGAGCGATCGCATTTTCGGTCAACTCGATCGCGATACGCTATACGGCGGGCAAGGTAACGATACGATTCTCGGAGACAGCGGCGAAGCTAGCAACAATCCGGCGGATGAAAGCGATCTGATTTTTGGCGATCGCGGTAATGATGCGATCGGGGGAGGCACGGGCAGCGATACAATTCAAGCTGGCAAAGATGATGACTGCGTTTTGGGCGGCAAAGACGGCGACAATATTTGGGGTGAATTCGGCAACGATACGATCGCGGGCGAACTCGGCAGCGACACTATCTACGGCGGTCGCCCGCAGCAGTCAGCCTCGCAGTTTGACGGGCGCGATTTGCTGTATGGCGGTGGCGGTAGCGACTTAATCTACGGAGGTACGGGGGAGGACTCGTTAATCGGCGGCGAGGACGGCGATAGTCTGTGGGCCGGCAAAAATGATGACCTCGTGCAGGGCGGTGACGGTGCCGATTTCATCCTGGGAGATAGCGGTAACGACCAGCTTTGCGGGGATGAAGGCAACGATACCATTTACGGCGATCGGGCGGACGATCGAGGTGTTTCTGTCGGTGCTAACGGCGAACAAGATTGCATTAATGGCGATGTTGGCGACGATTTGCTGTACGGAAATGAAGGGCAAGATACGCTGAATGGAGGCGACGGTAATGACACTCTTAACGGCGGGAAAGATCGCGATTTTTTGCATGGTGGTGCTGGCGACGACCTGCTATTTGGCGGTTTGGGCGAGGATACTTTATTTGGAGGGATTGGGAGCGATCGATTTGTGTTGGATCTTGGCAGTACCGATACTGTTATTAATTTTGAGGTCGGTATCGATAAATTTGTGTTGCCGCAAGGCTTGAGTTTCCAGCAGTTACAAATTACCTCAACTCCGAACAGTACGCTGTTGCGAGTAACACAAACCACTCAAATTTTAGCTAATTTGGTGGGGATTAATGGGGCGATCGGTCTTTCTGATTTCTTGTAAGCAGTTTGTAGGCTAGGGCGAAGCATTCGGATATCAAGCCTGAAATTTATTGCAGAAATTATCGCCCGAATGCTTCTTCCCTACAAATATAAATAATATAAAATCCAGCTTTAATATACCTTTTATATTCTCTCCCTCTCTCTGTACTCTCTGCGCCCTCTGCGGTAAAAAAATCAACTCTTTAACGCTAATTTACAGCAGATTGCAGGTTTATGAGTTACACCGTCGATCTCGCAATTCTCGCAAGGACACGATACTGCCGTGTCCCTACCGACAATCTTTTTTTACCTCACATGAAAAGTGCTGTATATCATTTTTCCACCTCTCCCGTCGCGTTAATTTTGTTTTTTTGCTTTTTGTCGTTCTCCATCATTAATTAAATAGCCAAATCCAGCCCGATCGAGACGTTGAATCAATTCATCAAGTGTATTTCCCAAACTGCTAGCAGTTTCTTCTAAATGCCATTGATGCGCCGCGAGTTGTTTTAGAAGATAGACTCTTCTGGTTTGCGCTTCGGAAAGGCGATAGGTTTTGAGATATTCCAATTGCCCGTTATCTCGGACGATCGCTTCTCCAATATGATTCTCTGATTTTAGCTGCAAATCTGTCATAAACCGTTGCAAAGTAAATCCATCTGCCGTGTAGATTCGCTTGCTTTCGATCGGTCTTTCGAGGAGATTGCTTGCCATGAAACCTTGAAATTGGGCCCACTGCGATCGGGCGATCGCGAGTGCTTTTCCCAGTGTTTCCAAATCTTTAACTTGACTTTCATCAATCTCCGCTTCAATGCGAGTCGATCGGCCGTGCAAACCGTATTCATACATTAATTCACTGTAGAAATCTTGCAGCAAACTGCTGTGCAAAGCGCGATAATCTTCTGGTGTCGGCACTACAAATGCTGAGGCAAGACTCTCAGAAATAAATAGTAAAACTCCCACTTGATCCTCGTGAATTTCAAACACCCGCAGCGCATCTTCTAATGCTGGAATTGCTCGCCCGCTAAATGAAAATTCAATTCGTGGAGAAAGTCCTTGAGATTTAGCGCGGCGGGAGTAGCCTTGCCAAGTAATTTCTGGCCCTGCAAAATGAACCGATAGAAAGCCTTCCATTGCTAGGTGTAAAGGTAGAAATCGCAACTGATTTTTTGCTTCCCGCTTTGCCATGCGGTGCACGATTTGGGCGCTGTAGATACTGTTATTATAGCGTTTTCCTTCTGAAATTAGTTGCCCGCCCATTGCTGCTACGGGACTGCCATCATCGCTCCAAGATAGCACCAATCCGTGCGGAACATAGGATATGTATTTAATACCTCGATCGAGCCTTTCACTATCTAAGTTAACGATAGTAATATCTTCGTCATAGTTGCGTTTGAGCAGTCGCAAATCGTGGCGAACTTGACGCCGCAACAGCGGAACGATCCGAACTGCACCCCAGACTTGAGAGGGAGCAATTTCTAAATTTGCAAGCGCGATTTTTTCTAATAAATGTGCTTTTTTTACCATTGATTTGCTCTAGCCTGTCGGAAAAACGAGTTGACAAAAAGAACAAGATATGAAGCGTGTAGTGGCGAAGCATTCGGGCAATTAATTGTCGGGACGATTTCAGATATTGCAGGATTATTAATCACCTGTAGGGCGGGTTCGCCAAGGATTGTAAAGGTAGCAAACAAATTAAATAAACCCGCCTTACCAATTACCAATTCCCTCCGCTACGCTGCGCCCATTACCAATTCCCTCCGCTACGCTCCGCCCATTACCCATTACCAATTACCCATTACCCATTACCAATTACCAATTCCCTCCGCTACGCTGCGCCCATTACCAATTACCAATTACCAATTCTATTTTTCTCGAAGTTGTTGTGCTTTAATTGCTAAATACTCCTCCAACTCAGAAAGCAAAGCTGTTCCCTCGGCAAATCGCGCAAAACCCAACACTGTTGGTAAATCTTCTGCATCCCGCAAACCCACAGTGGGAATCAGCGGGCTGAGAGTTTTTAAAGTAAAATCATCGCTGTTGAAAACCGGATTGCAATGGACGATCGAAACTCGCCGCTGCGGATCTAATTTAGTACGATAAATGCGCAAAATTTCCGCAGCCCCGCAAGGCGGATCGTTTTCCCAACCGTCGGATACGATCGCGATTAAATCCGGTTGTTGGGATAATGCTGCCAGTAGCGGCGTTGCTAAATCTGTTTGTCCGCGCGGCCTTACTTGCAGGGGATTGCTGACAGGAATTGTCCAAAAAGCTTGGTATTCTTCCGCAGCAGCTTGCAACAAGTAATGTGCTGCTAAAGCAACACCTAGCGGGCGGCGGCGTTTTTCCGACGAACCGGAACTAGAATAGCTGCAATCGAGAATTGCTGCTACTTTTTGAGTTGAAAAGGTACTTTTTTTAAAGTTATTCTTGCCGATCGCACCAAGGCTGTTTCTAATTCTTCTCCGCGTTCTTCTAAAGATAAAACGTAAAGCGCTAATTTTGTCAGTGGCAAGCGATGCCAGTCAACTTTAATTTCTGTACCTGCGCGTTCTGCACTGCCTTGAAGTCGCAATTTTTCTGCGGCAGTCATTTGTTGTTCGATGCCAGTCAAAAAGCGATCGCGATCGATATTGTGTTTGATCGCTAAGCTTTCTGCGACTGTAAATGGCAAGTTATAAACTGCTTTGGCACTGTAGAAACCTTGGCGAAACTGTTCAAATAACGGCGTTTGAAATTGACGCTTCCATTGCCGAAAGATGAAGGCACCGAGTTCTTCATCTAATTTAAAATGAGCGTGAGTTGCGATCGCCCTTACTTTCGATCGGTATTTGACAACTTGGAATGGTAAACGAGATCCTCGACTCGCGAGATAATGACTGGCAATCGCGCGCGATCTTCTGTTATTAATCCCGCGTTTGCGCAACTGTTCTAAAACTTTCCACGCCCGTTGCGGCGGTAGCGAATGCAGGGCAGCAGTAATTAACGCATTCTCTTCTTTTTGATTCTGCGGATCGGTTTTTTTTCCGGTTGCTAGCAGTTTGAGAATAATTTGAGCTTGATTGAAATGATTGATTCCGGCTGCTAAAGTGCGGGCGTACAACAGTCGATAATTGCCCATAATATAGTCGTGCAAGAAGTCGATCGACACTCGCTGCCCCCAAGAATCATCATAAAATTCGCGCTGCCCGGTGCAGGTAAGACAGGCATTGATAAACATCACCAAATCTTCCCGTGCAATTCGATCGAATTGTTGCGCTAATTCTGGTTTCACTGTTTCTTATTTCCTGTTTCCTAAAGCAACTTTTGCATCGGTTAAGACATAAATAAGCTTTTTCAACTCTCAACTGTCAACTCTCAACTTGCAACCGCAGATTGAGGCGGATTAACGCAGATAAACGCAGATAAGTGGAAGGAAGAGGGAAGAAGGAAGAAGGAAGAAAGAGCCAGAAGAGGAAAGAAGGAAGAAGAGAAATAACAACTCTCAACTCTCAACTGTCAACTCTCAACTTGCAACCGCAGATTGAGGCGGATTAACGCAGATAAACGCAGATGAATTTAATCAACTGAGGGCAGGCACGGGGGCACTCCCTCCGCTACGCTTCGCCCCTACCAACTGTTAACTGTCAACTGTCAACTGTCAACTGTCAACTCTCAACTCTGAAAAAACCGTTTGGGGAATGGCGGCGCGACCAGCTAGGACTGTTTTACAGACAGGATTCGGAAGTCGCACCAAAGTCCCACAAACGGCATCTCTAAGCTAGCAAAATTTTGAGTTGCCAGCAAGGGTTTGTAACGAGAATTTCGATCGGAATCTAAAGCGATCGTTTTCTTAGCAAAAATCCGATCGCGGGCATCCCCCGATCGGAATCAGTCAAATTAAGTTTGAATCAGTTTTCTCGCACTAAAAAATACCGATCGCGATCGTGCAAGTCAATAGAGTAAACAGTGACATCAGCACAATTAGTATGAACCCCACGCTAGACAGCCCGGATGAACGATCGGTATTTCCCGATTTTGGTTCCTCTTCTTCGTGGAGTCGCATTTGGCGAATCACATCGGAAATTTCTTTGGCATCTAAAACATGGTGCAAAGCTTTCTTTTCACCGTTGGGATATTCGACAATAAAGTAAGTTGGGACTACAACGCGATCGCCCGTAATATCAAGCGCATCTACTGCGACTTGCGTTGATTTTTCCTCAAGTGTCTGATTCGATTTAACGACATCACCCGGATTGACGGTGCGGAAACCCCAAGTAGTTTGTGGCATCATTTCTGAGTATGTAGATTGAGCCATGATTTCTTCTCCTTCGTCTTTCGTTCGTTTTACAAAAACGTGAGTTAGACAGAGCTTTAGAATCGGCGCACTCAGGTGTGAGCGATGAGATGGTAGGTAATAATTGCTATCGAACTCACGCTATGAAACTGTTCTTATGGTAGAGATTGTAGCTCAAAAAAATCTGCGATCGAGTTTTTGAATTAAATCTCAACATTAGAAAGCAATCTATACTATTTTTGGAAGACTCCTGTCATCGTGACTTTCGATCGATCTTTGTTTTATGTAGATTGAATTGCTGCAACAAACCAGCGATAAACCGGGTTTCTGGCTCAAAATATCGGCTTTGATGCCAAGTCTTTAAATTGGTGCGATCGACCAGCGAGAAACCGGGTTTTTTTGCCTAAAAATATCGGCTTTGAGGCAAAGTATTTGCCTCCAAACCGATTTCTGAATAGGTGCAAGATCTCAAGTAATATTTTTTGCCGAAAGTTACCAAACAGGGGCGAGCCCCAATCCGGGTTAAACAACCCTTCGATCGACTGCGGGGGAGAGGGGGCGAGGGGGTGAGGGCAGAAATTAGAGATCGATCTCAAAAATAGGGCGATCGACCCGGATCGTTGATGAAATATTTGCCGATCTAACTCGCAACATCGGCCGCCAACCGCTAAATATCTTAAGTAGATTCACGGTCAACGTTTAACGATCGCTCGCTAATGCCTCCGTACCACCATTTTCTCTTGTTATCAAGATTACTTACTTTTTCGGCAATACCTAAGTAACTGGCATCGAATTTGCCCAATTCTGCCCTACCGAAAGCTCGATCGACCGATCGGGCCTCGCCACCTACCAACCGCAACTGCTTGCTTATCTAGCAGTTGCGGTAATTTTTTTGATTTTGGCGATCGTGTCGGGGCATATTGCTGCCCGTTTAACTTATTTTATAGCGCAATAATTTTGTTAAAAATACCTAAGTATCTTTTCAAATTTTCCAAACCAAAATTCACAAAAACTCTTTTTTTAAACACGATATACTTCAAAAAAAATGGGTAAGTTAGAAATAGCAATTAATAAATAAATTGAGAAGCATATCATGCACCTACCAAGCTTTTTATCAGTAAAAACACGCAAATTAGCTACTAATATCCCTGTTACACTTTCCCAGCCAAAAGAAAAGTTTCCGGCAAAAAAAGAGCGGAAAAAAAATGTAGTTGTCATTGACTCAAAAGTAGAAAATTACAAACAGTTAGTGAGTGCGGTCACAGCAGGAACCGAAGTATTCGTACTCGATCGCGCTCGGGACGGCATTTTCCAAATCACTGAAATATTGGAATCTCAGTCCGAAATCAGCACACTACACATCGTTTCCCACGGTTCCGTAGCAGCCATAGAAATCGGGTCAACAGAACTCAACTCGTACAACCTAGAAAGCTACAGCAGCCAATTGCAAAAATGGGGAAAATCCCTCAGCAAAACAGGCAGCATCCTGGTTTACGGCTGTAACGTAGCAGCAGGCAAACCGGGCAGAGAATTCACAAATAAACTCAGCGAACTCACCGGCAAAAATATTGCCGCTTCCGAAAATGCCACAGGCAACCCTAAATTAGGAGGCGACTGGAAACTAGAAATTACCACAGGGTTAATTGATGCCGAACTAGCCTTTCAACCAGAAGTCTTAGAAACTTACAGCTATGTTCTGGCAACCTTAGTCAAAGAAAACTTTCAAAACGGAATAGTTTACGGACCTTGGATCTATGGAATTAGCGGCAGTTCAGCCCTACCGGGTTTAACAGCAGGCACCGGTTCGGGCGTGCTTCCAGGCTTGGGAATCGGGGATACACCGGGAAACGGTGCCTTGAGATTGACTTCAAGTGCCGAAAGTCAAGCAGCATTTGTGATTTACAACAACCCCATTCCTGCTACGGAAGGCTTGAAAGTTACCTTTGAATTCTTTGCCTATGCCGGCAGTGCTTACTTCGGCACTCCCGGAGATGGCATCAGCTTTTTCTTAATAGATGGAACGGCTACACCCAGCCAAGCTGGAGCTTTTGGAGGTTCTCTCGGCTACGCTCAACGGACAGGAGCACCGGGTGTAGTAGGAGGCTATTTAGGAATTGGATTTGATGAATTTGGCAATTTTTCCAACGGCGGTGAAGGGCGGGTAGGAGGAACGGGACAGCTATCGGATTCGATCGCAATTAGAGGGCGCGAATCAACAAACTATCAATTTTTAACAAATGCGTCTGTTCCCGGCGGTATAGATAACTATACGGTTTCTAATCGCGATCTCGCTACCAGAAGAGTTCAAATTACCTTAGACCCTCCTTCTTCAACAACGCCCAACCGTCTGAGAGTCGCTTTAGATTTGAACGGTAACGATTCATTTACCGATGCGGGCGAAACGATTATTGACATCCCGAATTTGACAACAGAAAACGGGGCAATACCGCCGACCTTAAAATTTGGTTTCGCAAGTTCTACAGGGTTTGCAACTAACATTCACGAAGTTCGGACTCTCAAAGTAGAAAGCATCGATCCTCCTCCCAGCCAAGCAGACATTATTACCCTCAAAAAAGGTCCGAATTACGCACTGCCCAACAGCACGATCGTTTACACGATTACTGCTGTAAATAACGGGCCTAACGAAGCTCAAAATGTTTTAATTCAAGACCAATTACCCCCAGGCTTAACTTTTGGCAGTGCTGGCGACGGCGGTGTTTTTAACCCAGCAACGCGAGTTGTTACTTGGCCGAGCCTTAATATAGCTAACGGTGCTAGCGTCAGTCGCACGATATCTGTAATTGCTCCTGCAGTCAAAGGCGGTCCTTTTGTTAATACTGCATTTAGCACCGGCACGACCTTCGATCCGAATCCAGATAACAACAGCGGTTTTGCACAAATTTCTCAAGTTTCGACGACGATGGTTGATGCTGTTGCCGACCTGGTTACTACTAAAATCGGTCCGGTTGCTGCTCCCGTCGGGTCAACTGTTACTTATACGATTTCTACGGTCAACAACGGGCCGAGTGCAGCAACCAACGTCGCAATTTTTGACAGCATTATTCCGGGCTTAACTGGAGTTAGCGTCTCCGATGGTGGCACCTACGATCCAGTGACGGGCGTTGTTAGTTTTGGGACGATCGCATCTTTAGCCAATGCAGCCAGCGTCGCGCGCACAGTCAGCTTTGTTGCACCGAATGCAGCTAACGTCAGCAACATCGCTTCGAGCACTTCAACTACTGACGATCCGACTCCCGGCAACAATAACGGCAGCGCCGTTACTGCTAGAGTTACCACCAACATTACTCCTGTTGCCGATCTCGTTACCACCAAAACCGGATCTGTTACCGCTACCGCCGGTGAGACTGTTACTTATACGATTTCTACAGTCAACAACGGGCCAAGTGCGGCTGCTAATGTCGCAATTTTTGACACGATTATTCCAGGATTGACGGGAGTTAGCGTATCCGACGGTGGCAGCTACGATCCGGTGACGGGCGTTGTCAGCTTTGGGGCGATCGCATCTTTAGCCAATGCAGCCAGCGTCACCCGCACAGTCAGCTTTGTCGCCCCTAACGCGACCAGCGTCAGCAACATCGCTTCGAGCACTTCAACTACCGACGATCCCACTCCCGGCAACAACAACGGCAGCGCTGTTACTGCTAGAGTCACCACCAGTATTTCGCCCGCACCAACACCAACTCCGGCACCAGTTCCAACTCCAACTCCGGCACCAGTTCCGACTCCAACTCCGGCACCAGTTCCGAC
>JAAUPF010000368.1 GCA_012034575.1 Richelia sp. CSU_2_1 | reverse complement strand
GCTTGCTGCTGAAATCGCCTGCAATCCCCAATCGGACATCCACAGACTGCCATTTAAAGTTTTTCCCGAACAATTAATGGCAGCAATGGTTTCTACTACCGCACCTGTGGGAGAATTGAGAGTTAAGAATTAAAACTGTTTGCACTAAGATTTGTAGTAAGGACTTTAGTCCTAAAAAGATTGTTAGAAGGACTGAAGTCCTCACTGCGAACTTAAGAAGGACTGAAGTCCTCACTACGAACTTAAGAAGGACTGAAGTCCTTACTACGAAAAACTAACAACTAAAAACTGAAAAAACAAATGACCTTGGATTGGATTAGCCCTGCTGACAGGTTGCAAAAACTACCTCCCTATGTATTCGCCCGTCTCGACGAACTCAAAGCCCGCGCCCGCGAACAAGGCCTCGACTTGATAGACTTAGGAATGGGAAACCCAGACGGTGCGACTCCGCAACCAGTAGTAGAAGCCGCAGCCGCAGCCATCCAAAATCCTGCAAATCACGGCTATCCGCCCTTTGAAGGAACTGCTAGTTTTCGCCGTACAATTACTAAATGGTACAGCCGTCGCTACAATGTCGAACTCGATCCTGAAAGCGAAGCATTGCCTTTGTTGGGTTCCAAAGAAGGTTTAGCACATTTTGCGATCGCCTATATCAATCCCGGCGATTTAGTATTAGTCCCGAGCCCCGCTTATCCAGTATTATTTCGCGGCCCGATTATCGCCGGTGCCAAAGTTCACAACATCACTCTCAAACCGGAAAATGATTGGGTAATTGATTTAGCTTCGATTCCCGACAGCGTAGCCGAACAAGCTAAAATTCTCTACTTTAATTATCCCAGCAATCCCACCGGCGCAACCGCACCCCGCGAATTTTATAAAGATATTGTTGCTTTCGCGCACAAACATCAAATATTGCTGGTGCACGATTTGTGTTATGCGGAGTTGGCTTTTGACGGCTATCAACCGACAAGTTTATTAGAAATTCCGGGCGGCAAAGAAATCGGCGTTGAGTTTCATACGATGTCAAAAACATACAATATGGCAGGCTGGCGTGTCGGTTTTGTAGTAGGAAACAGCCGGATCATTCAAGGTTTGCGCACTCTCAAAACTAATTTAGATTACGGTATATTTTCCGCCTTGCAAGCAGCAGCAGAAACAGCACTGCAATTGCCAGATAGTTACTTGCACGAAGTGCAGAATCGCTATCGCACGCGCCGGGATTTTATGGTGGAAGGATTGGCCGAGTTGGGGTGGAATATTCCTAAACCTTTAGCTGCAATGTATCTTTGGGTTCCCTGCACTCCGGGAATGACTTCCACTGATTTTGCTCTCAATGTTTTGCAGCAAACAGGTGTTGTGGTAACTCCGGGAAATGCTTTCGGCCCTGGCGGCGAAGGATATGTTAGAGTTAGTTTAATTGCGGAGTGCGATCGACTGGGAGAAGCTTTGCGACGTTTAAAACAAGCAAATATTCGGTATCAACCTCCCGCAATTATCAGTCATTAATTAGCTAATTCTCCCGGCAATAACTCCAGCCGATAGCGGTACAAAGCTACAGGATGCCCGACCGCAGAAAAATAATTCGGATCTTGCGGCGATAAATAAATCGCTGTCACTTGGTCTGCTTCAATTCTTTTACTCGTTGAATTGCCATTTTTTCCGCCTGCGACAAATCGATAAGCCGTGGTTGTTTCCACCTCGTTTAAATAAATATCGGATTCTCCACGAAACACTTGCTGAGAAATTTCTGTAGATACAAACTCGCAAGGGTTTAAAGTCTCTGTTTCCCGCCCTGTCACGATCGAAATTAGTTGCTTTTCTCCTTTCAAAATAGTAATTTGGCGGTTGGGATCGTGCGGATCTACTTTTACTGAAAGTACGGTGCCACCTCCCAAGTAAGCCTTGGCAATGTTTGAGCCATTAAAAGCGCGATCGGCTACAATATTTTTAGTAGGTTTAGCCGATTTAGATGTATAATTAGAAATTAAGCCAGTCTTTTCCTCCGCTTGAAATCGCACTTTAAACAATACTGGTTGTTGCAAATAACGGCGGTTGCTTTCAAACCCAGGAGTCACAATCTTGGGTGCTAAAGGAGCAGCTAAATCCACCAAAGTGCTCGCAGCATTCCAATTACCCGCCATCCAATCAGGATATACCAAGTCCCCTTTAGCGACAGCTACAGCAGGCTTGCTTTCCCAATTGGGAAAACTGGAGATGCGATCGACCAAACCGCCCGCGATCGCACTTCCGCCCCACAGAAATACCACCAAAACCAGACAAAAACCCCAAACTAATTGCATACAATTTACATTGATTTATGTGCGCTATTATATTAATTCATATATTTACTTCATATTACCCACAGTCAGGACACGGCAGTGCCGTGTCCCTACAATACTATTAGTAGCAGTAAGGTGCGCCCATACGCACCCTACGTATAGAGCTAGCGCGTAAGTCGTATTTAAATTTCCCCAACAGGTGCAGGTTCCCAAACCTCCCCGTATTTTTCCTTCAATTCGTGCCAATTTTCCACCTGCCCCGGTTCGTATTCCCCCGGCTTTCCCCATTGTAAAAATGCACTCAAAGCAGCCTCATTTTGGTCGTCAAGGAAACGAATTGCATAGGTAGTAAAATTGCCTCTTTTCGCCTCGCCAGTTTCAAACTTCACCTGTTTTATTTTGTCCATATTCAGGTGAAACTCAAATATTTCGGCGTGCATATTGGCATATTTTCCCTTCGGCAGTTCGGCATAAAACAGTTTGCGAATTGAACCGCGAACTTCCAGTACAGCCGCGCTGCTAGTCACGATTAAACGCAGCGTTCCTAAATTTTCGCAAGCTTCCAAAAATTCTTTCAGATTGGGCATAAATTGGTAATTGGTAATTGGGAATTGGGAATTGGTAATTGTCAACTGTCAACTGTCAACTGTCAACTATCAACTATCAACTATTTCTCATACTGTTCGTAAGCAGCAACAATCCGCTGTACTAGCGGATGGCGGACGACATCCG
>JAAUPF010000148.1 GCA_012034575.1 Richelia sp. CSU_2_1 | reverse complement strand
CTTGCACCAGTCGCAATAACCTGTAGGGGCGGGTTCTCAACAGTCACAGAAGGTAGCAAATAGGTTAATAAACCCGCCCCCACCCCACCAGAAAACCTCTTATTGACATTGGTGCTCCATGTGAGTTTTCAACCGACTTGCGCTATGAGACGGGGGTTTTCAACCCCCGGCGGGCCGTGTCGCAAATCGAGTAATTTGCAGCCGTTAAAAACTTTAACCCACAGCGTATTCAGTATATTTTCGTCAATCATCTAATTTTGCCATTTGATAACCTTTTCTATTCGATCGGAAAGCGGACTGAAGTCCGCACTACAAACTAATTTTCAGTTTATTTATTTTTCAGGTACATTAGGCTGACAGCTAGGGGGAGTTTGAGGCTGGCGACTCGTTCCCGTAACTGAAGGATTATATCCTACTAAAATTACATCCCCTTTGCGATCGCGAATCCACCCATTAGCCGGCACTATTATCGAATTTGTTTCCCCAATATTCTGCGGGGATGCTGGCAAATTTTGCACCGTATTTCCCGAATTCGCAGGCTCGACTAAATTGACTCGCACGCTATCGTTATTTAATGCTTCCCCCGGATTCGCAGGCAAACCGCCGCGCCCGGTAATTGTAAATTCGCTTTCCCGCCCTCTCGCGCAGGGATTTTGAGCGATTAATGCGGCCGGATCGACAATATTTTGCGGCAATTCAACTAACCCGGATGTCGGGTCAACATCGGGAGTTATTAACGTTACCGTACCGCTGAGAGTCGGATCTGTTTGAGAAATTGCTAAGATATCGCTTGTTGGTAAATATCGCTGGCTGAAGTCGGAGTCGAGAATTTGCTCGCCTGTCAATCGAGTTTCTACCTGTTGCCTCGTCTGCGATCGCAACCCAAATATTGCTTGAGATGCAATCGATATAACTCCCCCTCCACCATTTCGCGCATTGGCTGTAATGTCGCTATTTCCCAATCCAGCTATGCTGCCGGCATCGATCGTAATATTGCCGCCATTTGTATTGTCAGCATTCGTAGTTATCGTGCTGTTGCGACGCATTTGCAAGCCCGATGTATCTAATTTAATTTCCGCTCTTTTTCCAGCTTGAGTGTCAGCTTGAAGAGTTCCATTTTCTAACCGGATGTTGTCAGATATAATGTTGATATTCCCTGCATTGTTGCGCAAAAATTCCGGCGTTTGCAGCGGTTGCACTGTTTGGCTGCTTGCCGTTATTTGCCCGCTATTTCTAACAGTAACCGACCTCGCTCTGATATTAATATTACCTCCAAAACCGCCTAGCGCTCGATCGGTCACTGTGGCAAAAATTCCCGTTTGGTCGATCGCATTTGGAGTGTTAATGCCGGTAATTGTCACGCGATCGCGCACGTTGATGTTAGCATTGCCCGCGATCGACCTTTGCGCCGTATTTCCGCCAGAAGTCGCCGTTTCCAGGCGAGATCCGTTGCTTAGCGAGAGCGATCGCGCATTAATGGCAATTTCCCCGCTTTTACCCAGCACTTCATCTCCCACCGTAGTAACGATGAAACCGCGATCGAGAGTCACTGCATTGCGGATGTTAGCGTTGACATTTCCCGCATTCCCCCGCGCTGCCGGCTTTCCCTCTTCCGCTTTGCTGGCGCGCGTTACCACTGACGAACCATTTTCCAACAAGAGCGATCGGGCTGTAATGTTGACATCGCCGCCGTTTCCTACAGCGCCACTATCCGCCTCAGCTTCGATCCTGCTGCCGCCAGTCAACGAAACCGCACCTCCCGCGCGCAAGGTAATTTGACCGGCATTTCCCTGTCCCGACGTACCCGCACGCAGCCTAGCACCTTCAGTCACCGAAATCGAGCCGGATTCAGCGGTAATTCTAATTTTGCCACTCCTCCCAACAACGCCGTTGCCGATGTTGGCAACGATCTGTGTATTGTTATCCGGTGCAGAATTGTTACCAGTTACGGAAACGCGATCGCGCGCCTCGATCGCGATATTGCCTCCATTTCCCTGTCCCGCTGGGTTTTGGGCGTCGGCTTTCCTGACACCGCTTAGCAGCACCGCACCGTCGCTCACAAACAGAGAACCCGCTCTCACTACGATCGATCCGGCATCGCCGGTGCCACCACTTTTGACATCGACTTCGACGCGACTGTTGTTGGCGATGGTTGCGGTGCCTGTAGCGTTGATGCTGATGCTTCCCGGCACTGCGCCCCCCAAGTTGAAACCCGCGAGAATCCCCGCATTCAGAGAGCTCCCGGACACAATGTATAAATCGCGGGCTGCGATCGCGATGCTGCCCCTGCCGCTAGCCGATACGTTCAAGTTAGCGCGATCGCTCAAGAATACATCGGCGCGGGGAGTGCGATCGGGAAAAATGAAGCCGTTAGCGCTCAATTCTACTGTTCCCGCCCCCGCCAACCCTCCCAACTCAATTCTGCCATCGGAGGCCGTCAAACCTCCTGTCGCTGAAATCGTCACTCCCGCAGTTCCCGGTGGAGTATTTTGACCGCCAATTAAAGCCAAAATACTGCCATTTTGCACCTCAAGTCTGCCGCCTGAATTCAGAATCCCTTTTTCCGTTCCGCGAAACTGCAAACCGACAGGAATATTCACTGTTAATAACGGAACGGCTTGCGGATTTGTGGCGCTAAAATTAACTCCATTTCTAAAGACAACACTGCTGGCAGTTGACGCAAAAAAAGAGCCTCCGACATCCAAACGCGCGCTCGGTCCGAAAACGATACCGTTCGGATTGAGCAAAAATAAATTCGCATTTCCCAAAACACCGAGAGTTCCCAAAATATTAGAAGGATTGCCACCAGTTACCCGCGTCAAAATATTTTCCACGCCCGCCGGATTGGCAAAATAAACTCCCCTGCCTGCGTCTACGTTAAATTCTTGAAAACTGTGGAATAAATTAGCATTGCGAACTGCACCGCCAGAAATGCGATCGCTCGGAATTCCCTTAATATTCTCGTTCGGCGCAACCAAAGTATTTTCTGTTCCTAAAGTCGTATCGGGAACGAGTTGTGCTGTTGCTGGAGTCGGGCAGAATAAAGCTGCTAGCTTGGCTGCGATTAAAATGCCGAAGAATAAGTATAATTTCATAGGTAAGTCGAATATTTATCTAATTTTCCAATATTATATAGCAAGTCTCGATCGCGTGTAAAACTTCTCTTTACTCCCTCCCCTTAGTAAGGGGAGGGTTGGGGTGGGGTAAAAACTTTACTACTCATTTAGATACGCTGTAGCAGACAAAAAACTGCGCGATCGACTGTTGACATTACCAGTGATGATGGCAGTAGTATTGAGCTTGGTATATCGCATAATTTCTGGTTTAAGCGAAGTGGTACGGGTATTAGAATTAGAAGGATTGCTGTGGGTCAAACCATTTAAAGTAAGTAAACAAGCCTTATAAAGATGAAATCATAAAAATGGGAAAGTACCGCTCGAACCCATGCCACCATCAGGTGCGCTTAGTATCTGTGCTGTGGGGAAAAACTTGGTATTATTATCAGTAGAGATGGTATTTCGTGGATTATATCACTTTTCTCGCTCTCTCTTAAGAGGACAAATTACCGATGCCGTCACCTATTTGGTGCAGCATCATAAAATGTTGGGTTTGATTAAACAAGAACGAAAGCGACATCGGGAGAATGCAGCGATGGAACGAGAAATTTGGGAGTCAACTGCTTAAGTTGACTCCAATGGGCACTGCCGTGTCCCTACAAACCTGGAATGCACTTTTGTATCACAGCGTTCCGCCGACTCCGACTTGAGAAGCTGCCACCATATAGCGAAAAATGTACTCGACAATCTCCACGTAATTGTAAGCAGCGGCGGGCGACTCGGCCCAGACGGTAATCCCGTGATCGCGAATTAGTAAGACAGGTACGGCGGGCGGCGAAACAGCGAACGCATCGCTAATTTCCTTGGCTATTTTAGGCACTTCCAAATGATTTGCAAAAAGGGGCATTGCAACTTGGGGGTTTTCCTCCCACACTCCCAAACCTTTGAGCATTTCGATGGGCGGTAAAGGTACTGTATCTCCTGCTGTGAGGCGAGAAACTAAATTTGCTTCGATAGAATGTACGTGATAGCAAGCTTTAGCATCGGGGAAACTATTGTAAATGGCTAAATGAATGCTGGTTTCTGCTGACGGGCGGCTTTCGGGAAAGGGTCGATCGACAATTTCACCATTTAAATTCATCCTGATAAAATCCGAGGTGGTTAAATGTCCTTTCGGGCGGCCGCTAGCAGTAATCCAAAAACTTCCATCGGGTAAGCGGGCTGAAAGATTTCCCGCCGTACCCACCATCCAACCGCGATCGTAAAAATGCTTGGCGGCTGCAATCAAATCCTCTCTCAAATCACCACTCATCGTTCGTAATTCCTCCGTTTTATACAGTTGACAGTTGACAGTTGTTTGGGAGTTCTCTGTTTTGAGTTTTGAGTTGTGAATTAAGAAGAGTCTATAACTCAAAACTCAAAATTTAAAGCTCAAAACTCGCTTAAGTTGACATTTGACAGATGTCGCGCTCGCTAGTGGAAGCGTTGACAGTTGTGATTATTCTTCTTCCTTCTTCCCTCTTCCTTCTTCCCTCTTCCTTCTTCCTTCTTCCCTCTTCCTTCTTCCCTCTTCCTTCTTCCTTCAATTCCATTTCTTAGATAAAATTTCCATAACATCAAAGAAATTATCCCATTTAATATAAGGTTTTTGTTGTTCTTCTAGATACTCGGCCAGCCGATCGCGCGCGAACACCGAGTCAGCCTGCAAAGCCATGTTAAAATCTGTTACCGAATCTCCGATCGCCACTCGTTCCAATACATCGTACTTTTCCATTACTCGCACTTTCGATACTAATTCTCCATCTCCTTCCAACTCGGAAATTACCTGCAATGTCGGGCCGCTAGCATCTATATCTACGGCGTAAACAGCACTGGCACGATTTACTAAATCGCCCATTACCGTTTCTACCATCAGCCTCAAGCCGCCGGAAACAATCATAAAATGCACCCCTTTAGCATTCAAAAAATCCAGAAATTCCACCAATCCCGATCGGATCGATTTGCCTCGGGAAAACTCGATAATTTCACCGTAACTTGCTGACGGAATCGATTCGAGGATCTGCCGCACGCCCGATTGCAAACTCAGCCTTCTAGCATACATTTCCGGCATCAGTTTAGCAGACAGTTCCGGGGCGAATTGTTTGAGCATTCCCACAAAGGTTTCCTCAACAGTTATCGTACCGTCAAAGTCGCAGAATACTGCGCGTTTTCGATTTGCGGGAACCGGAGATTTCGGCTGGTCATCTGTCATGGTCGATCGCACCCTGAAAAAAAGGCGAAAGTTTACACAATTCATCCTACATTGTCGGGAGGCCGACACCAAGATCGACCAAAAATTTAACAGCTAACCGGACTTTTTGTTTGCGGAGTTTCTAGCAAACGCCAACTGTTAACCGCCAACTGTTAACTATACGCAAACTGTCAACTGTCAACTGTCAACTGTCAACTGTCAACTGTCAACTGTTTAAGTTCCCGCAGCTACTTCAATCGGTTCAGGTACCTTTTGCTTTTTGCTTTTGCTCTTTTGAGGTTCTGAGTTGGCCGGCAAACAGATTAAATTGTTATCCTCGGTATCGATCAAACCTTTCGATCGCAATTTCCCCATCAGCCGCGTCACCGTCACCCGCGTCGAGCCGATGGCGCTGCCGATTTGAGCGTGAGTCAGGGCCCAAGGCAGTCGGTAGCCCCGGATCGAATCCGGATCTGCGTCACCTACGTAAGGCTCGCCGTATTCTTCTACCAACAATGTGAGAAAACCCAGCAGGCGGTCGATCGTCCGGCGCTGTCCCAAAGTGCTCAGCCAGAGCAGCTTGCGCTGGTGTTGGTAGCGAAAAGCATCCAAAACTTCCCGGCGGAAGTGAGGCCAGTTATCCAAGTCGTGCCAGTACATCCACACTACGTGAGTTTGGTCGGCGTGGGCGTAAGCTTGGAGCGTAAAGGGCGACTGAGCGACAAGTTCAAAGGGCTGACCGGCACCGACAAAGCCCAAAAAAGCTTCTTCTGTTGTCTTGCGAGTAGATGGTTTTGCCCCCGGTTTGGCCGTGGCGCTGACTTGAGCGCTGCCTACAAGGCGCACGGAGCCTTTCTGAACTAGATACAGCAGGCCCGGTCTGGCTGGAATCTTCTCGTCTTTGCTAAAAGTCCGGCAGCGGTAGTGTTCTTGCGCCCAGTCTATAATTCGCTGCCAAGTGAGAAACGGTCGATCGATAGTCTCAAAAGATGTCGGAGTTGATTGCATAAGTGAGGCTTTGGAGTGTATGTAATCAGTGAAAAAAACAGTTTTTGCCAAGCTAGTGATACAATGTGAGACAACCGACCCCCGTTCGAGCTTGCACTGGCTTAGCAACGCTGACTCGTGTAGGTTTTACCTAAAAATTCAATGTAGCAAAAAATACATGAAAATGGTTGAATTAAGCATATAGTTTTGCAACAAGCAGTCGATCGAGCTGATTGGGCCGATCGGACCCCCGATTTTAAGGGCGATCGCGCGCTGGGGCATCAGCAGTTTGACGTACAACCCCGTCGAGATGGTAACAGCCACAAAGGCAAAAGTTGTGAAATTACAGCAAAATGGTTACAAATACTGATGATTGGGGCTGGGCAGAAATCGCAGTCAAAAGTTTGCTGCAGCAGCGACTGCGAAGCGCGATCGCCCGGACTGGCTTGCCGCCGATCGATGACATCCCCTTAAATCGAAGTAAAAATTGTCAGCAAGCGATCTACGTATCCGCGATCGCCCTAAAATTAGCGCCAGTCTGGCAGCAACCCCCGCAGGCGATCGCCCTGCAGGTTGTCGAAAACCTGAAAGCCCCTTGCAGCAAGGATTTTATCATTGAAATCTTACCGCCCGGAATCCTTCAGTTTGAATTAGCTGACGCAGCTTTAGCAATTTGGTTGCAGCGTTTGGCTCAAAATCCGCTACCCGTTCCCGAGTCTCAAATAATACCTCCCGCCTTGCCAGCAGATGAGTTATTTCCGATACAATACAGCCACGCCCGCTGCTGTTCCCTGTTGCGGATGGCCCACCGCGAGAAGTTAATTTCGATCGCCCATCCCGATGTCTCTGCAACACCGGCAATTTGGCAGCTTGCAGCCCCAAATCCTATCCCTTGGCTGAACAGCAGCGGCCGGCTGCGGTTGCTGCATCCGGCGGAACGCGGTTTAATTTCGCAGCAGTTAACAGTTGTAGATAGTTTGGTGCCGATTTTTGGCGAAAAAAATGGAGAAAATCAGTCAATTATTTCAAATTAGCTAATAGTTTGAGCGCAGCATTTCAAACTTTTTACAGTCAGTGCCGGATTTGGGGAGAAGTTAAAACAGAAACGCCAAAACTTGCTGTAGCTAGATTGGGTTTAGTATTAGCAACTCAATCTTTGCTGAGGTTTATGCTGGTGAATTTGCTCGATACTGTTGCTTTCTTAGAACTTTGAATTATAGCAGGAAGAAGAAGGAAGAGGGGAAGAGGGGGAGAGGGGGAGAGGGGAAGTTTTAAGTTCTAAGTTTTGAGTTTTGAATTAAGAACTGTCTTTAACTCAAAACTCAAAACTCAAAATTCAAAACTCCTTACCAATTACCAAACTGTCAACTGTCAACTGTCAACTGTCAACTGTCAACTATCAACTATCAACTATTTACTGAATTTTGGGCGCAGGTGGCGGGCAAGTCTTGAATTCCCAATTGCACTGATATAAATGTTGCTTTTGCCAGCTCAAAGGGATCTCCAACAAATCGCGAGAACCCGTAACTCCTTGACCGAAAAACAGCAGCAGAGCGACGCAATTTAAAACAATGTGAATCATCCGCCAGCGGTGCGATCGATCTTGATAAATATCCTGAATAATTGCTAAGGAAAACACCATCAACAGCGACGCAGCAATCCCGTAATAATAATGAGAAACCATCCACTCATTACCCCTGCGAAATACGCCATCTTGACAGCCCAGAACCACCAAACCGACGCCAGTTAAAGTAGCAAATACTCCCCGCCAAATTTTCGCATCTGCCAGATACAAAAACACCAAAGAAGCAATTGTCGCCGCAAACATTAGCGCGATGAAAACCACTTGTCCCGGAGATTGACCCCACAGATTTTTCTCCAAAATACTTTTAAAATAAATCGAGTAAGCCAGGGCAATTAACGTAATCGCTACAACCGAACCTGAAAGCCAGCGTCCCAATTTCAGGTGTTCCGGGCCGACGGTGGGAGGAATTTTGCTTTTATCCCCACCGGCGACTTGCAGGCGACGCTGGCGAGTTTGCCAGGCCGCATTGACAACAGTACCAATAATCGGGAACACTACCCCCACGGCGAGGGCCGGATGAATCAGTGCCATTAAATCTGCGAGTTCCATATTGAATTTACCCAGCTAATTAATGTTTGTGTTTCCCCGTTTGTAGGGTTTGAGGTCAAATAGGTATTGCCTCATTTATTCCTAATTAGGGCTTGCTGAATAAAGGTAAAACCTTTATTCAAGAGGGTTTTGAAACGAGGCAAAGGTTCAATAAGTGCCAGAAATAAGCCAGATAGCATTCCCGACTCATGCAGTTGTTAAACTACATAGGTTAATTCAGGGGTGAAAAAATCCGAAAACTGTTGCCTGTTCCCTATTCCCTGTTCCCTCCCCTCACCCAAGGACTCGATGAGGCAAGCCCTAATTATTTTAAGACGTTGCGGGCAGCACTGGCTCGCTGCTAACTTGCGAAATTGGTAGCGTTACTGTAAATTTGCTCCCAACTCCTTCTTGACTCACAAAAGTAATTTGCCCCTCGTGCAAGTCTACGCACTTTTTGACGATGCTGAGCCCCAATCCCGTACCGGGAATTTGACCCACATTTGTAGCTCGGTAAAAAGAATTAAACAGTCCTTCTCGATCTTTAGCCGGAATGCCAATTCCTTCGTCTTGTACCGAGAAAATTGCTTCGGTTTCGGTGAAGTTGAGCTCAAAAGTTACTTGAGAGTTGGGAGATGAATACTTGATAGCATTGGACAGCAAATTAATGAGAATCCGCCGGAGCAAGCTGGCATCCAAACACGCATTTGCAGACTCGGCGTGACTGACAAAAACCAGCGTCACGGCATCTGTTTGAGATTTCAGCTTCAGGCTGCTCTGAAAGTTTTCTACTAACTCATTGCAAAACTTGACTAAATCTAGCGGTTGCAAGGAAAACGCGATTTTTCCCGACTCAACTTTGCTGATGAGCAGCACATCTTCTAATAATCTATCTATGTTGTTTGCTGCTGTTTGAGCTTTGTCGATCAGTTCTTGCTGTTTCTCGTCTGTTAATCGCTGTTTGTATTTGCTGAGAACTTGTGTAGTGCCTAAAATTATGTTTAAAGGGTTGCGAACGTCGTGAGAAATCATGTAAAGTAAAGATGTTTTGACTTCGTTGAGTTCTTGAGCCGTTTGCAGGGTTCGATCGAGCTGGTCGCGAGACAATTTTAGGGTTAAAGATAACTGGCGCGATCGCAGCAAAATTTCCACCCGAGCTTGCAATTCTACTTTCTCGATCGGAGCGATAATTAAATCGTCTACTGTTTGCCACAAAAATTGCGTTGCCATCCCTACATCCGACCGCGATGTTATTAATAGAAAAGGCAAACACACCGGATGCTCTGCTTGTTTGCGATCGGCCACCCACTGCCAGTGGCGTTTGAGGGCAAGACCATCAATAATACCCATGCCAAAAGCTCGATCGAATTGCGACAAATCGTTAATTCGATCCGTCGTTGAATCGGGCAGCACTACCACGTAGTTAACCGCCAACCATTCTAACAACAGGCGTCGGTTTTCTCTTTGTTCGACCAGCAATAAAATTTGAGTCACTCAGATTCTCCTAGCAAGCTGCTAACAATTCCCAGCAATTCTTTAACAGTTAACGGTTTGACTAACATACTTCGAGCGCCCCGACACAAACTTTCCTGCTGGATTGCAGCACTTTGCTTGGGCGACAATACCAAAAACGGGATTTGCTGATTTCTCAGTTGTTCGCAACACTCCCAAATTCGGCGATCGAAACCGGAAATATCTACTAAAGCCATGCCGATCTTAGCTGGTCGATCGAGCGCCGCTGCAAACTCTTCAAAACTACAAACCGCGATCGTCCGGTATCCAGCTCGATCGAGAAATTTCGCCAGCAGCTCCAAATTGCGCTGATTGCAGTCTACCGCTAAAATTATCGAACTGCCAGCCATTTTTTAGCTTCCTCCCATAAGGATCGGCTCAACTTAATATTACCTCAGAACCCCGAGCGATCGTAAATCATTTGTAAACTTCTTACTCTCTCAGAGCGAGTTCGGGGAAGGTTGGGGTGGGGTAAAAATTTACGATTCATTTAGGATTGCTATAGCAATTACCAATTACCAATTACCAACTACCAATTACCAATTACCAATTACCTATTACCAATTACTAAATTTCCCAAAAATGCGCAGCAAACCAGCAATCAATCTTCATCCGCTACCCCATCGCTCCACACCGGCGCGGCGCTCAAAATACCTCGCAATCCCGCGATCGGCTTGCTGACTTTAATGCCGTAACGAGTGATATCAAACTCGCGCAGAGTTTTCTCAAAATTGCTAACTCTTTTCTTCATAGTTCCGATCGCCTTGCGAATTTCGGTTCTATTGTGCAAGTGGCATTCCAAATAGCGCATAAACACGATATTATCCGCCAAATAACTAATCCCGATCTCCGTCATCCGAAAATCTCCAGCAATAGTTTCTACCTCATTAATCAACAGCACCGTAACTCCCATATTCGTCAGATACTTGCACAAAGCGTGCAAATTATTCACCAAGTTTTGCCCCCGCATCGACAACTGATAGCCCGAGATACTGTCAAGCATTACGATCCGCGTTTGTTGTTCCTCCACCTCCCGGCGCACCATGCGGGCAAAGTGATCCGGCGAATACAGCAAAGGTTCCACCGGTACCAGCGACAGAGTTCCTTGTTTCAACATTGCGTTAACGGGAATATTCACAGCTTCGCAGCGGCGCAGCAGAGTAGATACCGACTCCTCAAAAACATAAACTACCGAGCGTTCCCCCCGCCCCGCAGCTTCCTTCATAAACTGAACTCCCACCGTAGTTTTGCCCACGCCGCTAGGCCCGCTAATCAACGTCACAGTACCCCGTTCCAATCCCCCGTGCAGCAGTTCGTCCATTTCCGGAATGCCCGAAGAAATCGCCTCGGGGACAAAATCCTGCTGGTAACTTTCCGGCAGCAGTCGCGGAAATACCTCCATCCCTGCGTCAGTCAAACGCAGCGAATGGCGGCCGTCGCGGAAGTTAGATCCGCGAAACTTGGTAACAGATAAGCTGCGCCCTTCAGGCAGCAGTTCTAAATAAATTACGCCGTCGCTGATGAATTGCAAATCGTCATCGGGAGCACTTGCCGTCCCTTCTGAGGTAAACACCACCGTCGCCCCTCCCTCCACCAAAAACCGCAGAAAAGACAGAACTTGTTTGCGAAACTGAAACTCATCGGCAGCCAAGTAGCGAAATTGAGTAATTGCATCCAAAAACACGCGCTGCGGTTTGACAGCTTGCACCTGTTCGATAATCTTTTGCGTAGTCGGTTCTCGTTCCACCTCAGAGGCCGAAAAAATATCGTAGGTTTGAACTTCGGTAAAAAATTCCGAGGAAGGGCTTAAATCCAGGAAGGGCATCGCTGCGACATCAAAACCGAGCCATTGGGCATTGGCCCGCAATTGCGCTTCGGGCTCTCCTAAAGTAATAAACAGCGGCTTTTCTCCCACCTCAACACCTGCCGTCAGAAAGTGAAAGCCCAGCGTAGTTTTGCCAGTACCGGGGCCTCCCCGCACCAGATAAGATCTTTGGGGGATGAGGCCGCCGCCAATCACTTCGTTGAGACCGGCAATTCCTACAGATAATCGGTTGTGAGACATTTGTTCCTGTTTGTTTTGCAATATCGCTCCGTTCTTAATATTTAATAGTTTTAGGCCGCAGTGCGATTATTTTTTTTGACCGGCCGTCTCTTAACCTTAATGAACTCGTTTTCTACCGCAGATCGCATTAACACGCAAGAATTAGAAAGTATTGCCGGCACTTCGCGCGTTTGTCGCTGGCAAGACACAGAGCCATTTTTGCACGATCGGATCGACAAAGCTGTTGCCCCTGGCACGAAAATAGACTGCATCGTTTATCCGAATACTCAGTCAGAATTAGCCGCTGTTATTGCTTGTGCTTCCCGCAATCGCTGGGGTATTTTGCCCTTCGGAAACGCTAGCAAACTCGACTGGGGCGGTTTAGTTAAATTAGATCCCCCCAACCCCCCTTACCAAGGGGGGCTTTCAGATGTTTCAGAACCCCCCTTAAAAAGGGGGGCAGGGGGGATCTTGGCTGTCAGTACCAACTGCATTAACCGACTTATCGAGCACGCCGTCGGCGATTTAACCGTAACTGCCGAAGCGGGGATGAAACTTGCCGATTTACAAGAAATTTTAGCTAAAGCAGGTCAATTTTTGCCGATCGACCCCTCGCATTCGCAACAAGCAACTTTGGGCGGCATTATTGCTAATGCTGATGCCGGTTCTTTGCGCCACCGATATCGAGGCGTTCGCGATTTGCTGCTGGGAATTAGCTTCGTGCGATCGGACGGTAAAATAGCGAAAGCAGGCGGTCGAGTTGTGAAAAATGTGGCCGGTTACGACTTGATGAAATTGTTTTCAGGTTCCTATGGCACGTTAGGTATTATCAGTCAAGTAACTTTCCGAGTTTATCCGCTCCCGGAATCGTCGGGAACAGTTTTGCTAACAGGAGAAACTAACGCTTTATCCCAAGCAACTCAAATTTTATTATCCTCTGCATTGACTCCGACAGCCGTCGATTTGCTGTCACCGAAATTAGCAGAAAAATTAGATTTAGGCAAACAAGCCGGATTAGCAGTGAGATTTCAAGGCATTGCCGAAAGCGTCAAACAACAATCAGCCCGATTGCTGGAAGTCGGAGAAAAATTGGGATTGCAAGGTAGCAACTTTAGTGGCAGCGATGAAAATTTATTATGGCAAAGATTGTCAGAAATTATCAATGATTCTGCCAATAATTCCACAATTACTTGCAAAATAGGATTGAGACCGTCTGCTGCAGCCACCGCAATTAGTGGCGAATTGCCCGTACAAGAGGCTGTGATTCACGCAGGCAGCGGTTTGGGGATGTTGCGGTTTGAGAGTGCGACTGCCGAAATGCTGTTGCTCTCACGCAGGGTTTGCGAAGCGAAAGGCGGATTTCTGACTGTTTTAACAGGTCCGATCGAACTCAAGCAAAAGTTAGATGTTTGGGGGTATAATGGAAGCGCGATCGATTTAATCCGCAAAATCAAACACCAGTTTGACCCCGACAATATCTTGAGTCCCAATCGTTTTGTCGGCGGTATTTAGTTTGAAGTTTGCAGTAAAAACTTGCAGAAAAGTTCGTAGTGCGGACTTCAGTCCTTCTGCAATTTTAATCTAGATCGTTTGCCAAGCAATTTTTTTTACGAACCGCGAAGGCGCAAAGAGTGCGAAGGAAGATAAAAGAAGAGAATTGTGCGTGCGATCGAGAAATTTAGACTTGCCGTTCGATCGCAACCATCAAGATTGTTAGAAAGTTGTTAATTGCCCTTTACCAAAACGGTCAATTCTAATTTTTTTATATCCTTTGCTTTCTTCCCTCTTCCTTCTTCCCTCTTCCCTCTTCCCTCTTCCCTCTTCCCTCTTCCTTCTTCCTTCATTATGCAAACTTCAGAAAAATCTCAAACTCCCAACGAAAATTTAAAACCTGCAAAAGAAAGCAATTTTTTAGCACAAAATCCCCATTTGTCAAGCCTCGAAATCCCCGGTTTCGACGCTCAAAACCCGCCAGATCCGAAATTAATCGATACTTGCGTCCACTGCGGATTTTGCCTCTCAACCTGTCCGAGTTATCGGGTAATCGGCAAAGAAATGGACTCTCCCAGAGGCCGCATTTATTTGATGGATGCAATTAACGAAGGCGACATACCTTTAAACGCAGCAACTTCCCAGCATTTCGATAGTTGTTTGGGCTGTTTGGCCTGCGTTACAACTTGTCCTTCAGGAGTGCAATACGACAAATTAATTTCCGCCACCCGCCACCAAGTTGCTCGCAATCAAGAACGCACTTTGGCCGACAATGCAATTCGCACTCTGATTTTTAATCTTTTCCCCTATCCTAACAGATTGCGTCCTTTACTCGCTCCCCTATTTTTATATCAAAAATTAGGGCTGCCGCAACTCGTTCGCAAAACGGGTTTGTTGAAAAAAGTATTTCCTCGCTTGGCGGCAATGGAATCAATTTTGCCCGAGGTAACAGTTGATTCTTTCCGCGATAATTTACCAGAAATCATTCCCGCACGAGGAGAAAAACGCTATCGAGTCGGCGTAATTTTAGGCTGCGTGCAGCGGCTGTTTTTCTCGCCAGTTAATGAAGCAACAGTGCGCGTTTTGACTGCTAACGGCTGCGAGGTTGTCATTCCCAAATCCCAGGGCTGCTGCGCCGCTTTGCCGGAACATCAAGGACAAGCTGAACAGGCGAAAGCTTTGGCGAGACAGATGATTGATAGTTTTGAAAATACCGGAGTTGATGCGGTGATTATCAACGCTGCAGGATGCGGTCACACGTTGAAAGAATACGGTCATATTTTAGCAGATGACCCGGAATATCGGGAGAAAGCTGAGAAATTTGCGGCTAATGTCAAAGACGTGCAGGAATTTTTAGTAAGTGCGGGAATTACGGCACAACTCAATCCTTTGACTGACGGAGATTTGACGGTAGTTTATCAGGATGCCTGTCATTTGTTGCACGGACAAAAGATTAGTTTGCAGCCGCGTCAGTTGCTGCAACAAATTCCGGGGGTGAAGTTAAAGGAACCTGTAGATGCGGCTTTGTGCTGCGGCAGTGCGGGGGTTTACAATATGCTGCAACCGGATGTTGCTGAGGAATTGGGGCAGCAAAAAGTTGAGAATTTAATGAATACTGGGGCCGAGTTGATTGCTTCGGCGAATCCGGGGTGTTCTTTGCAAATTAAGAAGCATTTGGAATTGCAGGGAAAAACTGTTACTTTGATGCACCCGATCGAACTTTTAGATTATTCGATTCGCGGGGTACAATTGCAGAGAAAGTAGCAATCTTGTTTTCTGTCAATTAACAATATTCGTAGGTTGGGTTGAACGAAGTGAACCCTCCGCTTCGCTCCGCCCAACCTACGTGTATTCGATTATTCGGTATAAGTTCCAATCTCTTCGTAACTTGCAATGATTTTGGCAATAGTTTCAGCAAACAAATCGGGATCTATCGGCTTGCTGAAGAAAACTTGGACACCTGCCCGCATCGCTTCCTCTTGCACAGATTCGCGCACGTATGCCGAACATACCCCAATCGGTGTCGATCGATCGAACTCGCGAATCTGTTCGATCAAATCAAACCCGCTGCCATCCGATAAACACAAGTCCACAAGATAAAGTTTGAACTTTCCCTTTCTCGCAAGTTGCAAGCCTTCAGTCATGCTTTGCGCCGTTTCAACCTCGTAACCCGCATCGTCCAAAATAAAACTTAACAATTCGCTGTTGTCCAATGAATCATCAACACACAAGATTCTTTGTTTACCCGGAAAAACCTTCACTGTATTTACCGTTCCTTAGCGAAATCCATTAATCCTGCTTTCGGCAGTTCCGAAATCTGGCAGCTTTCTCAATAAGGTTGCACTATCTGCAATGCTTAGTCGGCGATCCCACCAAAAAAACATCTTTACAAGCTGATTGACATTGGTGCAAGATTTCAGTAGATGTAACTTATCAAGTTCGAGTATTAACTGTCTGTTCGCTGGATAACGGACAAAGGAGAAAAAATTGTGAAGTCCGATCGAACTCAGCATTCAGGCAACTTTATCCTCGATTCACTGCCACCAGAAGAATACAAACTCATCCATCCTCACTTGCAGCCAGTTAAGTTGCGCCAAAATGATGTTCTGTGTCGCGCCAGAGAATCGATTGCGGAGGTTTATTTCCCCACTACGGCTTTACTTTCTTGGGTCCATTCGACAGCAGAAGGTCAAACTGTTGAAGTTGGAATGACCGGATTTGAAGGAATGATGGGAATGACTTTTTTATTCGATCGAGATTCTGCCCCTTGGGAGGTGAAAGTTCTGCTTGCAGGCGAGGGATTTAAGTTAAATTCCCGAGTGTTTGTTAGCATTTTGCGCGAGTCTGTTGTTTTGCGACGAAAAGTAACAGAATTTGCTTATTTAAAACTCATGCAACTGACGCAATCTGCATTGTGCAATCGCTTTCATGCAGTCGAACAACGCCTCTGTCGCTGGCTGCAAGCAGCCAGCGATCGAGTTAAAAATGACGAATTATTGTTAACCAGAAATATTTTAGCCACGATGGTTGGTTCGACTCGTCCGGCAGTGAGTATTGTCACCGGAACCCTACAATCTGCTGGATTAATTCGTGCTGTTCGCGGTAAAATTACTATCCTCAACCGCACAGAAATGGCAGAAGCAGCTTGCGAATGCTATCATATTATGAAACACGAGTTCGATCGATATCTACTAGGCTGAATTAAAATGTCTAGATTTAAATTAACAGTGACAGATATTCATGTACGTATTAATTGGTGGAGCAGGAATGATGGGGCTGGGTTTAGCCCAACAATTATTAAATCTCGGTCACACCGTTGCCATCATTGACACCGACCCGCTTGCTTGTCGTTTTGCTCGTGAAAAAATTGGAGTGATGGCATTTGAAGGCAGTGCAGTCAGCACGACAGTTCTGCTTGAAGCGGGAATCAAACAAGCAAACGCAGTCGTTGCAGCACTCACGGATGATGCACTGAATTTAGCGTTGCTTGTGCTATCCAGAAGCTATGGAATTTCCCATATTGTGGTACGAATGCGCGATCGCGAATTCCAAGAAGCCTATCGCCTTGCTGGAGCCAGTCACATTATTAGCACTATTGATTTGGCGATCGCAACGATGGCAAATGCCATAGAATACCCACAAGTCGAATCAATGATGCACTTTGAACAAGGGCAAGTAGAGGTGCTGAAATTGCCTGTTCCACCCAATTGCTTTGTGGCAGGCCGCACAGTTGCCCAAATTGCTAAAGATCCGCGATTTCCAACGGGTTCGCTGATTATTGGCTATCAATGCCATGCCTGCACCGATCTAGAAATTCCGAACGGCAATACAGTTCTTGAAGCAGGTTCCACTATTCTAGTTGTCACTCGTCCAGAGCTAGTTCACGCCATGATTGATTACCTCGGTATTGCTGCTAATCCAGTGGGGTCAACTTAAGATTGAAACTATTGAGAAATCTCGCTTTTTCCATAATTTGAGATCCCCCTAAATCCCCCTTAAGAAGGGGGACTTTAAGAGTGCTTTCAGTCCCCCCTGCGATCGGGGACTTTTGAGAAATCTCGCTTTTC
>JAAUPF010000147.1 GCA_012034575.1 Richelia sp. CSU_2_1 | reverse complement strand
TTTAGCTGAATTTGACAAACTTCTGTAACGCTAAAACCGCATAAGTTCAGCCCAAAATCATTGGACTTCCAACTTTTCACAAATGATTAAAAAATTCGATCGAATATCTGCGGAATGTGGGTTAGATAATCGTCCGCGCCAATTTCCAAACCTTCCACCCGCCATTCTTCGCCAGCCCGCGCCGAAAGCAACACGATCGGGATAGCACAAGTTTGCGGATCGGACCGGAGCGATCGCAGCAATTCAAATCCATCCATCTCCGGCATCATCACATCAGCCAACACCAAATCCGGCGGCGATTACCGGATTGCAACTAAAGCCGCCGCACCATCCGCAACCGCAGTAACGTCATAACGACTGCCCAACAACCGCCGCAAGTAATCCCGCATATCCGCATTATCATCCGCCAGCAGAATCCGAGCTGTAGGGGCGGTGCCCCCGTGCCCGCCCTGAGAGGGGGAGAGGGGGAGAATTTGGTTTTCTTCCTGATTCCTTGTTCCGTCAAGATCGGACTCATGCAATACACCTCGATAATTCATCCGTGCATCCGTGTCAAAATCCGTGTCGTGCCATCCTTCTTCTGGCAACCAGCGCATCGCTTCTTCCACAAAAGCATCGGTGGTTACAGTTGCAGATGGTTTCCCGGAAGCAACAGCAATTCGATCGCCCGCCAGGTGTGCCGTCCCGGTGGGAATGGTGACGGTGAAGCTCGTTCCCTCACCTACCGTACTCGTAACTGCGATCGAGCCTCCGTGCAGCTTGACGAGTTCCTGCACCAGCGACAAACCAATCCCCGAACCTTCATAACTGCGTCCCCGCGCGCCTTTGACTTGATAGAAGCGATCGAACAAGCGGGGCAGTTCGGAGGTAGGGATTCCCGTACCCGTATCGCTGACTTTTAGTTGAACTGCATCGGTTTTGCGATCGAGAGCGACTGTAATCGTGCCGGAAAAGGTGAATTTAAAGGCATTTGATAGCAAGTTGATTACAATTTTTTCCCACATCCCGCGATCGACATAGATCGGTTCCGGCAGGGGCGGGCAGTTGACAATTAACTGCAAACCTGCATTCTCGATCGCCGATCGAAATACGCTTGCCAGTTCGGCGGTGTAGCTGGCTAAATCTGTCGGTTCGTAGGTTGCCTGAAGGCGATCGGCCTCGATGCGAGAAAAGTCGAGCAAAGTGTTGACCAGTTTCAGCAAGCGCAAACTGTTGCGGCGCGCCACCTGCAAAGACTCTTGCAAATAGCGGGGTAAATCCGGCGATCGGGCAGCGCTTTCTTCCCCGTCGAGGTCGGGAGCGTTTTCGGAATTTAAACGCACCAGCGCCTCTTCTAAGGGGTTGAGAATCAACGTTAGCGGGGTGCGGAATTCGTGGCTGACGTTGCTGAAGAAGAGGGTTTTGGCGCGATCGAGTTCTGCCAGAGATTCGGCGCGTTGGTGTTCTCGATCGCGGGCAGCTTGTTCTCGAATGAGTTGAATCTGGTTGGCTTCGGCTTGTTTGCGATCGTTGATATTGCGAAAGACGATCGTCACTTGTCGATCCTGGGGATTGCCGTAGGGAGACACATTGACTTCAAACCAGATATTGAGATGGTCTTGCCACCCCTCAAAGTGAACCAGTGCGTTCGTGACCAGCGCCTGGTGGTAGTGCTCGAACCAACCTGACTCAATCGACGGGATGAGTTGTCTCAAGGTTTTGCCTTGGGCTTCGGGCAATCCGGTTTGGGTCTCAAACGAGGGACTGACTTGTAAGAAGCGACAATCGATGGGTTGATTGTCATCGTCATACAGCACTTCGAGCAGCGCGAAGCCATCGTGGATCGACTCAAAGAGCGATCGATATTTCGCTTCCGATTCGCGCAGTGCTTCTTCGGCGCGGGCGCGCTCGATTCGCGGGAATATGCGGCTCGAAATTTCCTGCAAAAGCTGGATTTCCTGCGGCTGCCAATCGTGCGGTTGCTCGGTGGTAACGGCGATGTGTCCGGTGTATCGCCCATTGCCCAAAAACGGAACGGTGACGAAACTGCCGACTTTCAAACGGGCGTAACTTTGCGCCTCTGCTCGTTCGTCCTGCGCCGTATCGCGCATCACGAACACCGCTCCGGCGCGCATCGCGTGCAGGAAGTCTTCGCTCAAATAATCTTCGAGATTGAAAGTTTGCATCAGGCTCGGCAATTCTTCGCTTGCCCAGCATGATGCACGGTGACTTCATTTTTGGCTTCGTCAACGTCCACAAAATAACAGCCGGAAAGTTCCAGAAATTCGCCGAGGCGCTTGCCGACCGTTTGCATAATCTCGTCCGGCGCGGACAGAATTGATAAATCCTTGCCGATTTCGTCGAGCAAAGCGGTGTTCAATTCGCGCCGTTTGCGCTCGGTGATGTCGGTAAAAACAGTAGATAGAAGCCGGCTTCCTGCTCCTCCAAGGCGGGAATATTGGGAAGTAATCCAGCGGTTGGTATCGGAATTGTAAGCTTCAAAATTCTGCGTCTCGCCACACTTATAAGCACGGGTCATGGCATCCAGCCAAACGGGTTCAAGGTTGGGAACAATTTCACTCACCTTTTTACCCTGCGCATTCTTTATTCCGGTGTGTTGTTCAAACGCCTCATTTACTTCCTGTAAAATCACGTCGGTAACATGGTCGCTTTCATCGATAATAAGCTCATGTATGGAGAAGCCTTGGTCAATATTCTCAAAGATTCTGCGGTATTTTTCTTCGCTCCTGCGCAAAGCTTCTTCTGCCTTTGCCTTTTCTACCCCTGCCCAGGTGCGATCGGCGGTTTCCTGAATGAAAACGATTTCTTCGTTTGTCCACTTTCGCGGCTCCGAGTGATGAACACCCAAATTGGCGACCCAGCGATTCCCCTTGAGCAGTGAAATGTTCACGCAGGCATACACATCCAAAGTAATCAATGCCGTCCGGGTACTCTCCGATAACCGCTCGTCTCCGGTTACATCTTCAACGACAGCGGGACTGCCAGCATGACTCCAATCGGTGAACTCAGCGAAACTACTGGTTGGAAAACGCCCGATCGCTTTTGAACGAGTTCCGCGAACGTAGTTGTCGGCGATCGTGTATGCCGATTCGTCCTCGTCCATTTCACCGTACATCACGCGATCGACCTGCAAGTGTTCGCCCAAAACGCGCATCGCCACTGACTGAATTTCGATCGGGTCAGAGAGCGATCGCAGCGCATCCGCCAACTTGACCCGGAACGCATCAATTTCAGCCACGCGGCGCAATTGGGCTTCTGCGTGTTTGCGATCGGTAATATCGGCGAAGACGATCGCAACAAAGCGCCCGTTATCGTCAACGCGCGTGAAGTAGACATCGAACCAGCGGTCAACGTCCTGTTGATAATTTTCCTCCCGCACGGACTCGCCGTTCTTCGCAACCCGCTTGTACAGGTCGAGCCAGTAATCTTCAACGCCGGGGATAACGTCGAAGACCGAACGCCCGACAACATCGTAAACGTGGCCATGACGTTCGTAGGCGCGATTCACCTGGCGGAAGATGATGTCGCAGATCTCGCCCCGGTCGTCGTAAATCATCTCTTGGAACGCCAGCCCTTCGTCGATCGAGTCGAACAACGTGCGGAATTTCTCCTCCGACTGCCGCAGGGCTGTTTCAGCGTGAGCGCGTTGGATGTCTGCCCAAATGCGTTCGGCGGTTTCGCGCACCAGTTCAACTTCCGCCTCTGTCCACTCGCGGGGGGTGGGTTCGTTCACGGCGAGTGAGCCGACTAATACCTCTCCTTTGATAACCGGTATGGTAACAAACCCAACCATGTCGATCGTCGCCATCGCCGCCCGTTCAGCATCGGGAATGATGTCTGTGGATTGCGTATCCGTGATGACGATGGTTTCGCCCCTCCGCATGAGCGGCAAAATCCAACCGTATTCCGACAGCCGATAATCTCCGACGATCGAAGGCGAGTCACCGCGCGAATAGTGTTGATTGACGCGGGCATATCCCTCCGGCTCGTGGACTTCGACGTAGTAGGCGCGGTCAACGCCCAACTGTTCGCCCAAGAGACGGCACGCTTGGGCCTGAATTTGCACTGGGTCAGAGAGCGATCGCAGCGCATCCGACAACTTGACCCGAAACGCATCAATTTCAGCCGCGCGGCGCAATTGGGCTTCTGCGTGTTTGCGATCGGTGGTGTCCTGGAAAATGCTGGCGACGCGGCGGCTCTCTGACCCACCGACTTTGGAAGCGTAAAAATCGAACCACCGCCCATGCGGTTCGGCGTAGTGTTCGGCGCGTACCGATTCACCCGTGAGCGCGACGCGCCCGATCAGTTCATACCAGTAGTCTTCATAAT
Organism: Richelia sp. CSU_2_1; assembly: GCA_012034575.1. Classification (GTDB taxonomy): domain Bacteria; phylum Cyanobacteriota; class Cyanobacteriia; order Cyanobacteriales; family Microcoleaceae; genus Microcoleus. Next base: position 13,262 of record JAAUPF010000147.1, on the reverse strand, counting down.
TCGGGTCGATCTCGCGCATCCGCCGCCCGGAGAAATCCCGCCCAGCAAGACGGATCGCCGCCGGATTCGCTTCGAGGTAAAGAATGTCGATCGGCTCCTCGTTTTCATCAAAGATGACCTCGCAGAGAAGATAGCCTTCATCCATCGACTCAAACAGCGATCGATATTTTTCTTCCGATTCGCGCAATGCTTCCAGGGCGACCCGCTGTTCGTGAATATCGGTTGCCGCACCGTACATCAAGATGACCTTGCCGCTTTCATCCTTCAACGGGAATGCGTTCACAACGAACCAGCGATACTCTCCATCATGCCGGCGGATGCGGTGTTCCTGTTGCAGCAGCATCCCCTGTTCGACGGCTTCCCGGTAGCGCCGCGCTGACCCTTCCCGATCGTCCGGGTGAATCGCATCTATCCATCCCCAGCCGATCGCCTGCTCGAAGGTTTGCCCCGTGTATTCCATCCAGCGCTGGTTGTACCAGTTGGTCGAGCCGTCTGGTTCGCTCTCCCACAGCAGATCGGGGACGAGGTTGGCGATCGACTGCAAGCGGGCTTGGGATTCGCGCAATGCTTCCTGCGATCGCTCGCGTTCCTCTGCAATGCGCTGGCGGTCGATCGCTTCCAACTGCGATCGGACATTCTGCGCCGGCAATTGCTGTCCCTGTTGCTGTAAGGCTACTGCGGCAAAATCTGCCAGAGTTGCGATCGCCCGCAAGTCTTCCGAGTCAAAATGCCGGTTTTCATCGTGGGAGACAATCCAAATCGTGCCGAGGGCTTGGCTGCCTGCCATCAGGGGCAACACCAAGCATTCCACGATCGGCGCGTTAAATTCCTGGAGATAGGTGAAATGGCGATCGGGACGCGAAAAAAGTTGGGGTGCGGCGCGATCGAGACAAACACCATCGGGGCTGAAGTTTCGGGGTACGGTGCGATCGGCATCGAGTCCTAAATTTCCAGTCACCACAGCCCAGCGAAAGACTTCTGTGCGATCGTCCGTTGTTTCTAACAAGCAAATGCCGGCGCTTGGCGCTTGACACAATTGAGCTGCGATTTCTACCAAACTTTGAAGCGTTGTTGGTTCGCCAGCAGCCAAAAGCCTTGCTAGAGATTGCATTGCGCTGGCTTCGGCTTGCCAATTGGGGGAACGGGGCGATCGGGCGGATAGCTGCTGAGTAATGCAAATATCGTTCAACGTAACGCTTTGGGGTAAGTGCTGCATGAGGCTGGCTGGGAAAGTCGGTCGATCGAGCAGTGCCGAAAAAATTTACTTGGGAAAATTTTGCTAAGGAGTCGATTGCGGGCGATCGAAAGAAATTTAGCTAATAAAATTCTATTCTAAATTTACCGAAGAATTATCTATCTTTTTTAGCATTGAATAGGCAGTTAACTTTACACCTAAACCCGGTTCCCCATATTTATAGCAGTCTTAAATCAGTCGCAAAATCGATCGAGGTCAGAATCCTTGTAGTGTAAGGATCTCGATCGCGTATTATTTTTCAAATCATTAATTTATTAAAAATAGATTTTAAATAGACAGAGCAACCCGAAAACCCACGCTCGTCCACCTGCCGTCGGCCGAACCCCTGATGCGAATGGCGGAACGGCAAGCTACCGCATAGTGAGTCCAGGAACCGCCGCGCAATACTCGGTCATTATCCGTGCCACTTTTCCAGGAACTTCCGTCAGTTGGCGCGCCATTATAGTTGTGGTGCCACCCATCGCTGCACCACTCGAAAACATTACCGTGCATATCGTACAATCCAAACCCATTGGGAGGAAAAATCCCCACATCGGTTGTTTGTTCGCGGTTAATTCCTTGGGGGGCATTTGCGTAGGGTTTGCTGCCATTAAAGTTGCCTAATTCTGTAGTAATAGTTTCCCCAAAATGAAATGGGGTTGCGGTTCCGGCGCGACAGGCGTATTCCCATTCTGCTTCACTCAGAAGGCGATATTTTTTCCCGGTTTTGTGCGAGAGTTTGCTGCAGAATTTGATGGCATCTGACCAGGATACTTTTTCTACAGGACGTTTTTCACCTTTAAAGCACGATGGATTGTATCCCATTACTGCTTGCCACTGTGCTTGAGTGATGGCGTATTTTCCTGCATAAAAAGTCGGTATTGTTACTCGATGCTGCGGCCTTTCATAGTCTCTTCTATCTTGCTCTGTTGCCGGCCAACCCATCACAAATGTGCCGCCTGGGATGCAAACCATTTCCAGGTCGATCGAATTACCTAAGTCTTCATAAAAAAAGCGAGCGAAGGATTGAATGCGACTGTTTTCTCTGCCACAAGCATCGACTGCGATCGCATCAAATTTAAATAGACGATCGCAGTTAAGTAAATGTTTTTGAATCTTCTCCTCAGTTCTGTCTTTCAGCAGCGAATAGGCAGCAAATTCTACCTGCATTGACTCATCTTGCAATGCTTGAACTATTAAATCTAACCCTGCTTCTCCATATTTTAGCGCTTCGGAAAGGGCGGTAATTCTTGCTGCGATCGCGGGCGAGGCTAAGCGGCTTTTAACACCCTCGATGCCTCCGAGTACCGCAGCATTGAGTGGATTGGGGTTCATCGGATTGGAGCAAATATGGATTGAATTTTGACTGCCACGGACGGCATCGTATTCTTTAGGTTGATTTTGATGACCTGACATTGTAACGTACACCTCCGCAGCAGATGAAAAAGCTATTCTGTAAAAAAAAGAAAGTTATTTCAGTTCTTGTTCTAAAGTATCAAATTCAAAAAATTGAACGATTGTTGAAGATTCCCTGCTGGAAACTACAAAACAGAACTAAAAACAGCAGGCTGCGCGAAAACCACAGCCACCCGAAAACCGATATCCTCCTCGCGAGAATCCGGTAGGCACCCATCAGACGCAGCACTGCGGCAATAGGAAATATCCTCTCTCCAGGAACCGCCACGCTTCACTCGACAATCATCTGTCCCAGTTTCCCAAGAATTGCCGTCATTCGGTGCATCGTCATAATCAAAGTGAAATTTATCGCTACACCATTCCCAAACATTGCCGTGCATATCATAAAGTCCAAAAAGATTTGGAGGATAACTCCCTACATCCGTTGTTGCTTGGGGACGCTTTTCTGACGGTGTACAATTGCGGTGACACCAATAATCATCGGGACCGTCGTAGAAGTAAAAATGGTTAGCTAAATTCTTGGTAACTCTCCAATCACAAGAGAAACCAAAAGAGAAAGGTGTTGACGTTCGGGCACGACAAGCATATTCCCATTCGGCTTCCGAGAGTAAACGATAACTCTTGCCTGTTTTTTCAGAAAGTTTCCGGCAGAATTCTACCGCCTCATCCCAGCTAACCATTTCTACAGGACGTTTTTCACCTTTGAAAATAGATGGGTTATTTCCCATCACTGCTAGCCACTGTGCTTGGGTGATGGGATATTTTCCTGCATAAAAAGTAGGTACTGTGACTTGATGTTGCGGACTTTCATGATTGGCTACATAGTCCTTTGATTCTGTTTTTGGCGAACCCATTATAAATGTGCCGCCAGGAATGTAAACCATTTCTAGGATAATTCCATTACCTAAGTCTTCTGGAAAAACGCGAGCAAAGGACTTGATGCGACTGATTTGTCTGCCCTGCGAATTGACTGTAATGACTTCAAATTCAAATGTAGGGAGATAGTCTTGAAACTGGGGTTTTATCTGCAAGTCATCTCGATCTTTCAGCAGTGAATAGGCAGCAAATTTTACCTGCATTGATTCATCCTGCAAAGCTTTAATTATCAAATCTAAGCCAGCTTCTCCATATTTCATGGCTTCGGAGAGTGCGGTAATTTTAGCTGCGACAATGGGCGAAGTCAAACGGCTTTTAACGCCGGCAATACCTCCGAGTACCATAGCATTGACAGGAGTTGAATTTTGACTGCCAAGGACGGCATCGTATTCTTTAGGTTGATTTCGATTGTCTGACATTAACTACACTCCTTTGCATTTTAATCCCTGATTTATGAAGAAACAAGAGCCACGCGAAAACCCATCTGGGAGTTGCAAGAGTCAGGCCCATAACTGTTACGAACAACACTGCGGCAACGGCTCGCAGTGTCCTTCCACGAAGCTCCACGTTGCACTCGGCACCGATATGTTCCAGTTTCCCAAGAACTTCCGTCATTCGGTGCGCCGTCATAGTTATCGTGCCATTTATCGCTGCACCATTCCCAAACATTGCCGTGCATATCATAAAGTCCAAACGCATTGGGAGGAAAACTCCCCACATCCGTTGTTTGTTGGCGATACGGCCCATATTTTCCAGTGTAGAACACATAATCACCGTAATAATTAACTAAATCTGGGGTAATTGCATCGCCAAAATAGAAAGGCGTTGACGTTCGGGCGCGACAAGCATATTCCCATTCGGCTTCTGAAAGTAAGCGATAACTCTTGCCTGTTTTTTCAGAAAGTTTCCGGCAGAATTCCCCAGCCTCATCCCAACTAACCATTTCTACAGGACGTTTGTCACCTCTAAAGTACGATCGGTTATATCCCATTACTACTCGCCACTGTGCTTGAGTTATCGGGTATTTTCCTGCAAAAAAAGCCGATACTGTTACTTGATGCTGCGGATTTTCCCAATTATATTTATCTTTGTTTGTTGCTGGGGAACCCATCATAAATGTGCCACCGGGAATGTAAACCATTTCCAGGATAATTCTGTTACCTAAGTCTTCACCTAAGTCTTCAGAGAAGTAGTGAGCGAAAGACTCGATCGAACTATTTTCTTTGCCATATTTATCGACGGTAATTACATCAAATTTAAATATATTAATATAGTCTTGAAACTGGAGTTTTGTCTGCCAATCATCGCGATCTTTCAGCAGGGAATAGGCAGCAGCTTTTACCTGCATTGACTCATCTTGCAATACTTCAATTATCAAATCTAAACCTGCTTCTCCATATTTGAATGCTTCGGAGAGTGCGGCGATTCTAGCTTCGACAATGGGCGAGGTCAAGCGGCTTTTAACGCCGGAGATGCCTCCAAGTACCGCAGCATTGACAGGAATTAAATTTTGACCGCCACGGACGGCATCGTATTCTTTAGGTTGATTTTGATGACCTGACATGATTTCAACCAGGTAATTTTGCTAGTTGCTCCGGTTGCAAAAGTAAATAGCTAGGAAGTCCACGCAGCCACACACGCAACTCGAAAACCGCAGCCGAAGTAGACATTATTCGGCGCACTGTGGTCACGAGTAGCCGATTGACAGAGATCGGGCTCGCTGCACCACGAACCGCCGCGCATCAGCCGATCGTTGTTTGTTCCCGTTTCCCAAGAACTTCCGTCAGTCGGTGCACCATCATAATTGTCATGCCATCGATCGCTGCACCATTCCCAAACATTCCCGTGCATATCGTACAACCCAAAAGCATTGGGGGGAAAACTCCCCACATTTATGGAGCAGTTTATGTCATAGTTGACGAAGTCTAGAGAACTGGTTTCCCCAAGATGGAATGGGGTTGTTGTACTCGCACGACAGGCGTATTCCCATTCGGCTTCACTCAGTAAGCGATATGTTTTCCCAGTTGTTCGCGACAGTTTCTCACAAAATTTGACAGCATCATACCAGGATACTTGTTCTAGAGGACGTTTTTCACCTTTAAAGTACGATGGGTTGTTTCCCATGACTGCTTGCCACTGTGCTTGGGTGATGGCGTATTTTCCTGCATAAAATGTCGGTACTGTGACTCGATGCTGCGGAATTCGATCGCCACTGCTAACTATTGGGTTTTCAGGGTGGCCCATCGTAAATGTGCCGCCGGGAATTTTTACCATTTCTAAGCTGACACCGCGCCCTAGGTTTTCACTAAAGTATTCGGCTTGTCGCTGTTCTGTTTTGATGGTGTTTCCCCAGTGGTAGAGTGTGATGACTTGGAATTGAAAAGTCTCTGTTGGACTTAGTTTTTCGTCAGCCATGATTTTATTTGGTCTTGGTGGTTGTACAGCAACACACGCAACCCGAAAACCGTTGAAGAGCTCGCCATAGATCGGCTGTTCGCAGCTACGAACAGCCGATCGGCAATCCCTCAGATCGTTGCCCCACCAACCGCCGCGCGACATCCGATAATTGTTTCCTGATTCCCAAGAACTTCCGTCAGTCGGTGCACCATCATAATTGTCAAGCCATTTATCGCTGCACCATTCCCCAACATTCCCGTGCATATCGTACAACCCAAAAGCATTGGGGGGAAAACTCCCCACATCTGTGGATTCGTTTCCGTTATAGTTAACTAATTCTGGGGTAATCGTTTCCCCAAAATGAAATGGGGTTGTTGTACCCGCACGACAGGCGTATTCCCATTCGGCTTCACTCAGTAAGCGATATGTTTTCCCAGTTGTTTCCGACAGTTTCTCACAAAATTCGACAGCATCATACCAGGATACTTGTTCTACAGGACGTTTTTCACCTTTAAAGTACGATGGGTTGTCTCCCATGACTGCTCCCCATTGTGCTTGGGTGATGGGGTATTTCCCTGCATAAAAAGCTGATACTGTGACTTGATGCTGCGGGCTTTCGTCATCATCTCGTCCTGCTTCGCTGTTGGGGGAACCCATCATAAATGTGCCGCCGGGAATGTAAACCATTTCCAGTAGAATTCCGTGTCCTAAGTCTTCCGAAAAAAAGCGAGCAAATGACTTACGACGACTGTTTTCTTTCCCATACAAATCGACTGTGATGACATCAAATTCAAAGATAGGAAAATAGTTGTGTAAACTTTGTTTTATCTCCTCCTCATCTCGATCTTTCAGCAGTAAAAAAGCAGCAGATTTCACCTGCATTGACTTATCCTGCAATGCTCCCATTATCAAATCCAAGCCTGCTTCTCCATATTTGGGCGCTTCGGAGAGTGCGGCGATTCTAACTTCGATCGCAGGCGAGGCCAATCGGCTTTTAACGCCCGGAATGCCTCCGAGTACCGCAGCATTGACCGGGATTAAATTTTGACCGCCGAGGACCGCATCGTATTCTCTAGGTTTATTTTGACGATCTGGCATTTCACTAAAGCCTCTGCGTTTTAATTCAGTACAACTTTACTCTAAGATATCAAATCTGATTTAAATATTCGCCTCACTTCTTAGTACCTCTCTGCTGGGACGAAAGTTTGTATAGACGCGGTTTCAACCGCCGTGTCCCTAGAAAAGTAAAATCCCCCAAATGGGGGATTTAATTCAAGGCTATTACATAGTCTTAGTTTCCGGCATCAAACACTTGTCGGAATCGCAGCCCGCCGGGCCGGAATCCATCATTTCACCCATGTCATAGCGCCTCAAAGCTACGTGAAACACCTCACTTTCGCGACGCGCTAAAACATCTTGCAACATCGTCTCGTAAGTTTTCTTAGCTATCGGTTCAAAGGGCAAGCGGGGGAAAGTTTCCAGGGCATCAAATCGAGCTAAAAGTGCTGCGGAAATGTAACCTTCGTCATCGCGAATCGCTTCGTAAATGCGAGTTCCCAAACTTTCAATTTCATGTTCCCGAAGTTCGATCGTCGCTGAAGTATTGTGCCTGACGTAGAACTTTTGCACCTGCATATAAAAGTCCATTTGTGCCGCCGCCGAGAATTTGTTAATGTCAATTTCATCAGCACCGGGCAAGTCAGCCCAACTCACAGCAACGGGGATTTCTACCAACCATTCCGTACAGCGATCGTCGAAAGGATTGTCGAGCAAATTGCCGTTTTCATCTTTATCAGATTGAGACGGAATTACATTGTATCCGTAGTCGATGCAGGCGAGGGCTACAGGGTCATTTTTGCGGAAAGTAATGCGACGAATAAACCGCTGCGCTTTCGGCGGATGCCAGCCTGGTGAAGCACCTGTTAGCAAAGATTTTGTACCCGATGGTTGGACGGTGGTGCAGCGATTAGGGCGTTTCAAAGAATGGCGATCGCAATAATCCCAAACAGCCCGATTCACAATCTCCCGCCAACCAGTCAAATACTCTTCTTCGCGCTGTTTAAAAGCAATTCCCCGTGCAGTATCCGGCCGTCCTTCCGCCCACCAGTGCAGCCAATCTACACCAAAAGCATGAACGAAGAAATCGAACAATCCTGTGAAAGATACGCCGACGATCGGATCTAATTCGCGACTGTAGTGGTAGCGGGGTTCGATAAATTTGTGGTTGAGAAGTACCGCAACAGATAGAGCTCCAGCCTTGAAAGCTTCCTCCTGTTCTTTAAAATTGTAAGGGTCAATTTGATTGAGATGAATCTCAGCCAAATTGCAGAAAAAATTAGAGCCGATGATTTCCAGTTATGTTACCCCAAAGGCTTTTTATCCTTTAGTTCTACAGGTTTCTTTTTCCCTATAGCTCGGCGTACTTTTTCATTTACTCTAATTGTAAATGCCCCGCACTCTTGCCGGGATTTTATTCTTCAATAAAGAAGGTTCACCCGGTACGCTCTACGGTGGTAAAGGATTTTTAATTCCCTTACTTACCTCGGAGTTAACATCTCAGTCTTCTCCGATTTTGCGAGGTTTTTAACGTGAGGCAAAATTACTTACCACACGGGTTTAAGCCCAGACGAACTGACCGATGCTCTAATTCTTCCGCAGTCATGTCAGGATAGCGTTCTTGCAACCAATCTTTAGCTTTTCCTTCATCATAAGCTGCCAAAAATTCAATTTTTAGACTTGATGTTGAAAGTAGATCGACATTAGCTCTAGCTACAGCTTCACCAGCCCATTGAATTGCACCTTCACCGGAATAATACTGTTTTCTAACAGCCTCAATACATTCTTCTAATGTAGGTTTGGAATGGAAAACACGGGTATGGTTGGCCATGCGAAGAGCATCGCGTTCTGGATCTATTCTCCAGTTGCCGTTTTCATCTTGTTGCCACAGATTGTTTTTAGCATTTGCACCCAGTTCGTCATTAGATTCAAACTGACGCATCCCGGCAGATCTTCTAATATTTCCAGCAACAATTGTCACCGCAGCTTCATCAATCAACACGCAGCATTCTACTGAATTTAACTGCCGCCCTAAAGCTTTATTCAAAATTGCCGCGCACCGCTGGTAAAGGTCGGGCAATTTCACCGGATTTGCAACTCCGCCAAACCCTTTTAAAGGTTCTCCTACCGGGCGAACGTCGCTGAGATCGATGTAAATTTGCACTTCACCGTTGAATCTTTCATCTGTGGATAATTCCAGCAAAGTTTGATAGGATTTTACCCAACCTTGGCGGGAATCTCCGACGTAGATGGTTGCGGTTTCTCCGGCTATTTTGAGTTCTGTTTCTTGACGGCGGGATGCGGCGGGCGTAGAACCGATATCGCCTTGCATTGTGACGCTTAAACGGTTGCGAATCGGCGGCAGTCGATCGATATATTTGGGTTCCAAAACTGCGCCGGTGCCGCAGCCCATCATCGCCAAATCCATTAACAAACCAAAAGCCCGCCAGTCGAGAATATTTGTTGACGAGCAGTTATATGCGCCGGAAAAATTCTCTGGTTGTTCGATCCATTTGCTGCCGCCCACCCACAGCCAGCGCCCTGAAGCGAGGGTTTTGAGCTGGCTTTGCATCCGGTGCAGCAGTTGTGTTTCTTCGGCGGTGAGGTTTCCGAGCGCTGCCAAGCCTTTGACGGTACGATCGCACACTTGGTCCCAAGTTTCTCGCCCCGTCTCGGTACGGCGGCTGTACGTCCTGAAAAACACTGGGTTGGCTGCAGGTGCTGTTTCTGGAAAATCGCACTGATTGCGCTGCTTGTTGGCGCTCGATCGCTCTAATTCTCGAACCATAGGTCGTGTACTGATTTTTCGGGATAAATCGACAGACTACGACTATACAACAGGATTCAGATTTAGGGTCGATCGCTATTGCGGTTGACAATTTGCACTAGATATGGGGCCTGCTACCCGACAAGCTCTACTTTTCGATCGCGCGAAATTTCAACACAGCGATTGCAGGGTTCATAAACAGGTATTGATTCCCCAGATCCAATCTCTTAAGAAATTCATAATATTCTTCAAAACACAGAGTCTCGTTCTCTAGATATTCAATTATCTTGATTTACTCAGCAAAATACTTGACTGCGAGTATTAAGCTCCCGTAAAATCCATATAACTACCGTTAACGAGACTCCAATTAAATAGTATCGCCCTCACACTATTCGGCAGGCGGAGGGAGGATTTCAATACCGTATTTAGGAGCAGTATTAAGAATTTTTTCCAAATCTTCAGGAGTCAAAGATGCTCCAACAGTAATCTCGCCATTTACTGCTTTTCCAACTTCGGCCATGAATTTTTCAAAGCCGGCCGGAGTGACCCAAAACATCATTTTAGCGGGTGTAGCGGTCGCATTCGTAAATCGATGAAGCTGACCTTTTGGTGAATAAAGGAAGGTGCCGGCCGTCGCTATGAAAGTGCGATCGTCCAGTTGAAATTCAATCTCTCCATCTTGAACGTAAAATGATTCATTTTCTCGGCTGTGCCTGTGGGGAGGGGAACCGCCGCCAGGTGATACAATTACTTCACAAAGCGCGTAGGCTTGACCTGTCTCTTCACCTATGGCTTTGAAGGTATATAGGTCTTGACCGAAGTAGTAAGAACGACCTTGACCCGGTTCAACAAAAAGTCCGTCTTGAGGAATTGTCATTTGGTAATTGGTAATTGGTAATTGGTAAACTGCTTCCGGTTCTTAAACGCGCTTGCTAGTGATATTGAATACATACTTTAACAATTCTATGTGTTACTGTCAAAACAATTTTTAGGGTCAGCCATCTCGTCCGACATCGTATCTTTAGATCGAGAAAAAACCTATGTATCGATTCCAGATTATTGGACACACGCAGACTGGTGAATCCATCGGTATCGTCGGTTCTACACCCGAATTAGGACAGTGGGATATTGCGCGATGCGTACAGCTTAACACCAGTGCCGATCGCTATCCTTTGTGGTACGTAGATATAGACATTCAGCCATCTATGTATCTGCGACAACATACTGCCGATCGCCAAAAAATTGAATATAAATACGTGTATATTGATGCCAGCGGTATCGCCAAATGGGAAGCATTGGGTGGGAATCGCTGGATACCGATCGACCCAGACTGTAAATCCAATAATATAGTAGTGGATGATGGCGCATTTGGCTACTTGCAACCTTATCCGTTTGGATACTTGGAAAAATCCGCAGTCAACCATCCCTCAAATAAAAGATCTGAAGGATTAAAAATCGTCGCGATCGGCAGTTCCGTCGCCGAGGGACATAAAGCATGGATGTTCAAAGGTTGGGCTTTTCAGTTAGCAGAATCTTTGCAGGAAAAATACGGACACCAACTCGTCAATCTATCAGAAGCAGGGGCAAATGTTAGTCGCACGATCGATCGTTTTCCCTCGATAGTTGCCCCAGAAAAACCGGATGCGGTAATTATTTCCCTTTCTCTCGGTAACGAAGGGTTGGCTTACTGTCGCCCCCACGAACGGCGGCGCGCGCAGCGGCGGTTTGAAAGCGGGTTGCTGCAATTGGTGAAAATGACGCGGGCTTTGGGGGCGCGTCCGATTTTGGGCGGAGTTTATCCCCACGGTGACTACAACCCCGAACATTATTGGCTGCTGCGAGATACCCACCAGCGAATGTTAACTTGGGGCGTTCCAGTATTGGATTGGTTGGAAGTATTGGATGACGGACAGGGACGTTGGAAACAGGGAATATCTTTCGATCCGTCTCATCCAAATACGATCGGTCACAATCTGATGTATGGGGCGATCGATCTCAATTTGTTTGCGATCGATAAAGACGAATTGGCAAGAGAAAAACACTACTTTTCTCAACCGGAAGAAGTTCCTGTTTTCGCTGACAAAGCGGGTTTTCAAGTCTCTGCTTGTCGGGAGGAACAGCGGTTGCGGATTGTCAATTCATCTCCCTACAATTACACGATCGCTCCCTATTGGCAAGCAATGCAAACTGCACTGAAAAGGAAAGCGGGATCGATTCCGGGAATTTACATTGCAAAAAATGTCAATTCAGGGACGCTGCCTTTCTTTGCCGTGCAGGAAAATGGCACGATCGAAACTACAATAGAAATTCCCCCCGGTGCCGATTTAGAATACATTTCCGCTTTCAATCTGTTTGCACCGAACAACTCGCAACTGTTGTTTTACGACGGCAATTTGGGAATTTTGAAATTAGACGATCGCCGCCTGTGGATTATCAACGAATCAGATAAAGAATACAACATCCAACCGATGTGGAAAGAGGTGCGCGATTTACTCAAAGCCATGCCATCGGGTGTCTATGAAGATCCGCTATATCCCGATGCACCTTTTCGCACCATGACGATAGGCAACAACGGACTTGAAAGTCGGGTGAAATCACCGCCTAAGTCTGCTGTTTTGTTCCAATATAAATGTCAATTATCCGACATCAGCCGCATAGCAATTTTGCCACTGGGCGATCGGTGTGCGGTGCGCATGATGCTGTATAAAATGGAGTACGATGGCCCTGCTTTTCCCTTCGATTTGACGCGCACTACTAAGATTGGAGATGTTGCTGACGCGATCGAACACGGTTTTTATGATATGTGGAATCCTGCTTTTCTACATTACAGTCTCGAAGCCGGGAGAATTTATCACAGTAAGTGGTGCGGCCTTTCTTTTGCCCATGAAGTTGAAGAGACAGACGATCCTGTTAACGATATGTCTCCGGTATACGAACGAATGCGACAGCGATATACGGCACGTTCCGCACGGTTTTGGTACGCAATTAAACACGCCGATAAAGTGCTGTTTGTTCGCACTGGAATTGCCGATCGAAATGGCGCGATCGATCTAATTTACAAACTTGAATATAAATGTCAGGGGAAACCTTTTCAATTGTTGCTGCTTTCTCCGCAGTCTTCCGATGAGTTTGCAGGTATCGATCGCGTGCTGCATTACAATGTGGAGTTTAATCCCGATCGAATGTATGAAGATTTGGGACACTGGATGTATTGTACTGATGTGATGCGAGGGATTTTGGAGTCGATCGGGGTTTCTAGCAAAAACCTGTTTTGGTGTCCGCCTAATGTACCGCGAAATCAATAATATTATACCAAATCCGGGCGAAGCGAGGGTAGATATCTCCTCGATCGGCGATTGAAATCGCTTCTGGTCGAACAAAGTCCGCCTGCGCGGACTAAGATAACCCCGATATGACTCGGCGGTTGAAACCGCTTCTATACGAACAAAGTCCGCCTGCGCGGACTAAGATAACCCCGATCTGACTCGGCGGTTGAAACCGCTTCTGGTCAAACAA
>JAAUPF010000146.1 GCA_012034575.1 Richelia sp. CSU_2_1 | reverse complement strand
CGCCCGTGGCGCGAGTCGATCGCCGTGCGCGAGTCGATCGCCCGTGCGCGAGTCGACTGCGCCCGTGAGCGCGAGTCGATCGCCCGTGGCGCGAGTCGATTTCACATGAAGGGCGATCGTTAAAAGATGTCAAATGGGTTCTATAGCCCTAACAGAAAGCGTTGAACCAGGACAAGATTAGCGTCTCGTTGTTGAGATCGCGCCGCCATATCAATTAATTCACCCTTAACGATGGTACAGGTGGCGATCGATTCATCCCCAAGATTAGCAAGGCGATCGAGTATTTGAGTGTTGCCTAGTAGGGCATAGCTACAATGGTTGGTGTCGAGTAGAAACATTATTCAAAAGGATTGGGGCTGCAGTCAAATTCGATTTCGCCGCGTGAGTTTTGAACTGCTTCTAGACATTCTAGAAAGTCGTCACCTGACCAAGTGCCGATCGTCTTGAGGTGAGCGAGGAAGGATTTAGCAGATGTAATAGAAGGTTTGGTGGAGAGAGATTTCACGAAGGTGAGGGCTTCAGCTAGCTTTGTGTTGGGCAAAGCTTCGATTGCTTGGAGTAGTTGTTCTTTGAGGGTCATAGGGTTGGTCGGAGTTTTTGACTTATGGGATATTGCTATTTCATTTTAGGCGATCGCTCATCAAAATAAAGAAAGGGCGATCGCACCTGGTTGAAAAAATAGTAAGGGCGATCGCACTTTTATTTTAGGATATAGCTCATCAGAAACAAGAAAGGGCGATCGCACTTTATTCGTTATGGGGCGATCTATAAATACCAAAGTCACAATAAACGCCGATGAAGGTTGGGTTAAAGGAGAAAACCCAACCTCCTTCACCCGAACATTACGACTTGCGTTAACGTATTTCGGGGTCTTTATGAACCACGAAATCTGTTTGCCAATTTGCGTTGTGAGGAACTACTTGAATAACAACAGGAGATCCACGAAAAGGATTTTGACAATAGGGCTGCTGATTATGTTGAGATCCTCCAATAATACATTTTTGCTTGAGTGTGACTAATCGCTTTCCATTATCTGTGAAGTTCACTTCTCCACCAGCGTTTACAACCCCTACATTTATTCCAGCAGTTACTTTTCCAGAAACAGATGCCCCTTGAAGCTCTACCGCAGTGTACCAGTAAACATCAGCTCCACTTCCACCTTTATATTCAATAGCAAGAGCATTACCGTATGTCCATGTAGTGGATGGAAAAAAACAAATGGTACTCCGTTGTCTTCGTCCACTCCGACAAGTCCCTTCTTTAGATCCATCAATCATTCGAGGCTCTCTTGAGGACGCAGAGATAGCCGAGGTAGCCACCATCAATACAGCGATCCCAAATGAACACATTGAAAAGATAAAAAACCGTGATGGTCGATTTTCTTGAGAAGTTGTTTTCATTCGCCTATTCCAGTTTCTATCGCTAATTATTTTAGCTAATCTTCCATAATTTACTCTTACTAGCTAATCTGAACGAGTAAATTTGTAGTTTTCAACACTGTTAAAGTGTAGAAAACACAACAATTTAGCCTAGGGATTTAGGCTGAATATATCTCCTATTTTTATGATAAATTAAAATTTTGTCTAGCCTAAAAAAGCACAATTTAGTTAGCAATTTTGTATGCTACTCCAACTCGTCCCCGTCAAAAATGTTGGCAAATGCCAGAAAATGTTGGCAAATGTTAGGTATAATACGGAAAGTCACAACATCCACGCTCCTGCATGAATCTTAAAGAAGTGTTAAAAATGGCTGACGAGATGGTCTTTGCCAAAACGGGTAAGCACCTTGATAACTTACAAGAGGCAATTCTGCGGGGAACCATGCAAGGTGATAAGTACACCAAAATTGCCGAGGAAAGTCACTGCAATGAGAGTTATGTTAGGCAAGTTGGTTCAGAATTATGGCAGATACTCTCAGAGGAGTTAGGGGAAGATGTTAATAAAAAGAATTTTCGATCGGCAATGAAGAGGTTCCAAGTTTCTAATGTTTCAAACTTTGCACAAAACGTCAACGAACAACACATCAGTGGTAGTTTTAACACCTGCAAAGAAGGAAGACACCCGCCAAACATACCAAATTCACAACCACCAAATCAAGAAATATCGCATCAAGATTTAAGCGAGATGCCGGATTGGGGTAATTTCTTCGATCGCACTCCCGAACTCGACACCCTCACAACCTGGATTCTACAACAACACAGCCGCCTCATCACCATCACGGGAATCAGCGGCATCGGCAAAACATCCCTAGCTGTACAAATCGTCAAACAAATCCAAGACGAATTTGAATACGTAGTTTGGTACGCGCTAGACGAATTCCCCACCTTCGATAAATTTCAATCTAACCTAGTACAGCTTTTTTCCAACTCAGCAAATCCCGATTCATCCCCAAGCAACCAGAAACAATTACCCTTAATTAAATATTTTCAAAACCATCGCTGTTTAGTAGTCTTAGATGACGTTCAAAACCTGTTCAGCAGCGGCGAATTGGCAGGAAAATACAAACCAGAATCCGCAGCATATCGCTCCCTATTCAAACAAATAGAAAAATTATCCCATCAAAGTTGCTTTTTGCTAGTTGGCTGGGAACCACCTAAAGAAGTTCCGCAACTTACCAGCGAAAATACTCCCATTCGTACTTTACAACTGACTGGCTTAGACACTGAAGCCGCACGGGAAATCCTCAGAGATAAAGGATTAGCAGAAATAGATCGCTGCGAAGCACTGATTCACCGCTACCAAGGAAATCCTTTATGGTTAAAAAGCGTCGCAACTCTGATTCAAGAATTGGGAATTGACGCGACTGAGTTATTATTAAACGATACCGTATTGTTGCCCGACGATTTGCAAGATAGTTTGCAGCAGCAGTTCGATCGCGCTTCCGAAATAGAAAAACAAGTTCTCTCATTGTTAGCGACAGAAAACCAGCCAGTCAACTTAGCAAAATTGCTCCAAAACGGACAAATACTACCATCAGATTTAGTCAACGCCCTTCAATCTCTATCGCGACGATGTGCGATCGAAAAACAGGAAAGTCTTTACACTCTCCCACCTGTATTGAAGCAGTATATCAAAGGATTATAACCAAAATCCCTAGCCCCAAATCCAACTGTGCTATCATATAATTCACAACATATTGACTCGAATCCTATGACCGCACTAACTACAGTAACAACAGCTTCACAGCTCGCTGATTACTTCATCTGGTTCGCAAATGATGTAGGTTCCTACCTCAGCAACCACAAACTACAAAAACTCTTGTACTACGCTCAAGCATGGTATCTCGCATTTGAAGACATACCGCTGTTTGATGAAGATTTTGAAGCTTGGATGCACGGGCCGACTATCCCGGCTTTATTTTACGAATACAAAGAGCAATTTGGGTTTAAGCCAATTCTCAAAGAAGTTGACAAACCCGAATTTCCACAGGAAGTACAAGAATTCTTAGACGAGTTATTCGATGAGTATTTTTTTCTGGATGCTTATGAGTTAGAATTGATGGTGCGCCGCGAAGACCCTTGGATTAAAGCAAGAGGAAACTTGCCAAAAGATGAACCTTCTCATGCTATTATTACGAAGGAATTAATGCGAGAGTTTTACAAAACCCGTGTCATCGAAAAAAATTAAAAAAGCAGATATACGCGGCCAGAAATCTTTATCTAGCATCAAGCGTCAAGATCTAAAAATACCGGAAGGAATTAGTTTTTCTTTCAGATACTATCAAGATGACAAAGAGAAATTTTCACTGGGTGGTAGAGATGCGAGATATCTAGCATCTCTACTGAGAAGGCTGCGAGATTTATCGCAATTGAAAGCTCAAGAAATTATCAACAATAAAAGTAAAAGCTTGCGCTGTCACGGCATAGTTTGGCAAGATACAACTGAGCCTAATGGCTTCGGCATTCCCAATGAAGATGAGTTAGTAAATATTCCCTACCAATTTCAGATATCTGCGAATGAATACGGTCGGGTGCATGGATTTTTTAGTGAAAATATTTTTTATATTGTTTGGCTGGACCCCGACCACAATCTTTATAGTTAAAATGAATTATGTAGATATCCGCGCGATCGAAATTAAGAAAAGGAACCAAGTTTGCATCGGCGATAAAAATGAACTGCCACTCATTTTAACTCGTAACGGTCAGCCTATTGCAGCATTGTTTTCGATCGATGATCTCGATTTGGAAACTTTGAGCGTAAGTATCAATCCCAAATTTATTAATATCCTGGAGCAATCCAGAAACAGCCAAAAAGAAGCAGGCAGAATCTTTTTAGACGATATCCACATTCCTTAATTGTAGGTTGGGCCCTGGGAACGAACCCTCCGTTTCACTCCGCCCAACACCAATTTGTTGGGTTGCACTGCGCTCAACCCAACCTACGGAAGAGGTAGGAAAACTGCAATTCTAATTTTTAATCTTATTTACATACCCCCACAAACTGTAATCCCGACTCAACCATCCCCGAAAAAAAGCCATCTGACTCGGATCTTCTCGCACCCGTTGGTAGCGGTAAATAATCCGTTCGTTAATCATTTGCAGCGCCGTATTTCTGTTATTTGCACCTTTAAGCGCGGCCTTAGTACGGGCATCAAAAACTCCCGTTTGTGGCAATCCTAAAGCTTGTTGCAAAAAAGTAATTGAGTTGTTAATTCCGAAATTAACAGCAGTGTCAAACATCACAATCGCTAAAGTTGGGTGCATCGTGCCGCTGAGGCTCGAATCCCAGTAATATTTATAGATTTCCAGGAGCTCGGCTTCCGAAATTTGCGTCACGTCGAGGGGTGGCAGCCCGCGGCGGTAGCGGTAGGCGTCGTATTCTGTTTGCAGAATGCCCCTGTAAGTTCTGCCGCCTTTGTCGGCCGGGTGATTGCTAAATCCGCCTTCAAAATACAAAGTAAAATACAATGCTGTTTGAAATAACTTCTGCTGCAAACTGCTTGCTTGCTGCTGTGCGAGAGTCTCGCGGGCAAAAGGTAAGGGGATTGTCAGGGCTAACAGAAGTATCCCCAGCAGAAGGTTTGGTTTCCACGCTTTTTTGAGTTGGCGTTGCGCCGGTTTGTTGTCGCTCATAATTTCGCCTTCACGATCGCCCGCAGTTTCGCTAAAACTGGTAAGGTGCAAAATGTAATAGATTAAACATTTAATTTCATAGCACAAATAGGCCTGCAAATGAATCCCGATTTTCACGCTCAGTCTGAAACACCGAAATCTGAAGATGCTGCATCGCTGACGGTTGTTGCAGAACAATATTACTCTGTTGGCAATTTAGCAGAGGCGAGTGCTGCTTGTCGCCGAGCTCTGGAATTGCAGCCGGATTGGGCCCCTGCTTACGTGACAATGGGTAACGTACAGCAAGCTACCGGGCAAATTGAGGAGGCGATGCGACTGTATTCTGACGCAATTTCCCTGAATCCTGAGTTTGCTGAGGCTTATGCTAATTTAGGCAGTATGCTTTACAAGCAAGGGCGTTTGGTGGAAGCTGTTGTTAATTACGAAAAAGCGATCGCGCTCAAACCGGATTTGGCCGCCGCTTACTGGAATTTGGCCGGAATTTTGAAGCAGCAAGGGCAATTGGAATCCGCAACTGTTGCCCAACAAAAAGCTCTCGCCATCAATCCTAATTTAGCTGAGGTAGAGTTTTACGCTAATTTGGGAGATAAATTAGCGCAGCAGGGCAGGCTGGATGAGGCTGTAGTGGCATGGCAAAGGGCGATCGAACTCAAACCGGATTTAGCCGAAGCTTACTGTCAAATCGGCATTATTTCGCGCTATCAAGGCAAGTTCAAACAAGCGATTCCTCACCTGCAAAAAGCCCTGGAAATTAAACCGGATTTTATTGCGGCACACCAACATTTGTGCGGCATTCTCAGGGATGCTAGCGATTTGGCTGCGGCGCGGCAAGCCGTTCATAAATACA
This sequence comes from Richelia sp. CSU_2_1, assembly GCA_012034575.1. Taxonomy (GTDB): domain Bacteria; phylum Cyanobacteriota; class Cyanobacteriia; order Cyanobacteriales; family Microcoleaceae; genus Microcoleus. The sequence goes on along the minus strand of JAAUPF010000146.1, from coordinate 11,791 downwards.
GTCAAATTTGCGGCGAAACTGATAAAATCATGACGGCAATTTACTTTATCAGCACTTATCAAGTGTCGGGATTGAATCAAATTGCTGCGGATAGATTTTTGGAGTTGGAGTCGTATTTGCAGTCAAATTTAGATGCTGCGAGTCCCGTGGAAGTTAAGGCGCTTTATGCAAATTTTTTATTTAGCACTCCTTATTTGCGCGATGATGTGACAGCGAATTCTCAACTTTACAATGCGATCGCAGATAAATATATTGAGAAATGGATCGCACCTCAGGCTCCCGAACCGACTCATTATATTTTGACATCCCCCATCCCAAACAGTAAGTTAAAAATTGGCTTTTTATCCAATCATTTCAACCGCCATTCTGTGGGTTGGTGCAGTGCCGATATTATGCGCGAATTATCGGCAATTTCCCCCGATTTGTATTTGTACGCTTCCGAAAGAATGGTAGCGGACGATCGCACTCAAATGTTTGAGAGTTGTGGCAAAATGACCTTGCCGGAACATTACCCGAACGGACAAGCAAGTGCGGCAGAAATAGCCGATAGAATTTACCGCGATGAATTGGATGTTTTAGTAGATTTAGATTCTCTCAGCGTCCCGGTTCATGCCGATATTCTCTACCGCAAACCCGCGCGATTTTGCGTTTCTTGGCTGGGATTCGATGCTGCCTATATATCGCCAGACAATTACTTTCTTTGCGACAAACACACGCATCCAGAAGGCAGCGAGAAATATTACAAAGAGCAGTTAATTCGGATGCCGGATTCCTTTGTAGCGGTGGCGAATTTCCAGAGATATGGAGTCGATAGAGTAGCATTGAGAAGGTCTTATCGGATCGGTTTAGATCAAGTAGTTTTCCTGTGTGTCGCCCCCGGCAGAAAATTCAATCGCGATTTAGTAAAAGCACAAATTGCTATTCTCAAGCAAGTGCCGGATAGCGTTTTAATTCACAAAGGTTTGGGCGATGCTGCGGTGTTTGAGGGAGCTTACCATCAAGCTTGCGAAGCTGAAGGAGTTAGCAAGCACCGGATTAAGTTTTTGCCGAGATTTGCTAGTGAGGAAGAACACAGAATGGTTTACGTGCTGGCAGATGTGCTGTTAGATTCTTATCCTTACAATGGCGGTACTCATACTTTAGAGGCTTTGTGGTTTAATTTGCCTGTGGTGACGAGAACTGGAGAACAGTTTTTGTCGAGAATGGGTTATTCGTTTTTGCAAACTTTGGGTGTTGAAACTGCGGCTTTTTCTTGGGAGGAATATGTGGAATTGGGTGTAAAATTGGGTCAAGTTCCTGATTTTAGAATTGCGGTGAGAGAACAGTTGGCTCAGTCTAAGAAGCCTGAAAGTTTGTCGCCGCTGTGGAATCCGCAAAAGTTTGCTACCGATCTTTATGCTATGTTTGAAAACTTGTGTAAAATAGGATAACTAATGAGCGTTCAATAAGGAGTAACGTGCGCCCATAAGCACCCTACAATAATAGGAGTAAGGTGCTTATGGCGCACCCTACATTACATAGCAGTGCGCATCCTACATAACTACTGAAAGAGGTAGATTGCAATTTAAGGCGGGGTGGGGGCGGGTTTATTGGATCGCTCGTTTTCGTTATAGATACTCGCGAACCCGCCCCTACAAGAATCACGCTAGATTTACCGAACAAGATGTCAATCCGTTAACACTACACCCATTTTTTTGATGACTAATAGACCTCTCCAAAAAAATTTGAAATCCTTACGGGCTATAGACCAAAAACCTAGTTTCTAGAGATGACTGATGACTGATGACCGATAACTAATAACTAATAACTAATGATTGATGACTGATGACTAATAACCTGCCAATTATTAAATTTTTGAAACAGCCGACTTCCGAAGATTGGGTGCAACAGGCGATCGCCAATTTAGATACAATTTTGTTAGACCATTCTCACTGCGAGCGGAAAGCGGCGGGAGTCGCGCTCAATTTAATGTTTCGCTATCCCTCTCATGCTAAATTAGTCAGGATGCTGACAGCGATCGCTCGCGAAGAATTGGAGCATTTCGAGCTAGTCAACCAGCACTTAGAAAAACGGAATATTGCTTTGGGCCCTTTGGAGGCTCCTCCCTACGGTGCTGGTTTGTCGAGTCAAATTCGCAAACAAGAACCCGATCGACTCTTGGATTCTTTGCTGGTTTCTGCTTTAATAGAAGCACGCAGTCACGAACGTTTGGGACTGTTGGGCGATCGATGTCCCGATCGAGAATTGGCTGAGTTTTATCGGGGTTTAAAGGCTTCGGAAGCCCGCCATTACGGCGTTTATTGGATTTTGGCAACAACTTATTTCGCTCCGGATTTGGTGGCCGACAGGTTGCAAGAATTATCATTAGTTGAAAGCGAGTTGCTGGCGACTGTGTACCCGCAACCTAGAATTCACAGCTAAATTTACAGTTGACAGTTGATAGTTGACAGTTGACAGTTGAGAGTTGAGAGTTGAGAGTTGAGAGTTGACAGTTGACAGTTGACAGTTGACAGTTAAGAGTAGAGTTTTAATTAAGATGGGTGCTTGAGAGTTGACAGTTGAGAGTAGAGTTTTAATTAAGATGGGTGCTATTTTGCAGTTGGTAAGATTACAAAACAATATGATTGTGGCAGCAAATGAAAACTAAATACCGCGATTTTTTAATTCGTTCTTGGGAAACGCGCGATCGAGCTGATGCGTTTCATTTAATTAAAGATATTTTAGCAGAGTACGGTTTGCAATGCGAACCTTGCGGAGCCGATCGAGATGTTTACGATGTAGAACTATATTATCATACTAAGGGCGGAGAATTTTGGGTAGTAGAACGCGAAGGAAACATCGTCGGTACGGCGGCTTACTATCCAATCGATCGTGGAAATAATGCTGTAGAAATTCGCAAAATGTATATTTTACCTGCGGTAAGAGGGCAAGGTTTGGGCAAATTTTTACTGCAAGCATTGGAAAGTAAAATTGCCGATCGGGGCTTCGATGAAATCTGGATCGAAACTGCTACGGTATTGAAAGAAGCTGTGAAAATGTATGAAAATAGCGGATACCAGCAGGAAACGGGTGTTGAAACGAAAAGGTGCGATCGGGTTTACATGAAAGTGTTGAACCGTAATTCCGGTTCGTAGTGAAGAATGAAGTCCTCTCGCTTCTATTTTGCGAGCGAACTTTAGTCCTCACTACAAACTAAACATTAAATTTATACAGCCTGCAAGCTTTTAACAGAGAGTCCCCGCAATTTTGCCGTATTTTCTACCAAACTCCGAGCAAAACCATCGAACCTTTCAGAGAGCTTTTCATCCAACAGTTTACCATCAGCATTAAAAGCTTTCCAAGCTTGCCCGATCGCGATTTGTTCGGGAATTACCCAAGCGTGCACCCATCTCAAAATAGTTCGCAAATCGTTAAGTGCATTGTTGTTGGATTGTCCTCCCAAAACACTAATCGCACCGACAACTTTTCCATCCAAATGCTCGAAACTCATCAAATCCAGCGCGTTTTTGAGCACGCCGCTGACGCTACCGTGGTACTCCGGCGTTGCCAAAATCAAACCGTCTGCTGATTTCACCGCCTCCCGCAGCTTTTCGACATCAGGGTATTGATGATAATCATTATCGCCATCGCAGAAGGGCAAATCGAGCGATCGCAAGTCCAAGACTTCAACTTCTGCACCCCAGGCTGCAGCTCGATCGGCTGCGACCTTCAACGCTAACTGGCTGTAGGAGCCAGCTCGCAAACTTCCACCAATACCGACAATCTTTACCATAGGTTTTGAGAACAATAAACGCTTCACTAAATCGGACTCATTACGACTATGACTAATCTAGCAAGTGCGATCGGCAAGTGTCAATCGATTTGAGATTTGTGATTTTAGATTTTAGATTGAGGAATTAATCGGGCGGATCGCTCCCAAGGCTGGCACTATCGATTTTGGATTTGTGATTTTAGATTTTAGATTGAGGCAGACCTAGCACCTACCACCTACTACCTACCACCCTCTTGTTAAAATAAATGAACGCACCCAACCAAGAGCGGTCAATCTTGGCAGTCTTCAACTTAGGGCAAAGCAATATGAAAAATTATTGGAAACACTCATGGCTGGGACATCTCACCGCCAAAAAAGACAAGTCTGGTTCCAGTCCTAAAAAATCAATTCCCGGACAGCATCTTTGGCGCATCCTGGGCAGTTTGGTGATTTCTCAAGGAATATTGCTTTCGGCCCCAGCTTTTGCCGACAGCGCGCCCAACACCATGAGTTACAGCCAACTGATCGACAAAATAGAAAAAGGACAAGTCAGCAAAATCGAAATAGACGAGCTCCAAAGAACAGCCAGAGTCAGGCTAGAAGGGCAAAAATCAACCGAACCGACCCAAATTGTTACTTTGTTCGACTACAACAACCGCGAACTTTACGCGCAAATCCGCGCCAACAAAGAAATCGACTTTGAAGTCAAACAAACACCCGACAACAGTGCCGCCGTCAGTTTAGCTGTAAACTTGCTAGTAATTTTCGCAGTGCTGGCGGTGCTGATGGCAATCCTGCGCCGATCGACCCAATCCCAAGGAAATGCCATGAATTTCGGCAAATCCCGAGCTCGATTCCAGATGGAAGCCAAAACCGGGGTGATGTTCGACGACGTAGCAGGTATCGAAGAAGCTAAAGAAGAATTGCAAGAAGTTGTCACCTTCCTCAAAAAACCCGAACGCTTCAACGCCATCGGTGCCAAAATCCCCAGGGGAGTGTTGTTAGTCGGACCTCCAGGAACCGGCAAAACCATGCTGGCCAAAGCAATTGCAGGGGAAGCAGGCGTTCCCTTCTTCAGCATTTCAGGTTCGGAATTTGTCGAAATGTTCGTCGGTGTGGGTGCTTCCCGCGTCCGCGACTTGTTCCGCAAAGCTAAAGAAAATGCTCCCTGCATCGTCTTCATCGACGAAATAGATGCCGTGGGGAGACAGCGGGGCGCGGGTATCGGCGGCGGTAACGACGAACGCGAACAAACCCTCAACCAGTTGCTGACAGAAATGGACGGCTTTGAGGGAAACAGCGGCGTGATCGTGATTGCAGCTACCAACCGCCCGGACGTGCTAGATACAGCGCTGTTGCGACCCGGCAGGTTCGATCGCCAGGTAACGGTAGATTTGCCCAGTTACAAAGGGCGCTTGGGGATTTTGCAAGTTCACGCCCGCAACAAAAAACTCGATCCTGAAGTAGTTTTAGAAACTATCGCCCGCCGCACTCCGGGTTTTTCTGGTGCTGACTTGTCGAACTTGTTGAATGAAGCGGCAATTCTGACAGCAAGGCGGCGCAAAGAAACTATTACTAATTTAGAGATTCATGACGCGATCGATCGAATTACGATCGGTCTTACCCTCAATCCGCTGCTGGACAGCAAGAAAAAGTGGATGACAGCATACCACGAAGTCGGACACGCATTAGTCGCAACCATGCTGAAAAATGCCGATCCGGTAGAAAAAGTCACGATCATTCCTCGTTCCGGCGGTGTTGAAGGCTTTACCAGCTTTATAATGGACGATGAAATGCTCGACAGCGAGGGTTTGAGAAGTCGGGCTTTGCTGTTAAACCGAATTACAGTAGCTTTGGGGGGACGCGCGGCGGAGGCAGAAATCTACGGTGAAGATGAAATCGACACCGGTGCCGGCAGCGATATCCGAAAAGTCAGCAGTTTAGCGAGAGAGATGGTAACGCTGTACGGGATGTCGGAGTTGGGGCCTGTGGCTTTAGAAACTCCGAATAACGAGGTGTTTTTGGGCAGAGAATGGACATCGCGCAGCGAATATTCCGAAGAAATGGCGACTAAGATCGATCGGCAAGTGCGGGAAATCGCCTTTCATTGCTACGCAGAAGCCCGTCGCATCATCCGCGAAAACCGCGCTTTAACAGACAAACTTGTGGAAACGCTGTTGGATGAAGAAACGATGGACGGCGACGAATTTCGCAAAATCGTAGCGCGATACACCGAGTTACCGAAAAAACAGCTAGCACCGAGGTAAATTCGCCTTCCACGTTCGTAGTGAGGACTTCAGTCCTCTGCCAATTATTTTTAAATACAATCCCTAGATATTGTTTGGAATCTAGGGATTTGTTTTTGCTAGGTAGTTTGATACTATTAGTAGCGGTTGCGGTGCGCAGTGCGCACCCTACAGATAGAATCATTAGGGCGATCGATAGTTACCAATTACCAATTACCAATTACCAATTACCAATTACCAATTACCCAAAAAAAGCTACACAATTTCTGAATTTCCCGCTTTCCTTTCTCGAAGTTTCAACAAAATTTCTGCATGAACTTCGCGAGTAATCGGGTAAAAATAGGCTAAAATCATGCCCAGAATTAAAGCAATTGTCGGCAGCGGTCCGATCGCCACTCGAATCGCCAGCAATGCAGAATCCGGCTGTACTGGTGGTGGCTGTCCCGGAACTGTAGGAAGGAATCCAGCTACTTCTAATGCTTGTCCTACCAACCACAAACCCAGGGCCAATCCGATTTTTTGCAGCAGTACCATAAACGCATAAAAAATGCCTTCCCGCCTTTCTCCGGTTTGCAATTCATCGAGTTCGATTACATCCGGTATCATCGACCAAGGTACTAAATAAGCAGTAGAAACTCCGACACCAGCCATTACTGCTAAAACATACATCAGCGCGACTTGTCCCGGTTGCAAGAAAAACAGTCCGGCTTGGGCGATCATCCACAAACTCATGCCCATAAAATAAACAGCTTTTTTTCCATACCTCTCGCTGACTTTATTCCACACAAATAGCATAGCTAAGGCAGTACCTTGAACTGCGATCGCTGCTTGCGTAAAAGTTGAGGAGGGCAGTTTCATCCAGTCGATGACAAAATAAGGCAAAATCGAAGCAGTTAATTGCACCGCCAGCCAAGAACACAAATAAATGCCAATTACATACAAAAAAGGGCGGTTGTTGAACGCAATGCGCAACTGTTCTTTAATAGGTAGCGATGTTGAAGCATCTTCTAATATTGGATTTTCTTGTCGTTGAGAGAAGACGTGTTGGCGCGTTCCGAAAAAGCACCAGTACAGAGGCAATACTGAAATCACCGTACAGATTGCACCCAATACGATATATTGTTCGATCGGACTGGCTTTGAATGCTGCAAAGATAATTTGTGCTAAAATCAGCGACAAAATGCTGCCCCCGATCGAAAAAGCAAACCGAAAACTATTCAGGCTAGTACGTTCGTTGTAGTCTTGAGTGAGTTCGGGAGTGAGGGCAGTGTAGGGAAGGTTGACGGCAGTATAAGCGGTATTGAATAAAATAGCAATAACAACGTAGTACCAAAACAGAATTGTCGGATTTTGGCTGGGAACAATCCACTGCAAAAAGAAGAAAATACCGAAGGGAATTGCCCCGTATACCATCCAAGGATAGCGGCGGCCCCAGGGGTGAGAAGTGCGATCGCTCAACACCCCTACAATGGGGTCATTTACAGCATCCCAAATTTTGCCAATTAGTAAAATATTGCTGGCTAAACCTGCTGCTAAACCAGCTACATTGGTAAAGAAAAACAGCAGGAAAAAAACCAAAACATTAGCCGTGATTGCCGGGCCGAGGTCGCCGGCCCCGTAAGCTAGTTTAGTAGAGAAGCTTAGTTTTTTAGTTGCGGGGTTGTTTGAGTCTGAGGGAGGAGGAGAAGTGTTGCTCATAAATTTTAGTTGCGGGGTTATTTGACAGGCGGTAGTTTAGTAATAGGAGTATAACTCGGTATTCGTCCGATGACTTAATTTACTGGAGCGATCGCGCCGATCCTGAAAATTTATAAATTGGAATTATTTATCTCTCTCTTCTCTTTCTTCTCTCTCTCTGCGCCCTCTGCGCCCTCTGCGGTTAAAACATTCCGAACTATTATATTAAGGAAACAGTTGCGAAATCAGAACTTCTATCTCGGGAAATGCCAGCATTGACAAAACATCACCTTCATTAAATATTGTTTCTTGTCGGTAACTTCCGCCTGCAGGTTCGCGAAAAACATAAACTTGTCGCGCATTAACATCAAGTATCCAATAATCAGCAATTCCCGCCCTAGCATAAGCCGATGCTTTGCGGTTTCGATCTCTTTCTAAAGTAGTGTCAGCTACTTCTACCAACAGAAAAATATTAGCAGGTGCGGGGTGAAAATCCTGGTAAAATCTTGGCTCGATTTGCACCACAGCAATATCCGGTTCTGGTTCTGAAATTGCACTCAAAGTAACCGGATCTTGGATGCGAATTAAAGCCAGTCCTAATAACAGATTTCTCAGATAGTTTGCCGCACAGAGATTAGTTGCTGCGTGGGGAGGATTTTTCGCACTCATTGAAATAATTTGCCCGTCAATCAATTCGACTCGTTCATCTGGATCGAGAATACCTGTTTCGGTCATGCGGCGGTATTCACTTACAGTCCACAAGCGCATATCTGTTGCAGTCATCGATCGAACTCCTTTAATGAAGGAAGAAGGAAGAAGGAAGAAGGAAGAAGGAAGAAGGAAGAAGGAAGAGGGAAGAGTTGACAATTACCAATTACCAATTACCAATTACCAATTACCCATTACCAATTACCCATTACCCATTACCCATTATTTAAGTTAGCAATTTAGATTTAGCTGAAATTGCCCCGACGCACCACAAAATAGCATTGACAATTTCCGATCGCTGGATATCTTCTTCAGCAAAAAACCCGGCAAACTCTTGCTCGAAATTTAGATAATCGGCAAAGGCATAAAGCACTCGCTTGTACTCAGTCGGCATCGGGATTGATGTAGCTTTAACCAAATCGAACAGCGCGTTCAAACAATCGAGAATTGTATCCGATTCGTCAACATCTTCTGCATCTAGCAAGTAAAGAGTTTCTGCCACATCGCAGATTGCGTCTATTTCTGAGGGCGGCGTTCCCAGTTCGCTGACATCGATCCCGCACAATTGGAGAGCGTTAATCGCTAGTTCCGGGCGGGTAAAAAATACCAGTTGACCGCCGACTACTAAAGGCAATTCTCGCTCTCCATAGGCAATTAAAGTGTATAAATTCGGTTCTTCTGTTCCGGGGTCGATGCGGAAACCAAACAGCCACAGCAATTTTTCTATGTTTTCATTGGCTGGTAGCAGTTTTGTTGGAGACAAATTTGATTCTGACATGATTTTGATAGTTATTCGGGAGTTTTGAGTTTTGAGTTTTGAATTGAAGCAAAGTTTTGAGTTGAGATTCGATCGCTGGCAAGCCTCAATAGTCCATTGTCCCTGGTTGCAAACTCTCGCTGTCAATTGTCAATTGTCAACTGTCAACTGTTGAATTTAAATTTTGCTGGATAATGTCGCAACATTCAGTGACGGTAGCTCGTTTTTCCATTGCTGCTACTAGGGATTGGTAAGCTGAGTTGTGACTTTCGATGAGGTTTTTTGCTTGCAGAGAACCCCAGTTTTGTTTGAGTTTGATTTCGGTACTGGGACGCCGCAGTTGAGTTAAAATTGCGCTAATTTTAGTGCGGTCTTCTGCCCCTCCTTCTGCATTGCCGTAGACTATGTTTTCTGCTACGATTCCGGCCATCCAAACAGTACAGTAACGATCTAAAACTTGGGATGAAAGAGTGCCATTTTGCAATTGAGATGCTAATTCTCCGTCTTGAAATCGGACGCCTCCTTGGGCTGACTGGCCTTGTTTGAAGGCTTCCCAAGCGTTGAGGGCGTAGCCCGTTATAGAAATACCCAAAAGGTGGGCAACGAGGAAGTGTCCGGCTTCGTGGTGGAGGATACGATCGCGCCTTTCTTTGGAACTTCCGGCCAGCAAATCTAATAATATTGTACCGCCTTGACCTTGCCACTGAAAACTATCTAAAGTGGCTAACCCCAACAGGCAAAAAGTGGCGATCGCGGGTACGGCAGGCGGCAGGTTGAATGCAGGACCTAATAATGTTGAAATGGTAATTGCGAACACAGAAATCGCGACAACATTCAAAGAAGTTTGTTTCATAAAATGGTAACGGGTAATGGGAATGGGTAATTGGGAATCTGTAATTGAAATTTGTTTTGCAGTTAAATTAATGTACGATCGAACTTGGGGTTTGGCAATTGGGGTTTGGCAATGCAAGAGCGATCGCATCCTCGAACGCGAAGTCGGACTGAAACTGAAAGCGATACATTCCAGTGTGACTGAAAATAGTCGCTCTCAAGCCGCCGACCTTAAAAAGATATTAAAATAGGTCAAAGTCAAATTAAAGTTTTACTGGAATCCTTCATGTCAGTTTTGGCAGCGATCGCAGTTTTAGGTCTCCTGATTGTCGTCCACGAACTCGGCCATTTCTTGGCGGCAAGACTGCAACACATTCACGTCAACCGCTTTTCCATCGGTTTTGGCCCCATCCTCTGGAAATATCAAGGCCCGGAAACTGAATACGCCCTCCGAGGCTTTCCCCTGGGCGGTTTTGTAGGTTTTCCCGACGACGATCCCGACAGCAATATTCCCCCAAACGACCCGGATTTGCTGCGGAATCGCCCCGTACTCGATCGGGCGATCGTCATTAGCGCGGGAGTTATTGCCAACTTAATTTTTGCTTACTTCCTGCTGGTGGTGCAACTCGGCACCGTCGGGGCAGCAGAAATGAACTTCCTTCCCGGAGTGAGAGTTCCGGAAGTTGCAACGGCTGTAAGTTCCGCCGCGGCCAAAGCCGGAATTAAATCGGGAGATATCGTTCTATCGGTTAACGGCGAAGAATTGGGCGCGAACCGCGAAGCAGTCAAAACCCTAGTCGCCCAAATTCAAAATCATCCCCAACAACCCCTGGCGATGGAAATTCAGCGCCAAGAACAAAAACTGTCTGTGACGGTAACTCCCGATTTGGGACCCGACGGCAAAGGCCGCATCGGCGTGCAGCTAAGTTCTAACGGTACTGTAGTGCGGCAGAGGGCTAGAAATATTGTAGAAGCCTTTAGCAAAGGGGCGATCGAATTCGAGCGAATTGTCAAGCTGACAGTTCAAGGTTTCGGTCAGTTGGTGAGCAATTTCAGCCAAACCGCAGAACAGTTATCCGGGCCTGTAGCTATTGTAGCAATTGGTGCGGGAATCGCGCGATCGGACGCGGGGAATTTGTTTCAATTTGCCGCGCTAATTAGCATCAATTTAGCCGTAATTAATATCTTGCCGCTGCCTGCGTTGGACGGCGGTCAGCTAGCTTTTCTGCTCATCGAAGGATTGCGGGGCAAACCTTTGCCGAACCGCATTCAGGAAAATGTCATGCAAACAGGTTTGATGCTGTTGTTGGGTTTGGGAATTTTCTTGATTATTCGCGATACGGCTAATTTGACTGGCATAGATTGGATGAAAAATCTTTTGCAGCAATAGCCAATTGACAGTTGTTTGGGAGTAGGGGCGAAGCGAAGCGGAGGGGATGCCCCCGTGCTCGCCCTGAGTTTTGAGTTTTGAATTAAGAAGAGTCAATACTCAAAACTCAAAATTTAAAACTCAAAACTCGTTTAAGTTGACAGTTGACAGTTATAAGACTTACGCACAAACTCTATTTGTAGGGTGCGCACTGCGCACCTTTCCACTAAATTAACTAGCAAACTAGGGAAAAAAAGCAATGGTTACACAACTGCAATCTCCCGAAAAATCGCAAATCATCTACCCCGATGACAACGGAGAACCAATGTCAGACAATACCGAACATTTTCGATTAATCGTCTGGATCAAAGAAAACTTAGAACTGTTATTTGCTCCGATTGCTGATGTCTTCGTAGCGGGTAATTTACTGTGGTATCCAGTAGAAGGAAAAG
>JAAUPF010000145.1 GCA_012034575.1 Richelia sp. CSU_2_1 | reverse complement strand
CCCCCCGTCTCCCCTCCCCACTCTTGTTGAAGGGAAAAATATGACTTTACACGCTGAGTTGCACCGCCATTTGGGCGGTTCTGTTGTACCTCGGGTGTTGTGGCGCTATTTCGATCGCCATAATGCTGAGATAGCTAACCGCTTTCAAGATTACTCGGATTTTGAGGAATTTTACACTCGCCCGCGCAATACTCTTAACGAATATTTGGAACTGCATACCTTGGTAGAAAGCGTTCAAACTGCTGAGACTTTACCTTATTTTATTTATCGGTTGATGCGGGGGGCTTACGTATTTGAAAATTTGGCTTATTTGGAATTGCGCTACACGCCTTATTTGCGCACTCCCGAACATTTGCCACAGTCCGATCGCATCGATTTAATGTCAGAAATTGTGGAGGTTGTAGGCAAGGCAAGCCAGACTAGCGACTGTCCGATTGTTACCAGTCAAATTTTGTGCATGCACTCGCGTTTGCCCTATGAAGTGAATCGGGCGATCGTAGATTTGGCGGCACAAAAGCGAGAATATATCTGCGCGATCGATCTGGCTGGGGGCGATGATTGTATTGGCGAGCGACTGGATGAATTTGTAGGATTGTACGAGTACGCAAGGTCGATCGGCATCAAAACTACCGGCCACCTTTACGAAACTAATTCTGGCTGCTATCCCGAGTTATTGCCTTATCTGATGCGCATCGGTCACGGCATTCAAATTCCGCTAAAATATCCAGAATTGTTGCCTGAAGTCGCTCGCAGGGGGCAATGCTTGGAAGTTTGCCCGACTACATATTTGAAAACGGGAACGTTGGAGGATATGCGCGATTTGAAAGTAGTGTTCGATCGGTGTTTTGCAGCGGGTGTAGATATTGCGATTTGCACTGATAATGCGGGATTGCACAACGTGCGGTTGCCCTTCGAGTACGAGAATTTATTGACCTTAGATATTATTGATTTCCGGCAGTTGCAAGCTTGTCAAGAAGCAGCTTTCCGCCACGCTTTTGCCTGGCCTTACGGCGATCGTCCGGTGAAAATGCTGTCGGGTTTGTTGCAGCCAGAACTTGCTATTTCCACCGCCAGCTAGCAACAGAATAGTTGAGAGTTGAGAGTTGTTGTTTTTTACTCGCGATCGACTGTTGAACTGCATCTATATTTGCGATCGATCTTAACAGTGTCAAACCGACCTGATGCTCGATCGTTAATAGTTGATAACTGTCAATTTTCAATTGTCAAAAGTTGAAAAAATTCGCTGTTTTCTAGCAACCATCGACTGGCAACTCTCAACTGTCAACTTTACAACTGTCAACTATCAACTGAGGGCAGGCACGGGGGCACCTTTCCAGATCGAACCCTAGAAACTGTCAACTATTAACTATCAACTATCAACTGTCAACTATTTTAAATTGGATGCCGAGGCATGAAATTTAAGCGCGCAAGCTTAACCGTTAAGCTTTCTACGGTTTTTTTGTTGGTGTCGCTAGCGACTGTAACAGTTGTCGGATATTTTGCCTGGGCTAGGACTAAAAATGAATTAAAGCGGCTTGCTTTCAATCAATTAAGCATTGCTGCTACTCTCAAAGAAGGCGAACTAGATCGGTGGTTTGACGACCAAAGACGGATTTTTATGTTGATTAATAACTCGTCAGAATTTCAAACCTCCACACAGAAGCTGCTAACTCAGACGCCGTCTAAACAGGAATATCAAACTGCCCATACAGCACTCAGGCAATATTTGCAGCAAGCTGCCGAACTCCAGCCAAACCTGCAAGAAATTTTTCTCCTCAACAATAGCGGTCAAATTATTGTTTCTACTAATAAATTGCGCGAAGGCAGTTATGAAACAACATCAAATTTTACACAGTTGGGTAACAACAACGAATTTGTTTCAACTTTTTATACTTCTCCCGTCACCGGGCAGCCGACAAGTACCTTGAGCGTACCAGTGTTCGATCGCAATAATAATGCGATCGGATTATTAGCAACTAATTTGAGTTTAGAGAGGATAGATAGCATTATTCGGGAACGCACCGGTTTAGATCGGACAGGTAAAACTTATTTAGTAGGAAATTTTGCAGGCAAGTACAGGCTGATATCAGGAGAAAATGCCGGAGTAGGAGTATCCTCTGAGGAAGTTCGCAGCGAAGGAATTGATAAGGCTGTGAGGGGTATAGATGGTTACGGACTTTATTTGAATTATGAAAAAATACCTGTAATTGGAGTGTATCGCTGGCTGGACAAGCGCAATTTGGCTTTGCTGTCGGAGATGCAGCAGGATGAGGCTTTTGCACCGGCAAATCAACTAGCTTTAGCGATTGTGGGAGTGGGGTTAGCGGCGGCGGGAATGCTGGCGGTAGGAGTATATTTGATGCGCATTTCAGAACACAAAGCAGAGGAATTAGAGCGAACTCTGCGAGAACTTAAAAAAACTCAATCTCAACTGATTCAGACGGAAAAAATGTCAGGTTTGGGACAAATGGTGGCTGGTGTGGCTCACGAAATTAACAATCCTGTCAATTTTATCCACGGCAATCTTTCTTATGCCAGCCAATACAGTAAAGATATTATCAGTTTAATGGAGCTTTACCAGCAGGAATATCCAGAACCTCCGCCTCACATTAAAGCTTGGGCTAATGAGATCGATTTGGAATTTGTCGCGGCAGATTTGCCAAAAATATTGAGTTCGATGTCTTTAGGAACCGAACGCATCCGCCAGATTGTTTTGAATTTGCGAAATTTTGCGCGCCTTGATGAATCGGAGATGAAACAAGTTGATATTCATGAAGGAATTGACAGCACGCTGATGATTTTGCAGCACCGTTTGAATAGCAATTCACAATTGAGGGTAATTAACGTTGTTAAAGAATACGGGAATTTGCCGCGGGTGGAATGCTATCCGGGGCAGCTAAATCAAGTGTTTATAAATATTTTTGGCAACGCGATCGATGCTTTGCAAGAAGCTGAGAAACACCGGGTTTCAAAGGGAATTGACGGACAGCAACTCGCGATTGTTGTTGCTACTAAAATGAACGAAGACAAGTCAAGGGCGATCGTGAAAATTAGGGATAATGGTATCGGGATACCGGATACGGTTAAAAAGCGGATTTTCGATCCGTTTTTTACTACTAAGGAAGTGGGTAAGGGTACGGGCTTGGGACTTTCTATTTGCTATCAAATTGTTGTGGAAAAGCATGGAGGCAGCCTGAAGTTTTTTTCTGAACCGGGTAATGGGGCTGAGTTTTGGATTGAAATTCCAATTAGGCAAAGACATAGGTAACAGTTGACAGTTGACAGTTGACAGTTGATAGTTGACAGTTAGTAATTGGTAATTGGTAATTGGTAATTGGTAATTGGTAATTGGTAATTGGTAATTGGTAATTGGTAATTGGTAATTCTCCCCCTTTTCCTCCTGACTCCTGTAAGAGTTGATAGTTAGTAATTCTCCCAATCTCTCAATCTCTCAATCTCTCAATCTCTCAATCCCCCAATCTAAAATCTAAAATCTCTCAATCTCTCAATCCCTAGCTCGGAATTTGTAAAATTATAATAAGCAGCGATCGAACGTCCCTCCAAATCGAGTTATATTTTGAAAGCAAAAGCATCAATATAAAAGGATAAAAAACAGTGACAAATCTCGACGCTTATTGGATGCCGTTTACAGCAAACCGCCAGTTTAAAGCCAATCCGCGATTGTTAGTAGCGGCAAAAAATATGCACTATACAAGTCATGACAATCGAGAGATTCTAGATGGAACGGCGGGGCTGTGGTGCGTGAATGCGGGACACGGGCGCGAGACAATTGCTGAAGCTGTTCGCCAACAGGTTTTAGGTTTGGATTATTCCCCGGCTTTTCAAATGGGGCATCCGGCTGCTTTTGAATTAGCCGAACGTTTAATTAAGATGATTCCAGGTAATTTCGATCGCGTTTTTTATACTAATTCGGGTTCGGAATCGGTAGAAACAGCTTTGAAAATTGCGATTGCTTATCACCGGGCAAAAGGTGAAGGAACTCGACAAAGATTGATCGGAAGGGAAAGGGGTTATCACGGTGTCAATTTCGGAGGAATTTCTGTCGGCGGTATCGGTATCAACCGCAAGTTTTTCGGCAGTTTGCTGGCGGGAGTCGATCATTTGCCGCACACTCACAATTTAGAACACAATGCTTTCAGCCGCAAGCAACCGGAATGGGGCGCGCATTTAGCAGATGAATTGGAACGGATTGTAGCTTTGCACGATGCGTCGAATATTGCAGCATTAATTGTGGAACCCGTGGCCGGTTCTACGGGAGTTTTGATTCCGCCAAAAGGCTATTTAGAAAAACTGCGATCGATTTGTGATAAGTACGGAATCCTGCTGATTTTTGATGAGGTAATTACTGGCTTCGGACGTTTGGGCGCGAGTTTTGCTACGGAATATTTTGGGGTAACTCCCGATATCGTAACGGTGGCGAAAGGAATCACTAACGGTACGGTTCCGATGGGGGCGGTGTTCGTGAAAGAGGGCATTTACGATGCGTTTATGAATGCTCCAGAAAATGCGATCGAACTGTTCCACGGTTATACTTATTCAGGGCATCCCGTAGCTTGCGCTGCTGCTTTGGCAACGCTGGATATTTACGAAGAAGAAAAGTTGTTCGATCGAGCTGATAAGATATCCGGTTATTGGGAAAACGCCGTGCATTCTTTGAAGGGCGTGCGCCACGTAATTGACGTGCGGAATTTGGGACTTGTGGCGGGAATTGAATTAGAATCGATCGCGGGCAAGCCTGGAAAACGCGCTTATGATTGTTTTGTGAAGTGCTATGAAAGCGGTTTGTTGATTCGCACGACTGGCGATATTATTGCTTTGTCGCCTCCGCTGGTGATTGAGAAGGAACATATCGATAAAATTGTGGAAATTTTGACTGGAGTTTTGCAGGATTTAGATTGAAATTGTTTGGATTCGATCGCGCAACCCGAAATACCGCCAGGGAATTAATTCCCTGGCTTATAGCTAAAGTCCTCCTCAGAAAACCGAGGGGGGGGAGGGGGGGGAAAGGGTTTCTGTGATTCATAACGGGTGTGCTACGCCCGTGGGATGATCTGAAAGAGGACTGATATTATTTCTGGTTTATTGGAACTGACATCAGGCACCATTCTCCATAATTCTGTAGGGGTGGGTTCGCCAACAGATTTAAACGCAGCAAACAGGTTAAATAAACCCGCCCCCGCCCCACGAATAACCCCTAATTAACTGTCGTGCAAGATATCAGTTGGAATTATTTTACCGCAGAGAACGCAGAGGACGCAGAGAGAAAGAAGAGAGATGAATAATTACGATGCGCGCGGAATTAATAGGGTGAATTCTTCAGTCCTCTTTTAGAGGACTTGCGCTATGAGACGAGGGGTTTAAACCCCTGTCGGGCTGTCGGAATACGCGATAATCTAGATCCCCCTAAATCCCCCTTAAGAAGGGGGACTTTGAATGCAATTCCAGTCCCCCAAATCTCCCTGATAAAGCAAGATTTTGAATGCAATTCCAGTCCCCTAAATCTCCCTGAAAAAGGAAGATTTTGAATCCACTTCCGGTCCCCCCCTTCTTAAGGGGGGCTAGGGGGGATCTGAATGTTATAATAACTAATGACTGATTACTAATGACTCATAACTATGGTACTTTTAACTGCAAAAATTTCCGCGATCGAGTTGGCAAATTTAGCCGTAGATTTGATTAAAACAGCAGGCTGCGAATACGGTGACGTGCGTTTTTGCAGTTACCGCAGCCAATATCTTTACGCGCGCGATCGATCCTTAAGCAATCTCTCCGATAATGTTAGTTCTGGTTTTGGCGTGCGGGTACTTTTAGACGGGGCTTGGGGTTTTGCCGCCAGCCACAACAAAACACCGGAAGAAGTAGCAAGAATCGTCGCTTTAGCTGTAGAAATTGCGAAGGGCAGCCGCTTGACTCAAAAAGAACCAGTGCGATTAGTTCCAGTTGAAAAATATGTCGATAAATACGTTACTCCCATTGAAATCGATCCTTTTTCCGTCCCGGTTGCAGAAAAAGCAGAATTGCTGGTAAACATCAACGATCGACTGCTTTCCTACAGCGAAAAAGGCGTCAAAAAAGCTTGGTCTTTCCTGCGATTCAATCGCGAAGATAAAGTTTTTGCTTCTACCGAAGGTTCGCTCATCGAACAAACTATTTACCGCAGCTATCCGGGTTTTGGCTGCATGGCAATTGCTAGCGGCGATGCCCAAAAACGCAATTACGATCGCCCGCCTTTAAATATCGGTTACGAGCACATTAAACCCGAAGATTTGCTGAGTCAAATAGATAGAGTTGCTGCCGAAGCAATTGAGAAAGTTCACGCCCCCAAAGCGCCTGCGGGTATTTGCAAATCGCTGATTCTCAAACCGACAAATTTGTTTTTGACGATTCACGAATCCGTCGGACATCCCACAGAATTAGACCGAGTGTACGGCTACGAATCTAATTTTGCAGGCACCAGTTTTGCAACTACCGATAAGTTAAATAAACTGCAATACGCCGCGCCTTGGGTGAACTTTAAGTGCGATCGAACTCAGCCTGCGGGTCGCGGTACGATGGGTTACGATGATGAGGGCGTCAAATCGCAAGATTGGTACGTCGTAAAAGATGGAATTCTTGTTGATTACCTCACCGACAGAGAAACAGCTTACCGTCTCGGAAAAAGTAGCAGCAACGGCGCTGCTTGTGCTGATAGTTGGTCGAGCGTGCCGATGGTGAGAATTCCCAATTTAGGATTGGAACCGGGGGCGGATGGCGGCAGCCATACTGCTACTTTAGATGAGATGATTGCCGATACGGAAGAGGGGATTTTAATTGACGGGATTGGCAGTTTTTCGATCGACCAACAGCGGCGCAATTTTCAATTCGGCGGCGATGCTTTTTGGAAGGTGGAAAAAGGCAAGGTTGTCGGAATGTTGAAGGATGTAACTTATCATTCGATGACGACGGATTTTTGGAATAAAATAGATGCGATCGGGCCTGCTTCAGAGCGAGTGCAATGCGGTACGGATATTTGCGGCAAAGGCGAACCGATGCAGATAGCTCAAATGACTCATGCTTGCGTGCCGGTGCGAGTGAAAGACATTCAAATTGGAGGAGCATCTTGATGGGAAAAAACGGTACAACCGACATATTGCACCACGATCGACCATTCTGTAGGGGCGGGTTCACCAACGATTTTCAACGCAGCAAACAGGTTAAATAAACCCGCCCTCACCCCACGAACAACCCCTAATTTACATTGGTGCAAGATTTCAGATACAAATGACATCTTGCACCATGCTCAGTAAGCCCAAAGAAACCGGGTTTCTGATGAAAAGTTTAGGGTTTTACGCAAAGTCTTTGCCAGAAACCCGGTTTCTACCTCGATTATTGACATTGGTACAAGATGTTAGGTAAAACTGAACATATTGCAGTATTTTCAACTATGAGTAAAACCTATGTTTCAGCTAATCTGAGACGAACAAAAAACTAACTAGCTTGCAAAATCTCTATCTAAATCGGAGCAATTAGCGTTTCGGTCCTGATAAAATAAAAGCAGCGATCGCATCGATAATCATGCAAATAAATGACAGTCAAAGAACAACTTCTTCAAACCCTAGAAACCCTGCCCGATGAACTCCTAGCAGAAACTTTTCAGTTCGTGCAAATGCTGCTCCAACCCATTCGTAAAACTCCCGGAATTTGTGGTGGTGCGGCACGAATTCGCGATACTCGCATTCCCGTGTGGACGATCGTTACCTACCAACAACAGGGGGCAACCGACGCAGAATTGCTGCATAATTACCCAGGACTGACCCTCGCAGATCTCCAAGCCGTTAATACTTATTACCAACAAAATCGAGAAGAAATCGATCGCTGGATTTCTGAAGACGAGTAAATGCTAAAGTTGTCTCAATAATAATTATTTGTACCACCCAAACTCAGTCAACCCGTTAGAATAGGGTACAGCCACTCCTATCCGAGTACAATAACCCCTTACCGCCACCTTCACCTATGAGCATCACCCTCTCCCCCGAACAAGAACAACTCATCCAAGCCCAACTCGCCACCGGACGATACAGCAGCCAAGAAGAAGTCCTATCCGTCGCCCTGCTTTTATTGCAAAAATTCAGCGACGACTATGCTACCTGGCTCGAAGAAACCCGACAGAAAGTAAAAATTGGCTTAGATCAAATTGAACGGGGTGAAGTTTTAGATAGCGAAACCGTTATCGCCCAACTCGAACAAAAGATCGATCGCGCTCGTCGTGCAGGAGCCTCATGAATCGCTACCTTATCTCCCAAGCGGCGAGTCAAGATCTGCAAGCAATTCTCGATTATTTTCTCACCCGAAATATCGACGCAGGAGATCGATTTGTTCGGGAATTCAACCGCAAATGTAAAAATCTGACGAGTTTCCCTAATATGGGTCGAACCTATCCTGAAATTGCTCCCGAACTACGTGGCATTCCTCTCGATAGCTACATTATCCTCTACAAAGTTGTTGGCGACACCATTACAATTGTTCGTGTTGTGAGCGGCTATCAAGATTTATCTAACCTTGGAGATTTGTCATGATTATCGCCAAACTTCTTGCCTTATGACTCTGCATATTTGGCTCTAATTTGCTCTATAGTCAAGCCTTTTCCTTCTCTGAGATTCTGTCTCGCTCGATCGCTCCTCGCTCTAATATTCTAAGTGTTCGGAGGGCGTAGAATTTCAGCCTGCCCTGGATATGTGGGTTTTAGGGAAAGGAAATTCATTGCCTATCTGGATTTGGAGCTCTACAATACGTATAAAGAGTTGACTGTATCCGATGTTATACCCTGTTGGAGTTTTGAATGATTAGCGATCGCCTCTCTCATTTACAATCTGAAGTTCAACTGTATTACAAGCAACTGGCGGGCAAGGAAAAAGCGAAACGGATGGCCGAACAGGCGGAAAAGGAACGGATTCAGCAGGGGGTAGACGAACTCAAACGAGAACTCGGTAGTGTCGAACGGGAATATTGGCTGCGCTGGCGGATGGAAATTAACGGGTTGACGATTCCGGAGGCGGATGCGGAAGAACTGGCGACGGGAATGCTTCAGGAGGTGGAGATTCTGGAGTTTGAGCCGCAGGTGCAGAGTAATGCCGAATTGATGAAGGTGTTGCACGAGATTAAGGCGGAACTGAGTAAGCCGGGAATTCCAGCCGCAGGAAAGCTGAAGGCGGCGATTCCGCTGTTGCCGGGGGTGATTTCCTACGAGATGGAGTTGGATACGGAAGGCTTGTTACGGCGGACGTTTCCCACGTTTTGTAAGTTGGCAGACAAGTTAAAAAAGTAGAGGGCTTCGTTCCGGGAAATTGGCTGGGAAGTGTGACTCCATTGACGCAGGTGCGGTGGCCGATGGGGGCGGAGCAAAATGAAGAAATTACTATCATCAGCGTTGCCAAACAGCAGTCTCACAATCCAGAAATTCAAAAGATTGTGGAAACTTGTATCGATCGACTGATTGAATTTGATGCCGATCTATTAACTGTTAAATCGTTAATCAATTTATGGAATATTCTCAAGCAAATCAATGATTTTCAAATTATTGAAAAATTGGTCAAGCGCATTCAGCCTGCGATCGAGATTCATTGCCCTGAAGAAGTAAAATATTTAACAGAATCCGATCTATCAAACTGGTTTAAATGCTTTACTAGCCTGAAACTTTTATTAGAGAAGTATCCAATTTGCGACAAAGAGCCAAGCGTTTTGATATTTGTCAAATATCTATCAGAAAACGAGAAAGTAGACAATCGCATCAAAAAACAGTTAAATGAATGGCTTAATAATATCGATTCTAAGCATAGCGAGTCGGAAAAAACATCTTCTAGTGCGTCCAATACATCTGTAAACAGGGGACTTCAAGCCTATTTGATGATTGTAGTAAATCCTGAAAAGAAGAATCAAGTAAGAGCGATCGCCAGTGTACTTTGTATTTCTCCCGCAAGCACCAGAAAAGAAATTCCAGTACATTTGAATCCACAATCGAACGAGCGAGGGATTTTATGTACTCCCAAGAAATTGCCGAATATTGTTAAGCAATTCATCCAAAAGAGTACATCGAATGTTCTAATTCCAGAAAATTTATTGGGGTATCCTTACTACGATCATTTGACGGTCGAATTATTTTTACCAATTGCTTACCTGTGTGAACCAGTCGATCGCTGGGAGCTCAAAGATGAGTTTGATAGAGCGGTTCCTCTCGGCTGCAAATATCGGCTAGTGGTGCGCTCCTACGATCGCGCAGTCAAACCAGGATTAAACAATGAGTTTTCTAAATCGTGGCACAATGCAAAAGAGTTTTTGGAAAAACAGCCTGACGCTAGATTAATTCAGAATAAGATTCAACACGTAGAGCGGATTGAATGCGATAGATTGATGCTATTGCAAGAAGAACTAAAACAGAAAATAGGACTTAAAGTTATCTGTGCCTTGCCTGAATCAGAGTCAGAAAAAAAGAACTTTCTGCAAGCAATGTTGATGTCCGGTATCCCGATCGCATTTTGGACTCGCTGCCCCGAACTTACCCCTTGCGAAGTTGATGCAGGAATTAAGGAATTTCTGACAGCTCAACTCTTACTTAATCCCTGTGAATTGTTGAAAAAGGTAAAAACAGAGCGAGAATCTGCGTTCTGTTGTGAAACGCCTGAAAAACATTGGGCAAGCCATCTCAGCGTTTTGTGGGATAATTGGGAACGGATGCCGACTCTAGAACCATTGAAACCATAGAAGGAATAGCGATCGCGATGAGTCAAAATTGGCAGATATTTCAGGGAAACACAGAACCTCACGATGGCATCGATCGACTGCTTGAAATTGAGGCTCCGAGTTGGCGTCGGTTTGCCAATTCAACTGTTAGTGCAGATTCAAAAAGCGATGATGAATATTGGCAAAAATTGCAGGAAATCGCTCAAACTCGATTGCGAGATATTATACGCGGGCAAAGCTTCCGAGTTCCTCAACTCGATTCCGATCCAGATAAAAATCAACCTACTGTAGTAGATGCCGTCAACGCTGCCCTTTACTTGCGCCGTCCCTTACTGATTACTGGGAAACCCGGATCGGGCAAAACTAATTTGGCATACGCGATCGCCCGCGAGTTAAAATTAGGACCGATGTTGGTTTGGTCGGTTACAGCTCGCTCCAATCTCCAGCAAGGATTGTATCAATACGATGCGATCGCTCGATTGCAAGATGCCCAACTCAGTCAAACTGATGCCTCGAAGCATAATTACCGCAATATCGGACAATATATCAGGTTGGGACCGATCGGTACGGCATTTTTACCATCGCAGCGCCCGCGAGTGCTATTAATTGACGAAGTTGATAAAAGCGATATTAATCTGTCTAATGACTTGCTAAATCTTTTAGAAGAAGGGCGCTACGAGATTCCCGAACTCCGACGGCTTGCCAAAAGAGGGGAAGCAAAGCAACAGGTAGAATCAGAAGATGGGTTAGATGTAGAAATTGAAAGCGGACAGGTGCAGTGTCAGGCATTCCCCATGGTAGTGATGACGAGTAACGGAGAGCGAGAATTTTCATCAGCATTCCTCCGGCGCTGCGTGCGGGTGCAGATGCCAACTCCTGAAAAAGCAGCCCTCACCAGCATTGTCAAAACTCACTTGGGAAATAAGTTGACTGCAGAATTTGAGTCAGTAATTAATGAATTTGTCGATCGTAATAAGGACAACGAGGTAGATTTAGCGACGGATCAGTTACTCAATACTCTGTATTTATTGACTCAAGATTTCTTGACTAAAGATGCCGATCGAAAGGCGATCAAAAAATTATTATTAGGTTCTCTAACTAGCCTCGGGACGGGACAATAATGGAGCGTTTAATTGATGAATTAGGGGAGAAATGGGATCTGACTGCCGAGGAATTGGCAGACATTATCTGGCTAACTTTGATCCGGCAAAAAGACACAATTCTCGATCGACCGTCAAAGATAGATACCCCTCCTGCAGTTGAAGAAGTTTCGCCTGCTGAAATTTTACCATCACCGCCACCAGTTATTTCAGGTGCGAGCGTCGAGCCACAACAAACGACAGCAGATAAACCAAAAACAACTGCGGATCAACCACAAAATAATGCAGACAAACCGCAAACAACAGCAGATCCTAAAATTGGGATTGCCCTGCGACGATCGCAGACAAATCCATTGAATTGCCAGCCGATTAAAGTAGCCAATCCGCCCTCGATTCGCGATCCTCTTGCCTTAGTTCGATCGCTCCGGCCCCTGATGCGGCAAGTACCATCCGGACAGATTGAAGGATTGGATGAACCAGATACTGCCCGACAAATTGCCGAATCTGGCATCTGGCAGCCGATTGTTAAACCAGTCCTCGAACCTTTCTGGGATGTGGTGTTGGTAGCAGATGAAAGTGCGTCCATGTCGATTTGGCGGCAAACAGTGTTGGAATTTCGCCAATTGCTGCGGAATTATGGGGCATTTCGGGACGTGCAGCTTTGGGGACTGTACGGGGCAGAAGAGAAAGCTCAGAACAAAAAGCCGTGTTTGCGTCCCGGTATTGGCTCGGAGGCACTCAAGTCAGCACCCCGACAACCGGAAGAGATCCTAGATCCGAGCGGGCGCAGGCTAATCGTGCTGATTTCCGACTGTGTGGCTGCCTGCTGGCAGGATGAAGCATTAATCGAGATGTTGGGGTTGTGGTCAAAGCGCAGTCCCGTTACCATCGCTCAGGTGTTGCCGCAATGGCTGTGGGTACGGACTGCCTGCCGGGGTTTTGAGCCGGTGCAGCTAACAGCACTGGAACCGGGAGTGTCTAACAGCCAATTGGTGGTCGATTGGAGCGGCGTGTGGGAGGCTGAGTCGGATCGAAAAACAGGCGTTTGCGTGCCGATCGTACCCCTAGAATCAGATGCTATCTTAACTTGGAGCCAAATGGTGATGGGGCACAGCGAAGCTCCAGGTTATTGGGTAAGGTCAAGTTCGATCGATCCGCAACCATCAGAAACAGCATCGCTATCTCCACAGCAGCGCGTCGAGCAGTTTCAGGTAATGTCGTCGCCGGCAGCGCAACGGTTGATGGGCTTGGTAGCAGCATCTCCTGTAATTGCGCTGCCCGTAATTCGGCTGATTCAGGAAACCATGTTGCCCGAGTCCCGGCAGATGAATGTTGCAGAGGTACTGCTGGGAGGTTTATTAGAACCCATCAATCATCCTCTTCCGGGGGCAAATCCCGATGAGGTTGAGTATCGCTTTGTAGATGAGGAAATTCGCGATTTGTTGCTGGTCCAAACACCAGTCCCCGATACGGTGAGCGTTTTATCGGAGTTCGTAGACCGTCAGTTCGATCGATCGTTGGATGAGTTTGTGGCAGAGTTACAAGTTTGGGGCGAGGATGCGGCATTGGTAGAGAAAACTCGCTTTTTTGCTACCGTGACGGCATCGGTGTTGAAGCGGAAGGGAGGGAAGTATCGCGAGTTTGTTCGGCAAATAGAGCATCAATATCGACACTCGCCTGCATCGCCCACCACCTCATTTCCACCCTTGCAAGAATTTGAGTTTGAAACGGCAAGGATAGTGTTTGAGGATGAAGAAATTCAGCAAATTCAGCAAATTCAACAAACTCAACTACTTCAGCCCTTTGAGTTTGCAATGGCTACAGTAGAAGTGCAGCAACAAAAAGTAGTTATCAAGCGAGAACTAAGGCAAGTTTGGGGCTACACAGAACGGCTGAGCAAGACTGTGGAACTGGAGATGGTGGCAATTCCAGAGGGACAGTTCCAGATGGGTTCATACGACAAAGAGCCAGAAAGCTATTATTGGGACGAAAGTCCCCAACATCAGGTGAGTGTCAAACCTTTTTTCATGGGAAAATATCCGGTAACACAAGCGCAGTGGCAAGCAGTAGCTAAATTGCCCAAAATTCATTACAACCTTAAATCAAATCCATCTTGCTTCAAAGATCAAAATCGCCCTGTAGAAAATGTTTCTTGGTATGATGCCGTCGAATTCTGTGCCAGATTATCGCAAAAAACAGGCAAAACCTACCGCCTGCCCAGCGAGGCTGAATGGGAATATGCTTGCAGGGCCGGAACAACTACACCTTTTCATTTTGGGGAAACCATTACAACAGATTTAGCGAATTATGACGGCAACTCTATTTATGGTGCAGGGTCGGAAGGAGTTTATCGCCAAGAAACAACGCCTGTGGGGAGTTTTGGCGTAGCAAATGCCTTTGGACTCTACGATATGCACGGGAACGTCTGGGAGTGGTGTGCTGACCCTTGGCACGATGGCTATCAAGGTGCGCCTGGTGACGGTACGGTCTGGGACGAGTTTTGTAATGATAATCGTTATCAAAACCGCATTGATTTATTAGTCAATACACGAGACGACAACCAAGCTCGGCTGTTACGTGGCGGTTCGTGGGACAACTTTCTGTGGGGCTGCCGTGCGGCGAATCGATACTACGATGCGCCGGTTGACCGCTTCAACTACGTCGGCTTTCGCGTTGCCTGTGCGGCTGCGTGGACTTAATATCTCTTTACACTTGAACCCTTTTTCTGTTTATACTTATTATTTTTTACTTTTGAGATTTTGTTCGATCGATCGCAGCAATAAAAACGGTTTTTAGTGAGGACTTGAGTCCTCAAAAAGAAGGACTGAAGTCCTTACTACGAACCTGATTGTTTCTCATAATGCTATACTTAAAGTATTGCTAATTATATCATTTTATCCATTTCTCTCCCCTTTCTCTGCCTCCTCTGCGCCCTCTGCGGTTAAATAATTCTCTATAAAGCTCGATCGAACTTCAAACCCCTCCAGAAACTCGGTGAAACTACTATTGCAATCTTCGGGGGAAATGACGACGGAAGAAACCGAATTGATGGAAAAAACGCGGGGAAATCTGGGAATTCGCGATCGACTGTTTTATATTTTCAACCGGATTGACGAAACTTGGTACAATACGCAGTTGCGACAGCGTTTGGACAATCTGATTGATTCCGATTTTCGGGATACTGCGAGGGTTTATAAAACTAGCGGATTGTTGGGATTTTACGGCAGTTTAATTAAAAGCACAAGTGGGCGCGATCGATTTGGTTTGGATACAATATTTAACGCCAGTCGCGATCGAATTGATGGGATTGAAGCCGCGATCGCAAACAGTGAAGAAACACCGCAATTCGTCAGCGAATTCAACCGCTACTGCGCGAATTCCGGGAAACTTGCGCCCAGCAAATTTCGGATTTCAGTTAACAGCTACGAAACGCCAAATGAAAATTACGTGCGAATTCTGGCGGAACAAGGACAGCCGTTAATTCAACAATTAATTCAAGACAGCGGCATCGAAGAATTTCGCCAAGCTATTACCGATTATCTCACAAAAGAGAAGCGCCCGCAACTGTTCAAAAATCTCGCCGACGATTTAGAAGATTTGTGCATTCAACTGCGGAAACACTACCAAACAATCCAGCGGAATTTGGACAGCCAGCCCCGCGAAATTGAAGCGATGAAAGCCCAGGAACTTTTGCGCTTGAATCAAGAATTGCAGCAAGTCGGACAGGAATTTCGCGAACACATCGCCGCCGAAGTCAACGACACGATTATGAACAAATGCGACTGTTTCGATACCGACTTCCGCCAACTGCAATCGCGGATGATCCGGCGGTTAGATGAATTGTTAGATAGCTTTTCGGTAGAAGAGGCTTACGGCAGAACTTTGATGGCGCATCCGCGCAATGCTACAGCGCCTTTGATTGCTGTTTTAGTCGAAGCGCTGTATTATTTAGCAAATCAGTTGGAAGATATTTTAGTAGAGGCTACTAAGTCGCTAGTTGCTAATTTTTTCCAGTATTTGAAAAACAGCGTCCGCAAATCGGAATACTATCGCACTCTGTATCGTTTATTAGGCAACGACGGCGGAATCGAACAGCAATTAGACGAATTATCAAAGCGAGTTTCCGATGCTTTAGTAAATGCAGCGGGGGTTGAGTGCGATCGATACGTGCGAGAAAGTCCGCGTTTTTACGATGAAGGTACATTTTCCATCTATCAATTCCGGGAAACATTGCAGCAAACTTCTCAAGGTTACGACTGCGAAAACATGGTAGACGCGCAACCCGCAATCCGACAATTATTGAGACTGGATTTTGAGCCAAAAGTGTCTAAAACTATCCGGCAAACTTTCCGGCAAACAGTCAACAAAACTTTGAAAGAACATTTGTTGCCGATGGCAGAAAAGCAAGCTGATGATATTTTGCAAAAATACAATCAAGCCCGCGATTATTTAGAGCAAACTTTGGTGCAGGAAGCTGAGGAGAAACTTGCCAGAAATCAGCGGTTGCAAGTGGAGAATGAAGGGAAGATTAAAGAGTTCGATCGAGCAGTTTCTAGTATTAATAATTGCTTGCAAGCGATGAAATTGCACGAGCATTTGTTGCCTGCAATATGGCAAAATGATAGCATTGATATGGATGGTGAGCGATCGAAATTGAGTTAATTGAATGAATCACGGCGATTGAAAATTACGGCGATTGAAAATTACGGCGATTGGAAATCGCGCCTACACAGACAAAACCCGCCTTCGCGGGTTAAAAACAAGCATTTTTAGTCCGCGCAGGGGGACTTCGTTTGTGTAGACGCGAATTATATTCGCCCGGTAATTCCCAGAAATGCAACAATACTCTGCGCCCTCTGTGGTTTAATAATTCCATGCGATCGAAACTAACATAACCCATCAAACATCTGCGTTCATCTGCGTTCATCCACGGTATTCATCTGCGGTTAAAAAAATGCCCAAAACTCCCAGTATTCGATCGAGCTGCGCGCGATCGCCCCATTTAATGATGTACGAAGTGCGATAAACTTTCGATAGCATGACCGATCGCACTTGAACCAGCTTCGCAACTGACACCTTCAGCAGCGCAGTGGGCTGCATCGATGGCGTTTCCGGTTGCTTTTACCCCAAGGTCGATCGCGCCGTCACCTACAAAACCATTAGCCTCGTACTGGCCCGTTTCGGCTTGCATTTTTTTGTTAAACTCCGATCGATTCGGTTCCCAATTGCGGATAGTTTGCACGATTTCGATACCGGCCCAAATTAACATTCCCAGGACGATCGCAACCATTAAATATTCCATAGCTTTTTTACAGATTGAGGTTTGCTTTATCCAATCTAGCGCGATGCTTCCAAAAAAACAGGATGAAAATCTTTGCTGTTGAGTGCGGATTTCCGCCTGCTACCCGGCATTAGGCTTAAATCCCCACTACAAACCGTTTTGATTAATGGTAATCGAAATGTCGATCCAACAAACAAAATCTTACTCCGAAACCAAGTTATTTCTTCTTGTTTCTTCTTTCTCGTTCCTTCGCGCTCTACCCTACGGGAAGGATTTGCCTACCGCGAAGACGCGGTTCATTCAATACCAGTTCTTTTCAGGGGGCGACAACGAGGCTAAAGCGGTTGCTCCATCAGCTTTCTAGCTCTTAGCCCCCTCCGGTAAAATGACTGCTTATTGCGAACTAAACTGATCATAGACTCTACCCACTCCCAACAGCAGTCATTGGCAATTAACCAATTTTCGCCATATAAACCAATCCAAAACTTGCTATGTCTTCTTCTATTTCTACCTTCTTCTTGAGGGCGACATATATATTTTTCTTGTCTTTGAAGCTGAGTTCTTTTCCCTTTTAACCATGCCGAAGTCATCGCC
>JAAUPF010000367.1 GCA_012034575.1 Richelia sp. CSU_2_1 | reverse complement strand
TTTTTTCCAAACTTTCCTGAAATAGGTGAAGCCCTACCGCATCATAAATTATTAGATGCAACCCTGATTGATAACTCCCGACCAATTTTGGCTGGGAGTTTTTTATTGCTCGATCGTCCTTAACTGTAAATTGTGGCAAATTTTTCCAAACCTTCCTGAAATAGGTAGGACTTTACCGCAGAACAAATTACTATACCAAATCCAGGTTACTTACCTTCTTGATGAAAGATGAATAAATCCCTGCCAATTCTGGCAGGGGTTTTTGTTAGCTGGAAATTTAAGTTGAAAGTTGGATTAATCGATCGAACTACATCGCCTCAAAAGACTGCACCTCCAACACCGGGCCGATCATCGCAAAAGTCATGACATCCTTGCGGATTTCACCTTTAACGCTGACTTTCAAACCAGCTTGTTTCAACTGTGAAGGAGCATCCTTAAGTTCGTAAGTTTCCCCATCTTCGCCGACCAAAGCCCAAGTGCCGGGGCCCAATCCTTGGCGTTCAATTTGTCCTTTGACAGTAATACTCATGCCGATCGCACCTCTGTTTTGATTGCCAAACGCGCCAGTCCGAAACACAACAAAGCATTGACAATTAAGAATGTTTGTGATACTAAACCGCTGCCCAATCCCCAAACACCGGCAGACAAGAAAGCATTCACCGCTAAACTGCTGGCAAAACCGATCGAAAGGGCGATCGAAATCCATTTCCAATCGCGATGTCCTAACAGCAAAACGATTGCGATCGCTGGAATTAGAACACTAGCAAAAATCGGATTCAGCACGCTGCTGCCGTTAATTGCATTGCCCAATTCGGGAATCGAACTGCCCATCACCCGCAGCGGCCATTGAGGCAAGTCAAACACAAACAAATTGCGCAGGAAAAAGAACCCAGAACTGCCAGCAATCAAGCCTCCGGAAAAACCCCAAGTCCACTGGAAGGGGAAATAATTGCGCAAAATGAAAGCCAGCAAATAAGAACCGAGAACCATTGCCACTTTTGGCAACAGGGCGACTGCGCCGCCGTCAATCCAGAAGCGGGGATTGAGAT
This sequence comes from Richelia sp. CSU_2_1, assembly GCA_012034575.1. Lineage (GTDB taxonomy): Bacteria > Cyanobacteriota > Cyanobacteriia > Cyanobacteriales > Microcoleaceae > Microcoleus. The sequence goes on along the minus strand of JAAUPF010000367.1, from coordinate 1,981 downwards.
AGCCGTTGTCGCGCAACCAGCGGAAGAAATCGCGGAAGGTAATTTGCCCGCGTTGGGCTAGCCCAACTGCTGCGGCTGCGTCGAGGTGTCCCGCGCCAAAATGGTTTAACGGATCTTCGCTGACAGTCCGCGCCGACTGCAACAGAATGTTGCGAATTTGGTCCGGTTCGGTGACGCCGGAAGCTTTGACTAGGGCTGCAACGCCGGCAACGTGAGGAGAAGCCATGCTGGTTCCCTGGTAGCCTTCAAAGATTTCGAGTCCGCTTTCTGGGTCGATCGTACTTTGCAAAATCTTGCCCATTTCCGAACCACCGGGTGCAGAAATGTCAACCCCCGCGCCGAAATTGGAATAACCGGCTTTTTCATCGTCGGGGCCGAGGGCGGAAACGCCGATGACGTGGGGATAGCGGGCGGGATAGGAAGCGGAACTGTCGCCGGAGTTACCTGCAGCGGCGATGATGACCACACCCTTAGAATGAGCGTAGTTAATAGCTTCTTCCATTAACTGACTTTCGCCGCCGCCGCCGAGACTCATGTTAATAACATCAGCGCCGTTGTCAGCAGCAAATTTAATTGCTTCGGCAATGTCAGAAACGGTACCGCCGCCACTACCGCCCAAGACTTTCAGCGGCATTAAAGCTGCTTCGTAAGCGATGCCCGCAACGCCGTAATTATTGTTAGTTGATTGGGCGACTGTACCGGCGACGTGAGTGCCGTGGCCGTTGTCATCGTAGGCTTCGGCGCGATCGTTTACAAAGTCGTAACCCGGTACAAATTTGGTATCTTTTAGATCGTCAACGGGAGTAATTCCCGTGTCAATTACGGCTACAGTCGTACCGCTACCTTTTGTTTCATTCCAAGCAGATTCTACGTTAATGCTGCGGAGATTCCACTGCTTGTTATACATGGGATCGTTAGGAATCTCGAAAGCGCTGTAGACGTAATTTGGTTCAATGTATTCGGTATCTTTAGCCAAATTTGATTTTTTCAGGGCTTTTAGCAAAGTCCGATCGCCCTTGACAACATACACATTATCTGAAGCGGAGAATTCACTGTTGAGTTGCGGTACGATTTGGTATTGCTGGGCGATCGCATCTACTTGCTTGGCGATCGCGGCGCTGCCAATATCTTCCCGAAAATCCAGCACGATCGAGTCATAAGTGCCTTGAGTAGCCAGTCCTGGGAAATTAGCAATTGCCCAGAACAGCCCGATCGAAAATAAGCACAGAAGGAAAAACTTTTTCATGGCAAGTTATCCATGTAGGGAAGGCTTGTCCTCCACAATAACTCAATTTTAGTCAGTTGTCATTAGTAATTCATTGTCAGCCAACTGATAATAACAACTATCTCCCAATTATTGTCAGGGCAAGATGCGAATAATTATCCAACGAGTCAAATCATCCCAAGTCGAAGTTAACGATCGAATTGTCGGCAAAATCGATCGCGGACTTAATTTGCTAGTAGCTATTGCGGACACCGACACCGAAGTAGAAATAGACTGGATGGTACGCAAATGCTTGGAACTGCGTTTGTTTCCCGATCCGGCCAACGATACCGGCCGCTGGGACAAATCCGTAGGAGAAATCGGCGGCGAATTGTTGGTAATCAGTCAATTTACACTGTACGGTGATTGCCGCAAAGGCAGGCGACCTTCCTTCGATCGATCTGCGCCTCCAGAAACGGCCGAGAAACTTTATGAAATTTTTGTCGAAAAGTTGCGTCAAAGCGGCTTAAAAGTCGAAACAGGGCTATTTGGAGCTCAGATGCAAGTCTCGATCGAGAATGACGGGCCGGTAACTTTGGTGCTCGATCGAGATTCAGCATGAATAATAACAGTATTTAAATATTTGGTGTCGAGTCTAGATCCCCCTAAATCCCCCTTAAAAAGGGGGACTTAAAGAAGTTTCCGGTCCCCCCCTTCTTAAGGGAAGCCAGTGCGTTGCGCAGCCAGTGCGTTGCGGAGGTTCCCTCCGTTGTAGCA
>JAAUPF010000144.1 GCA_012034575.1 Richelia sp. CSU_2_1 | reverse complement strand
TGATGTGATAGGTAAGGTTTCCGGGTCATCTTTCCACCCCCGTGCTATTTCTTCAACTGCTGCTCTTCGCACAGGCCAATTATCGTCCGAGCGCACCCGTTCTTTGAGCATAGGTAAGGTTTCCGGGTCATCTTTCCACCCTCGTGCTATTTGTTGGACTGCTGTACATCGGACATCCGAATTATCATCATATTGAGCCAATTGTTTGAGGAGAGGTAAGGTTTCGGGGTCATCTTTCCAAGTTATTGCAACTGCTACAACTGCTTTTACGCGAATTTCATCAGCTAGGTTGTCATATTCTTGAGATGTAGAAGCAGTGATATTTTCGTATTTAATTAACTCTTGAACTCGATCGCGCACCTTAACAGCAACACCAGCAATCTCATTTCTCTTCTTAACTTCAGAAACACACTCCGCCGCCAAAAACAGATTGCTAAACTTTTCCGCTTCCCCATCTTCACCAATCAAATATTCCAGGATGTTATTTGTAAATTTAGCATCCAGCATTCCCGCCATTAAACGCAACACTTCATGCCAAGACTCATCCCGCCAATGTTCCCGATAAACTTGAATCAAGCCAGCTAAATCCAAAGTTTTCTGCTTCTCAAATTGCCGCACGAACTCCCAAGCACAAAAATATTCCAAAAACGTGCGGTGGACAAAAGCATAATAATCCTCATTGTAGCCGCCCAAGAAACACAAAATAAAATTGCGCTCCCGTAATTGTTCTACCATCAACTTAGCACAAGCAGTTGCCTCATTTCCCATCAATCCACTCAATGAATCAGTTATCGTCTGCCGCAAATCCTCGCGATTAATAATATTTCCTGCCAATCCTTCGCCGCTGGACTGCATTTTGTAGGCAATGCGCCCGCAGATACTTTGTTTCACTTCTTCATCGATGATGTAAGGGTCAATTTTCTCGTGACCTAACTTTTCCTTAACTTCAAAATCCCATTTATGCAGCAGCACTTTTGCAGCTTCTTCATAGAGTTTAGCTCGAAAGCGCGGTAACTCTTGATTGCGATTTAGAATTGACATCATCGTCAGCAACAGCGGATTTCCGGCTAATTCTTGAATCGCCCTCGACTCTTCAACCGCTTGCTGCAACCTTTCAAAAATTGCTGCTTTTTTCAAGCGATCTGTAAAAGTCAAATCGTGCCATTTTTGAATAAATTCTCGAATCTGTTCCGGCTCAAAATCTTGCAGCATGAAGTGATGGAATTCGGCATTTTTCAGTCGCTGCTGCTGGTAGCCGATAACGCGAGAAGTGACAATAACTTTTACTGTGGGGTAGGTTTGAGTAAAAGCATGAATTTGGTCAACAATCCGGTTGCGTTTTTGCACTTCAAACACTTCATCTAAGCCGTCAAACATCACGACAGCCCGGCCGGCTTGCAGCCATTCGTGCAGGATAGATTTGTTTAAATGCCCGACCCAACTCGAACCTCGTTCAATAAATTCTAGGAAATTACTGCACTCTTTTTCATCTTTGCTGCGATTGTACTTGCGCAATTCTACTAGCAAGTGAATCGGTTGCGATGACAACTGATTTGGAGGCAGTTTCGCCCACTGAAGCGCCAGATATTTTAACAGCGTTGATTTGCCGGAACCCGGATCGCCGAGAATTACTAAATAACGGTAATTGAAATCGTCGATGATTTCTAAAATAGAGCGAGTTTGCTGTTGAGTGTAAGCTTTTTGATAGCGTTCCAAATCTTCTGCACTAACTTCGGTGGCGATTTCTCCAAGTTCCCGCAATCGGTTTTGAATCTCTTTGGGCAATTCATAATCTTTCGGCAAATATTCTTGACAATAGCGCGCGTTTTGCGGTATGAATATTTCTTTAACAGTCAGTTGCCGTTCGTACTCTCCCGATCGAGTATCTAAATTACCTAAATCCAAACATTCATATTGTTCTCGCAGTGCTTCTTGATAAATTTCTAAGTTAAAATCAGTTGGAATTGGAGCCATTGTTTCGAGAGTTCGATCGATCCGATCGAGTTTTTGGCTGTTGAGGATTGCTCGCAGTTCTGCATTTTGTTCGATAATTAATTTAGCACTTTTCAAATATTTTTCTGCCACTTGTTCCCAACTAAACGTATCGGGAAGCGAGGCGATCGATCGTCCTTGCAAAAAACGATCGGGTACAATCTTAGTAAAGGTGGGTAAATTCCGCCGCACTGGATGCTGTACGGTCAAATTTTGCCACGACTCAGCTAAGATAGCGGTATTTAAAACCCGACAATTTGCTTGAAAGACACTACCCAAAACTTCTCGTACAGTAGGTCGATCGATAAATTGTTTTAAAGGTTGCAGGTATTGTTTTATTTGTGTTTTATCTAAGTGCGATCGCTGCAATTCCTGCTCGAATAATATAATAAAGTTTTTCAGGGCATCGCGCGCGGCATATCGAGCGAAGGGTTTTTTAGCGAGTCCTTCAACATCTTTAATGCAGCCTTTAAAAAAATCTTTAACGTAGTCGTCTAAAGCTGCTTTACCCAATTCCATCAAAATGGGTGACACCAACAACCACACCACGCCCGCGCTAACTGGATCTACCATTGCTTTTTGTTCGATCGACTTTAATTTTGCTTATTATAGCGCGGCTGAACGTTAATGTTGGTTTAGTTCCTCAACCCAACCTACAATATATTGCAGGTTTATGAACTACATCGATCGAACAATCCTCGCAAGGATACGGCAGTGCCGTATCCCTACCTGCGATATTAAGGACAGTTATAATAGTTACCATCTTTGTCGGTGCAAATCTTTTGAGTTATTCCCTTAATATTCAGTGCGGCTGTATCGGTTTTAGGCGTCGGTACTGCAGATGCACTGGCAAACACGGTTAAAGTTGATGGGGCGAAATCGACGGTTAATGCAAACAGCAGCGCGATCGTAAATTTAAAGTTCATTTTTTTGCCTCCAAGTCTGTTTGGTAAATAAGAGATAAATGAGTTAGTGATAAATCCTTTAACGGGTTGCTGGGGCGAAAATAATCCCGAAAAATTAGATGCTTTCCGAGCAACCCGATCGGTTTGCTTTGGGCGCGCAAATCCTATAAAACCAGTTGTCGATCGGGCGATCGCTGCATTTTGTGATAATGTTTAATGCCCGCAGGATCTCCGGCTGCGTGGTTGGTGACTAAAGCCACAATTACTGCCAAAAAGAATACTTCCCAAGTAAAAAGTGCGGGTTTCGGTTTGTCTTTCGGTTTGTCCGTAACGGCATCGACATTGACTTTGATGTCGAGTTTTCCCTCAAGCTCTTTGCCTTTGAAAACTCCTTCTTTGACATCAAATTTTACTCGCATTGCATTAGTTGATTCTTCTGACACGATCGTTTCCCCCGTAGTAAGTTAAGTAGCAAGCTGCAATTTATAGTGTTGTTCGCTTGCTTTGATATTTACTATCTTCTGAGAGAAACGATGAGTTTTCAGTCGCTTGAAGTAGGTTGTTAAATCGCTATATTTTGCTGCGAATAGTTGGTTGAAGTAGGTTTTCAGAACTCTATTTAGTAGTAAAAAGTCGGTTGAAAATCAGTTTGTCGGGAAAAGTGGGAAAAAGTAGGTTGCGTCAAAAATGGGTTATCCTGAAGGAGGATATCTGTAGAACTCGCAAGCATGGACGTTAAAACGGCGCAGGAACTTGCAGAGGCATCTTTTCTTGCCCAAACAGGGAAATCTCCCACCGATTTGCAAAAAGAAATATTCAAACAAGCTTTGGCAGGTAAGACTTACGAGCAAATTGCCGAGGATTGCAACTGCAACGACAGTTATGTCAAAGAGGTAGGTTCGGAGTTGTGGCGGATTCTCTCGTCGGCTTTGGGGAGAAGAGTTACCAAAAAAAGCTTTAAGAATGTACTGATGGAGTACGATCGCTCTTTACCAACTCCCCCGCAGCAGCAAAAATTGTCGGAAGTTGCGCGCTGCAAACAAGATTGGGGAGACGCCCCTGATGTGTCTGTTTTTTACGGGCGCAGGGAAGAATTAACCGAGCTGGAGCGGTGGCTTGTGGCAGATAGATGCCGACTGGTGGCGTTGTTGGGAATGGGGGGAATTGGCAAAACGGCTTTGTCGGTGAAGCTAGCACAGCAAATTCAGCAAGATTTCGATTGGATTGTGTGGCGCAGTCTCGATGGCTGCGCGCCGTTAAATACATTTTTGGCAGAAATAATAGGTTCGATCGAACGCCAACAACCTGCGAATTTAAGAGAAACATCTGCTGATGCGATTGCGCGGGCGATCGAATATTTCAGCGTGCAGCGGTGTTTGCTAATAATTGACAATATCGAGGCAATTATGGAAACTGGCAAACTGGCTGGCAAATACCGAGATGGATATCAAGATTACGGTAAATTTTTCCAAAAAGCAGCGCAAGCGAACCACAAAAGCTGCGTGCTATTTACCAGTTCCGAAAAACCGCAAGAAATTTCATTATTAGCAACGAGAAATCGCCAAGTTCGCGTTTATAAAATAGGCGCTTTGGATCGGGAAGCAGCCAAGCAAATTCTGCTCGATCGAGACTTAGTAGTCGAACAAAAAGATTGGAATGATTTTATTGACAGGTACGAGGGCAACCCTTTAGCGCTGTGGATGATTTCAGCAACAATTGCCAATTTATTTGCTGGCAAAACTTCGGACTTTCTCAAAACAGGTACGGTATTTTTGGGTGAAGTCGAAGGAGTTTTGTGCGAAATGTGCGATCGCTTGACAGATGTGGAGGTCAAGGTACTGTGTAAGTTAGCTGCAATTAACAAACCGATTGCGTTTAGCAGGTTGCGAGAGGAAATTTCGGCGGATATATCGAGTTCGGTATTGATGAATGTTTTGGAGTCTTTGAGCGGGCGATCTTTAATTGAAACAGAAGTCGGCAAAGATTCGTTCAGGTTGCAGCCCGTGGTTCGGAAATATGTTGTGAATCGGTTCGATCGAAAATCAAGCTGATGCGATACTAAAATCATCATTGCAGATGAAAGAATCTGCCGCTCTCTATGCAGAAATCTGTAAGGAAGATACCGACTTGCAAGAATTGGCGGAATTAGCTTGAGAAGAATGGCTGAAGCTCTAAAATCGATCTAGCTCTCAGAATCGTGTTTGCTTTGTGATTTTTAACCCTTTCAAAAAATAAAATAATCAATTTTAGTGGTAAATTTCAAATAAGACCCGACTCATTTTATCTCTTGCTTTTGCAACAACAACGCAGGCAGAGGTTCGCTATCAAAATCAATGAATTCACCAGCCTCAGGTAGCCATTCATCATTTAGTTCTTCGCAAGAAATGGCGATCGTCCTATCCAAACTATCGTCGCAGGGGATAATAACTTCATAAACAAAACCATCTTCAGCGGTTAAAAAAGCATCTCGCAGGTCGATATTTCCAGAGCGAACCGATCTAAACCGACCTAAAGAAATGGGAACATAAAGCCATCTTCCCATTTCTTTTGTCTGACTTGCCCAAACGGCAAGAAAGATCTGTTCGGACGCATTTCGGCAGGCAAATAAGCACGGTACATCGTAATACTCATACACCTCGATAATTTCCAATTTGCCTAGATAAGTGGACTGTGGAAGCAGACTCATAACTATACCTCAGTGACATCAACAGCTTCAAATAAAGTCAAAGATTCAACGTTAACTGGAACCCACCAACTGTGGTGAGAATTCTTAGTACCTGGCGAGGGAGTGTGCTTGATTCGTCCTGAATCGGGAGTTAAATTTGCCACAGCAACTTTCATATTTTTAAACCGACCAGTTCTGCGGTTAACCGTGACATCATCTCTTGAAGTAAAAACAGAGAGAGCACAGGAACGGCATTCTTTTTCGCTGTCAGGAAATTGCCGATTTGGGTAAAGTTGGCGGACTGTCAAAAAATCGTCAGCCGTTGCAGCATCTTGTTGAATCAGGCGGTACACTCGATCGTGGGGTTCTTTAGCGTCGTTTGGCGGGCAATCGGGTGGGAAGTATTCGGGCCAGTGCATATGATAAGTTCTATATTCCTACTTTCCGTTACCCTTCCCCGCCAAAAACTCCCGCAGCCGCAACAAACTAGCGGTTTGTCCCAAATTCAGCGGCAACAGCGACACTCCCTCCAACCGAGATTGCACCCATCCATCGCCCCAATACCATTCGTGAAACCCGTCAATTCCCTGACTCAACAACAGTCGCAGACAATTCGGTTCGGCAATTTCCACATAATGCTGTACCGCCACCGGGCCAATCCAACTCGTGAAAGTTAAATCTCGATCGAACATTTCCGGCAAACCTTTAGACAACTGCTGGGGCCACAGCCACTCCTGCAACTGACTCGGACGCATCAAGCTATCTCGAATCGCAGTTTCCGAAGCTTCAATCTCAATCCGCAATTGGCTTTGTTGAAAATTACCGAGCATATCAATTTAAAATTTTGTATGGGAGCTTTACTTTGACTTTAGCGCAAGCAGTCAGAAACCGGGTTGTTGGCGAAAATACTCTGCTGCAGCTAGCAATAACAGTTGAGATATGTTTCTGATATCCGCTAATCGAAGCTATGGCTAATTGTCGGATTGCTGTATCAAAAATCGGAGTTTGCATTAGTTTCCAATAGTTGAGATATGGGCTGCTGATAACTACAATTACTAATCAACAATTCCTCCCGCGCATTTCGTAGGGGCCCTGCCCCCGTGCCCGCCCCGCCCCCATCCCTCGATCGCCCGTTTTGTATCGAACTGTTAAGCTCTGTTGCATTTCATTTAAATCTCGCACCCTGCAGATCGGTACATCCAAACTCCGTGATACCATCACAGCTTAGCTAGACAGGCGGGACTCCCTAACCCATAATCGTTGATTTGGGGTGGGACGATCGCCGCGCTACAAGTGGGGCAAGTCGCGTACCTCACTATAAAACGCCGTAGAGGGAAACATTGGAGTACCTTGATGGAAGTTCTAGATATCCTTAACAGGACTCAGAAGCCTGCAACATACCGCTTGCGGTTGTTGTAGGAGCGTCACTAAAGTTTATAGAAAACAACTGGGGAGAAAAGCTTTGACACTACGGGTTGCAGTTGTGGGCTCGGGCCCTGCAGGTTCTTCCGCCGCCGAAACGCTGGTAAAAGCGGGCATCGAAACTTACTTATTCGAGCGCAAGTTAGACAATGCTAAACCCTGTGGCGGGGCAATTCCCCTGTGCATGGTCAGCGAATTTGACTTGCCGCAAAATATCATCGATCGCCAAGTCAGAAAAATGAAGATGATTTCCCCCTCCAACGTTGAGGTGGATATCAACATCGAGAAACAACACGAGTACATCGGTATGTGCCGCCGGGAAGTGCTTGACGGTTTTCTGCGCGATCGGGCTGCTTCCTTAGGTGCGAAACTGATTAACGGCACCGTTCACAAGTTAGAACTTCCCGCCAACAACACCGACGCCTACACCCTGCATTATGCCGACCACTCGGACGGCAGCGCTATGGGCGTTCAGAAAACCCTGAAAGTGGATTTGGTAATCGGGGCCGACGGCGCTAACTCCCGCGTAGCTAAAGCGATTGACGCTGGCGACTACAACTACGCGATCGCCTTTCAAGAGCGCATCCGCCTGCCTGAAGATAAGATGGCTTACTACCACGACTTAGCCGAAATGTACGTTGGCGACGACGTTTCCACCGACTTCTACGCTTGGGTATTCCCCAAATACGATCACGTAGCTGTCGGTACCGGCACGATGAAAGTCAATCAAGCCGATATCAAAAAGCTGCAAGCTGGCATCCGCGCCCGCGCTGCCAAAAAACTGATGGGCGGCGAGATTATTAAAGTGGAAGCCCACCCCATCCCAGAACACCCGCGCCCGCGCCGAGTTGTCGGCCGAGTTGCTTTGGTGGGCGACGCTGCAGGTTACGTTACCAAGTCTTCGGGCGAAGGTATCTATTTTGCTGCAAATCCGGCCGGATGTGCGCGGAAACGATCGTGGAAATTTCCAACAAAGGCGCGCGGATTCCGACGGAAGACGAGCTCAAGATTTACTTGAAGCGTTGGGATAAAGCTTACGGTATTACTTACAAAGTGCTCGACATTTTGCAGCGCGTGTTCTACCGTTCCGACGCTACCCGCGAAGCTTTTGTCGAAATGTGTGCCGATCGCGACGTGCAAAAGCTCACATTCGATAGCTACCTGTATAAAACCGTAGTACCTGCCAATCCTTTCGTGCAGATGAAGATTACGGCAAAAACTATCGGTAGCTTGCTGCGGGGTAATGCTTTAGCGCCTTAATTTCCTGCTGGAGCGCTCCATCCACAGTCCGGAAACACTTTTTTCACATTGTATAAAAAGCGGCAGTTTTTTGACTGCTCGCTTTTTCGTTTTAGCAGGGTTTAGTTACCGAAGAAGTCACTCTGTTTGTTTCTGGACGATCGCGCAGTAGACTTTATGGGAAATTACAAGTAAACCGCTAGCCGGAATACCACCTACGATGATTCGATCGATGTGTGAATTAATCAACGGATCGTCCTCAAGGTACTTTCTGAGGAAAAACACGCAGGTTGTTGGGTCTTTTGGCACTGGATTGTTTAAGCCCAAATATCGATAACTAGGTTGAAAACCTAATTCAATCAACTTATCTTCAAGGTCCCAAGCATTCCATCCAGCAATTTTGGAGTAAATACTCAGTGCAACTGTTTTCTTTGGCACATCAGGAAAAGGAGGACAAGTCCAGCCTTGCCGCTTGTTCCAGACGCTACCTATAGCTTTGCAACTATCGTTAAATTCCTGCATTACCTTCCTCGGAAAAGACAATAGTGACCCGCAAAAATGATTTCGGGAGGAACTATTAAAGTATGAATAGACCCCGTACCCAGACAAGTCATTTTTAACAGATAAATCTGAAAAACTAAATCTCTCTTTTGAAAGTGTCTGATTCATACTTAACGCTGTAACGCTCGATCGCCCAAAAACCAAAGAAACCGGGTTCAACAAAACCCGGTTTCTAAGTCCAGAAGCACTTTGTTTAATTCAAGCTCAACTGCACCAAAGTATCGGGGGCGAGGAAATGAGAAATGTGATAAGCCCGCTCTTCTGTTTTGAGCAGGATTTTTTCGTAGAGGTAGCGAGTCGCTCGATCGCCCAAGCTTTCTGCTTGTGCGGCTTGACGGCGGAGCAAAATGATAATAGCTTGTTCTGCTACTAAATCGTGTTCCAGCATTTGGCGGCAGGAATACACGCCGTCAGCTTCCGGCTCGAAACAGCACAGCTCGGCTAACTTGCTAAAACCAGCCGCCGGGATGCCGCCCAACCCGTTCAACCTTTCGCCCAATTCATGCACGCTATCTTGAGCTTCGCCGTAGCTTTCTTCAAAAAATTTGTGCAAGGAGTAGAATTCTGCCCCTTCTACCACAAAATGATGTTTTTGATATTGCAGGTATAAAGCTTGAAAGCTGGCCAGCAGCGCGTTCATCCCTTCACAAACCGGTGCTGTGACTGAATGTTCCAGCATAACAGGGTTTTCGGCGATGTGGCCAAACGGTCTCAATGCACTCTGAGTCTCAGCCATAAATGTTTTCCTCTCATTGACAACTCCCCCTTCTGAAGAGAGGGGGATTCAAAAAGGCTGTTCTGAGGCAGGGTGAACCCGTGCCTCTGGACCTTTTCTTCCTGTCTCTTTGGCTCTTAACTAGACGCTCAACTTTCGTCTTGCGTCCCCGCCAGACCGCCTCCACAGGCATTTTGTTTAACGTTTAGGAAGCGCCCCTCCCCAAACGGATCTCAATGTTGCTTTCGGAAAAGTTGCTCTACCTTTGGGGCTCTATCGTGCAGGTCGCGTCACCATTACTGATTTCTTGGGTGATATTTGTCTCGACGATCCATGATGGGGCCCAGTTGCCCGGTAATCGTGGTTGCGCTTTATCGCTTTGACGATTGTACCAGAATTGGGCACCCACACAGCAGGAAGAGAGCCTGTAGCTAGCTTTCATCCCTTGGGTGAACCGCAGGGGTTCTCAGCATCTTTTCGATACAGTAAGTGTAGCACCCCAAAGTTACCCGTCAAGCAGGGTTGGGACCGATCGCACCTGCTAGTTAAAGAATTTGTAAAATAGCAAAATTCTTTACTAGACCTATTGAGAACTATTTGCATTTGAGTTATGCTCTAAAAAGATGCTTTTTCTGAATGCTTCCTGAAAATGGGGCCGATCGAGCGTAAAAATTAATGCAAATCATTATTATTGGTAGAAAATGAACCCACCAGAACCCGAATTAGAAGCCGGTGAGATCGTGCAAGTCAGTTGGTCTGACAGGTGGCAAGTTTACAAGCGCTTGCAAGAACTAGAAATTCCCTGCTGTTGCGCAGTTGACCAACCCCTGCGGGTAAAAGTCAATACCCCCAAACAATGGGCTCAACTAGCAAGCGTGTTGAAGCAATTTAGCGCCCCGCGGCGCGAACTGGTGCAGTTGCTGGAGAACTGCTGGCAAATCGCGTACAAAGCATAAGCACGGAAAGGCATAAGTGCACAAAAGCATAAGTACACAAAGGCATAAGCGCACAAAGGCATAAGTACACAACTGCATAAGTGCACCAAGGCATAAGTCAAAAAAAATTGTTATCTGGAAGTAAAATAGGAGGAAAAATCATGTATCAATCTTGCAAGCAAGTATCAGATTTCAGCTTAGAGGGAGAAATACTCAGCCTGATTTTTAAAGATGGATGCAAACTGAAATATTTGCGAATTAGCAGCGATCGGGGAGTAGAATATTTAGTGAAACTCTGCAAAGAATTGCGAGAGTCGATCGGTCAAAATTTGACACAAGGATTGAGAGTTAAAGTTGCAGGCGAGAAAGAATTGAACTTTAAAAATGGCAAAATAAAACTCAAAGCTCGCAGCCTCCAACTTGCGATCGACACTCAAGCCCAGAAACAGCTAGACTTCACAAATGCAAGGCACACCAGCGAATTAGCAAGCTCGATCGAACCTAGCAGCAATTATCGCACAGCATCTCAAACGGCAGCAGCTCCAGCAAAAACCAAAGCCAAAATATTAGTATGTCAAAAATCAGACTGCCAAAAACGCGGCGGTGCTGCAATATGTAAAGCATTAGAAAATGCTTTAAATTCTCAGGGATTAGAAGGACAAGTGACAGTTCAGGGAACCGGATGTCTCAAACAGTGCAAAGCAGGACCGAATATAGTTTTGATGCCGGACAAAACTCGCTACAGCCGCATCGCACCAACGGAAATTCCCGCACTAATTGAGAAACATTTTGCAACTGTTAAAGCTTAAATCTAAGAGCAAAAGATGAGTTAGTAGAGGGTATTTTTAAACTACTCTTTTAGATCCAGATCCCCCTAAATCTCCCTTAAAAAGACCCACTTTAAGACTCTTGCTCCCCCTTTAAAAAGCTATGCTTTATATAGCTCATACATAAGTAGTTACTTTTGTCAACTTTCTTGTTAAGAAAGATGTTTATAAAGCATAGCTTCTTAAGGGGGGCTAGGGGGGATCTAACCTTAAATCGTCAGACAGCAGTCTGCAGCTACCTTTGACGCCCGAGTTGACACCAATGCAATAGCACTCTCCCCTACTCTACCGCCGGTTCGGGAACCCGTACTGACAAATCAGTTGCGATCGCCCCCCTCGGACAGCTAAATTAGCACTCATGAAGCGAGAGTGCTAATATGTCAGTTGTCAGCGGCGGCAGACCGCAATACCAACCGCTGACAGCTCAAAAACAACAATTTGTAGATCGGGAGATTTATTTATGGCAGCAGTATCACTGAGTGTTTCTACCGTTAAACCATTGGGCGAGCGCGTGTTTGTCAAAGTCAGCGCCAGCGAAGAAAAAACCGCCGGTGGCATCCTCCTACCCGATACAGCCAAGGAAAAGCCCCAAGTAGGCGAAGTTGCAGCAGTGGGTCCCGGCAAGCGCAACGACGACGGCACCCGGAGCGAAATGGAAGTCAAAGTCGGCGACAAAGTTCTCTACTCGAAGTATGCCGGCACAGACATCAAACTCGGCACCGACGAATACGTCTTGCTAGCCGAAAAAGACATTCTGGCGATCGTCAACTAATTACTCATCAGTCATCAGTTATTAGTTTGCTATTAGTTTGCAACTCAATAACTAATGACTTAAACACAAATACCACACATCCACACATCAACTCATCTAAAACCCAAAATCATCAGAAACTATGGCTAAGCGTATCATCTACAACGAAAATGCACGTCGCGCCCTCGAACGCGGTATGGACATTCTGGCAGAAGCAGTAGCAGTTACCCTCGGTCCCAAAGGCCGCAACGTGGTACTCGAAAAGAAATTCGGTGCTCCTCAAATCGTCAATGACGGCGTGACAATCGCCAAAGAAATCGAACTCGAAGACCACGTAGAAAATACAGGCGTTGCCCTGATCCGTCAAGCCGCTTCCAAAACCAACGACGCAGCAGGCGACGGCACCACCACAGCTACCGTTTTGGCCCACGCAATGGTCAAAGAAGGCCTGCGCAACGTAGCAGCCGGTGCAAATGCGATCGCCCTCAAGCGCGGTGTTGACAAAGCCACCAGCTTTTTGGTAGATAAAATTGCCGAACACGCCAAACAAGTAGAAGATTCCAAAGCCATCGCTCAAGTCGGTTCGATTTCTGCCGGTAACGACGAAACCGTCGGCGAAATGATCGCTAGCGCAATGGACAAAGTTGGCAAAGAAGGCGTGATTTCCCTGGAAGAAGGTAAGTCCATGACTACCGAACTCGAAATCACCGAAGGGATGCGCTTCGACAAAGGCTACATTTCTCCCTACTTCGTCACCGACACCGAACGGATGGAAGCAGTTCTGGAAGAACCTTTCATCTTGCTGACAGACAAGAAAATCGGCTTGGTACAAGACTTAGTACCCGTGCTCGAACAAGTAGCCCGTTCCGGCCGCCCGCTAGTAATCATTGCTGAAGACATTGAGAAAGAAGCTTTAGCTACCCTCGTTGTCAACAAACTGCGCGGCGTACTCAACGTGACTGCGGTCAAAGCACCTGGTTTTGGCGATCGGCGCAAAGCCATGTTAGAAGATATCGCCGTTTTGACCGGCGGTCAACTGATCACCGAAGATGCCGGTTTGAAACTGGAAAACACCAAGCTGGATATGCTGGGCAAATCCCGCCGCATCACCATCACCAAGGACAACACCACAATTGTTGCCGAAGGTAACGAAGCAGCCGTCAAGTCGCGCTGCGAGCAAATCCGCCGCCAAATGGATGAAACCGAATCTTCCTACGACAAAGAAAAGCTGCAAGAACGTTTGGCCAAATTGGCTGGTGGCGTTGCAGTAATCAAAGTCGGCGCGGCAACTGAAACTGAAATGAAGGATCGCAAACTGCGTTTGGAAGATGCGATTAACGCTACCAAAGCTGCTGTTGAAGAAGGCATTGTTCCTGGTGGCGGTACAACTTTGGCTCACCTGACTCCTCAATTAGAAGAGTGGGCTAACGGCAACCTCAGCGGCGAAGAATTGACCGGTGCTTTAATCGTGGCCCGGGCTTTGGCTGCTCCCCTAAAGCGGATTGCTGAAAATGCTGGTTTGAACGGTGCTGTGATTGCTGAGCGCGTGAAAGAGAAGGAATTCAACGTCGGTTTCAACGCAGCGACAAACGAGTTTGTCGATATGTTTGAAGCTGGTATTGTTGACCCGGCGAAGGTAACTCGATCGGCACTGCAAAATGCTGCATCGATTGCCGGCATGGTGCTGACAACCGAGTGCATCGTCGTTGACAAGCCGGAACCTAAGGATGGGGCTCCTGCGGGGGCTGGTGCCGGCATGGGCGGCGGCGACTTCGACTATTAGGTCGATCGTTTGAGAGGGCGGGATCGAAAGCCCGCCCTGTTATTTTGGTAACGGTTTTTAGCATAGGCATAACTTTAACTCTGCGAAATTAACTAAACGCTCAATATATAAGGCCCCCGTGCCTCAACTCTGAAGCGAAATTAACTAAACGCTCAATCTATAAGGCTCCCGTGCCTCTATACTCAGCCAGGTTATACCCAAAAACCTAACCTTGCGTGACAGTTAATTTACAAGATTAAAGATGTCTAAAACAAATGTAGAGATAATTCCCAACGAAGCCTTAGTAGTTCGTGGTGGTCGCAATCGTCCAGAAGACATTCAACGCGCCATAGGAACCCACCCCAGCGGCATCACGGGAATTTCTGTAGAATGTGCAGTAGAATTGTCTGTAGCAGAATTAGCGTTAGCAATCCCTCACGGACAAGTTGGTGTTACCACGGTGGGTGAGGTGCGCTCGGAAGGTGGAGATGTCATCCGTACTTCTGGCAGAAGTTTAAATCACGCAACTCTCACTGGCTTAACACCAGAAACAGCAAGTCTTCTACTGACACCAACTATTCCTAACCCATCTAGGACTTAGGCTACTGGCACATAGAGTAGGATGCGTCAGACGTTCAAACCCTAGTTTTATATTATTAATCCATCACTTCGTCTGACGCACCTTACAATCTCATCTAACTGTGTCAGTTGCGCTACTTCCCCCATCCAAAAATTCATTTTAAGTTTAGTAACAAATATGAGTTATCCTAGAATATTTGCAGACTTTCATAATGCTGATGAACAGAGCCGCCTTCGTCTCAATTGTGTTGGTACAATTGAAGATTTAAGTCGCCAAAATATTAAATTGCAAAACGGACAATTGCTTACCCTCTATAGCGAAGAATTAGAAGTAGATGGCGTGGTGCAATACTCTGAAGAGGAAAGTCTTTGGGTTGCCGTAATTGATTGGGAGCAAATTAGACAAGTAGAGGATATGCTTCTTCAAACAACCGTCTAGTTAAGGATTGCTAAACGTTCCTTCTGGGTAAGGAAAATAATATGAATTTATCATTTAAAGATTTAAGGTTTATTATAGAAGCCATTGAACACCAGATCGATGCCTATAAAGAACGCTTGCAAGTAATTGAAGATATAGATGAGGATGAGGCTGCAGACCTGGGGAACGATATTAAATTTTTAGAACTTCTCCACACCGACCTGATGACAAGTTTAGCTCGGGATACATCAGTCAAACCTGTAATTTATAATGCAAATAATTCGCCGGATGAACAAGATAATCTTTCAGGGAACTCAAAAGACTTATCTTTTCAAGAATTAGTTAAATTAACAATGAATTTGTCACTGATCGAGCGACTATTCCTAGTAGAGGCGATTACCGCATCGGTGCGTCAGGAAGTCTCGATCGCCCAATAATCAGCTAGTTACAAGAGCTTCAAAAGTTTGTTTTGATGGTATCCTTAGAATTACTGAGCAATCGTAAAATGAGCTGAGGTAATGCCAATGTCAGCCACCACAATTAACCATAGTGAAATTCGGCCGATATTTCAGCCGCGTACTTTCAGCGCTTCAAAGTTTTGGGAACTGGCTCAAAAAGCAAACAATCTAACTGTAATAATTGAAAGTCGCTGGGAAAAAATTCCCGATAAAACGCAAGAATTGCTAAAATTTTTTGCTTATAATTTCATTGACCCCTCTCAAGGAATCAAGCAGAGATTGCTTGAATATTTAGGTATTCTTTATTTGGCGATTGTTTTAGCCTGGCTGACAGTTCAAGGTAAAATAGATTGTTTTTTGTCTTATAAAAATGCTTTGAACAAACTTGTTAATGCAATTCTTAGGGAAGTCGAGCGCGAAGATGAAGCTTATCAACAGACACTATCGGAAGCCATAGAAGAAGCTTTTACAGATTGGCAAAATACCAAGAGTATGAGTGCGGAAGAAGCGTGTCAGCACATAAGAGAAATTTCATACCGAGCTGTTAGCGAATTGTGATATAACTTTGCAAAAACTGGTGCCCGATCGATAAAATCAATACATTTCTAGATTTAGTGTGTAAAATAGAACAAAGTCAGATCGATCGACCTACCAGAAAAAATATCGATTCTCATGCACTCTCTAGAATCAGAGATTTTACCATGATTAAACTTTACCACGCCCCCATTTCCGCCAACTCCCGCCGCGTCTGGGTCGCCCTCATCGAAAAAAACTTGCCCTTTGAATTAGTCCAAATCAACTTGGACGGCGACCATTTAGAGCCAGAATTTGTCGCCATGAATCCTTTTCACCGCATCCCTGTTTTAGTTGACGGCGACTTCACTGTCATCGAATCTTTGGCAATTCTAGACTATTTAGAAACTAAGTATCCCGAACCGGCAATGCTGCCAAAAGATCCCAAAGATTTAGCAGTTGTGAAAATGGTGGAATTGGTCGCGATTAACGAGCTGATGCCCGCACTTTACCCCCTCAGCAGTGAGAAAATGGGCTGGGGAATTCCCGAACCGGAGGCAATTAAAAAAGCTCAGGAAAAAGTCAATTCCGTGCTGGCTTTCTTTGAAAGTTTGTTGGACGATCGCCATTTTTTCGGTAGCACCACTGTAACATATGCCGAGTGCGTTGCCGGTACGATCGTGCCTTTGCTATCTTGGATTGATGTCTCCATAGATGGTTATCCTAAAATTAAAGCTTGGTGCGATCGACTAATCTCCCGTCCCTCATGGCAACAAATTCAATTCACCGAGGCAGATTTGGCAGTTTACGCATCTCGAAGACAAAAATTTCTCGAACAATCTCAAGCCTAATGCACAAATCAATTGTCAAGGAATCGCTGTTTTTGTTCGCTGTTTTCACCTGCCTCCAACTTCCCATTGCAGCACTTTCACAGCCCGCAAGTCGATCGGGCTACGAAGCACTTAACGCCAAACAGTTCGCTACCGATAACCAAATTACCACTTTCAATCCTAAAGATATTGCTGTCAAGCTATTTGGTGGCGATTCTGATTCTGAAGGCAGAAAAAGCGATGCAATTTCTGTTGAATATCCGACGCGAAATACAGCCGTAATAGTTCATACTGTCGTCGGTTTGGCTGACGATTCTGTGGCAGCAATGCGCTACCGCATCGAACTCGGAATCAAGCAAAATAAATGGGAAATTGTTTGGGTTGGGAGGCAATCAAAGTGTCAGCCCAATCGCGGACATCAAAATTGGGCTGCTGGTAGGTGTAACTAACAAGAGAGTCGAAAAATTCGATCGCAGTGAGAACTTGAGTTTTTTTGAGAGGACTGAAGTCCTCACTACAAACCGATCGAATTATGCAACTAGAATAATATCGATCTTTTCGATCGATCTTACTTCTCAATCTACTTGCACATAATTAAATTGCCAGCCGCTATAAACCCAGCTACAGGGCCAGAAATCTCCACCCAATTGCGGTCTTCTCCATTCTTGTCTTTCACCAACTGGTAATTCGGGACTAGCGTTACTTGACCGTTAGCTGGTATGCCGCCCCTGACAGCAGAAGTCTTGGAAGCATCAGCGCGGACGACTAAACCTTTGGGCGCTACCCGAGGTTCTACTTGACGGCACAGGCTGACAGGGCCCGGTGCTGGTGCAGGCGCTGGTGCAGGCGCTGGTGCGGGCGATCGCCGAGGCGGCCTGCCAGGTGAGGGCATCCGGCACGAAGGTGCGCCAGCCGAATCGTGCGCGTAGCGGAAGATCTCCGAAGCCGGCCGCACCGAGGAGACGACAGCCACAGCAGCGCCCGACGCGATCACCGTCTGCATCCTCGAGCGGCCCGCCATACCGAGATGATCGAGAAGGTCCGCAAAGAGGCCCGCGAGGTGGCCCGCGCCGAGAACAAGCCGATCCTGATCAACCTTACCGGCTCCGACTGGTGCACCTGGTGCATCAAGATCGAGAAGGAGGTCTTTTCCAGCAAGGAGTTCCCAGGAATTCGGCCGCCAACGCGACCTGGTCCTGATGGAGGACCGATTTTTCCCGAAAAAGAAAGAAAGCTTTCCCCGTAAGTGAGCTCAAGAAGCCAGAACGACAAGCTCAAGAAGGAGTACCTCAA
>JAAUPF010000143.1 GCA_012034575.1 Richelia sp. CSU_2_1 | reverse complement strand
AAGAGGCATGGGACGTGTGCCGCAGATTGGAACCCGAGGCCTTCACGGAAGGATCGCACGAGCCAACGCGCTAACATGGAAAACCAACCCACGTATACCGCCGCACAAATCGCCGCCGCCCGGGACCACATTCGCCGCTGGGAAACGCCCCGCACACCGGTGGAAGATATTCGCTTGAAAATGGTTCTTAACGGTTGGACTGACCCCCAGCTTATCACCATTGAGACACGGTTTATGTCGGCGCGCTGACTGGTTCGAACCGCCGCTTTTATTCACCGGTGAAGATGGCGCCTACCAAATCGCCCTGGCCGGCAATGCTCCAGGTCGCGGCCACGGTGGAGAGGGCCTCGGTGCCGCTGCGCGTAGCCCCCGTTCATGAACCACACGGGTGTTGTGCCCGTTGGTAGCGTGGCGCCAGACACCCAACAGATCCGCGGCGGTGCTGGAACCGGCATACAGGGCGGGCTCAAACCCCGCTGCCGCAAGGTGTGCGGGTTCGACTCCCGCTGGGCGCTTTTGACGGTGTGTAGGAAAGCTTGGCTAATCCGCCTGCTTCGGGAGCAGGAGACCGCTGGTTCGAATCCAGCCACGCCGACTGAGGAAGGGATGAGGGATGAGGGATGAAGGATGAAGGATGAAGGATGAGGGATGAAGGATGAGGGATGAAGGAATAAGGAATAGGGGATGAGGGAAGAAGGAATAATGGGGACGATCTCATTAGTTCGGCGTCCCCATAGATATTTTACGCGAAATATAGTTTCGGAAAAAACTGCGCTATCATCAACTGATTTCAATTTCCACAGCCTAAAATTAAGCCTCGGGGGTTTTGCAGCACAAATGTGTCGTCGATTTTTATTAAGTCGCCAGAGCAGAGAATTGGCAGTCGATCGCGATAAGCTTTAATAGCTGTATTGCAGTCAAACTCGGTTAACTCCATTTGAATTTTGCGCAGTTTGGTGACAACAACTCCTAGAACAGTAACATTATTGACGATCGGTCGATCGGGAACTTGAATTACCATGCCTTGAATTGTAATATTGCTTGCCACTGTTAGCAAGTCGCTCAAGATATCGAGCTGCGATCGCTTTTCAACTTCTTCTAGGGTTTTGATAGCATCGCTAATCCGAGCTGCATAATCTCCCAGATCGTATTTGAGAGGCAACAAAATCTCAAATTCTTCCCCTGAATAGCAATCTTTAAATCTCCAAATCGAACCCAAGTCGTTGTAGATTTTTCCTGTTTCGTGCCAACCTTTTTTTTGCAAGTGTTGCGCTACTTCATTAAAATCTATAGTCTTCAGAATATTGCTATCTCGGATTGTTACTTTCATGGCAAACCTCCTTGACTGATGCGATTTATAATAGATGTAATAGATTCTACGGTAAACTGATTGCTGCGGGGCAACTCAACTGTTACCGCAGTTGAGTTTTGAGTTTCTGGTTGTTCTCGCAGCGATACCCAGTAGCCGCAATGTCTCAGAATTGTTCCTTTTGTTGGTTGATATCCATTACTTAAAGGCAGCATTCTATGAGATTCCCCAGGCGCAATCGCCTGCATTAAATTTAATCACAACAATATGAACAGTAACGATTTAAACGAATTAATAGATGCTTTTACCGCTGAAACTCAAGAGTTTTTGCAGTCGATGGAAACAAACCTGTTGGCGATGGAAGCCTGCGGAGTAGTAGAACGAGAAGCTGCGGTTAAAGAAATGTTTCGGGCGGCGCACTCGATTAAAGGCGCGGGTTCCATGTTGGGGTTTAACAGCGTGTCTGTGGCAGCTCACACTCTAGAGGACTGTTTTGCCATTTTGCGCGATCGCACTGACCTCTCGACCCTGGAAACCGCTGCTGTAACGGTTTTGTTGCAGGGGGTGGATATCCTGAAAAAGATTGCGAGCGAATCGATCGTGCACTCAGATGTTAGCACGCGGGATCAAACGGAAAACTTAGAGGCGATCGCCCAAATTCAAGCCGAGTTAGAGGCAACATACGGCAGCCCGAATCCCCCGCAAGTTCCGACAATGAGCGTGTCGGCGGCCCCGGCAACCCTAAAATTGATTTTTGAACATGAATTGCCGCCAGTGTTCAACCGCCTGGAAACCGAACTATCTCAAGCTACCGAGGCCGGTTTGGCAGCTAGCATTACCGCCCTCAACCAGGTTTACTACCAGCTATCCGGCTTGGCGGGAATGCTGCAACTGCCGGATTTTGGGAAAGTTGCCGAACCCCTCAGAGATCTGATTGACTCTGGCGATTTAACTTTAGAACGCTTGCAATCCGAAGGTTGGACCATCGCCCAAAACTTGCAAACCGCCCGCCAGCAACTATTGCAGGGACAGCCGATCGAACTTCCCCAAACCAACGCTACAAAATCTGAAGAATTCTCAGCAGCCGAGAAATCCGAGGAATCAGAAACTGCTGTCGGACAACTCAAAACTCAAAACTCAAAACTCAAAACTTTTCCCCCACAACCAGAGGAATCGGAAGAATCAGAAACTGCTGTCGGACAACTCAAAGGGGGCGGGCACGGGGACACCGCCCCTACCAACTCAAAACTCAAAACTCTTCCCGCAGTCCCCAACCCGCAGAGGCCGACAATCCGGGTAGATTTGGAACGCTTGACCGAATTGGTGAATTTAGTCGGAGAATTAGTCATCAACCGCACCAATTTAGAATTGCAAGAATCGGAATTGCGCAGCGAAGTGCGGCGCATCCGCCGCAGTATTGTAGATTTGAACCAATTCGGCGGCCAGTTGCGGGAAGAGTACGATCGACTCAGTTTCGGAGACTGGAAGGGGGGCAACGAAAACTCGGGAAACGGCAAAGTTCCACCATCAGAATTCCCAACAGTTGCTAACGGCAAATCCGAGATCGCCCATCCTCACTTCGATCTGTTAGAGATGGATCGGTATACAGAGTTCCACACTACCGCCTCCGAAGTCATCGAAACCGCCGAAGCAATTTCTCAATCCGCCACCAAATTAGACGCTTTGGCAATGAAATTCGAGCGCAGTACCGACCAACTGCGCCGCATTACCGAACAGTTGCGCGGCCGCGTCATGCAGTTGCGCGTCGTCAGTTTCAGCAGGGCCGTCGATCATTTGCCCCGCGCGCTCAGAGATATGTGTCTCACATACGATAAAGATGTCAATTTGCTGTTGCTGGGACGGGATACCAAAATTGATGAAAGTTTGCTCGATGCTTTACGCGATCCCTTGGTACATTTAGTGCGGAACGCTTTCGATCACGGCATCGAAATGCCGGAAGTCCGACTAGCCCAGGGAAAACCTGCCAGCGGTCAAATTGAAATCGAAGCCCGCCACCAAGGCGGCCAAACGATAATTACTGTTGCTGATGACGGCAAAGGCATCGACCCGGAAGTAATTCGCCGTAAAGTTGTGACAAAAGGATTGGCGACGGAGGAACAAGCCCAAGATTTTTCGATCGCCGAACTTTACGATTTTCTATTTTGGCCTGGTTTCAGCACAGTTGAAGCAGTGAACGATCTTTCGGGGCGGGGTGTGGGCCTCGATGTGGTGCGGGCAAATTTGCGGACAGTCAGGGGAACTGTGAAAGTGGACTCCCGGCTGGGAAAAGGTACGAGTTTTATCCTCAAACTTCCCCTGTTGCTGTCGATTACTGAAGCCTTGATGGTGAAAACCGATCGCAATAAAATAGCGGTGCCGCTGGATGCAGTGGAAGAAATCCTGCACGTTAAGGCCGATCGAATTCACACTGCGGGGAATCAACCGATGCTGTGGTGGCGGGAAGAATTCATTCGTTTGGTGCGGCTGCAAGATTTGCTCGAATACAGTACGATAGGGCCGGACGGTCCATCTCCCGATCCCTTGACTCAAGACCACATTCCGGTGTTAGTTTTGGCTTCTAGTGAAGGGATGCTGGCGGTAGCGGTGGAACGGCTGATCGGGCAGCAGGAAATTGTGGTTAAACCCTTGCCAGCCCCGCTGTCCAAGCCTCGCGGCGTGTTGGGGAGTACGATTTTGGGAGACGGCCAGGTGGCGACGATTTTGGATGTGGACGATTTGGTGGGTCAACCTTTGGGAAATAGTTCGATCGCCCCTGCATCGGGCCGCGGGCCTCAAATGCCACCGACTTCGAGTCAAGCCCCGCAGATTTTGGTGGTGGATGATTCTTACACGATCCGCCAATTGCTGTCGCTAACTTTGACTCGCGCCCGCTATCGAGTAGTGCAGGCAAAAGACGGGATGGATGCTTTGGAAAAGCTGCAAAACGGTCTCGATTGCAGTTTGGCAATTGTGGATATTGAAATGCCGCGGATGGATGGATTCGATTTGCTGCGATCGCTCAAATCTACGCAGCGGTTTGCTACCATTCCTGTAGCGATGCTGACCTCGCGCAGCGGCGAAAAACACCGGCAAATGGCGATGGAATTGGGGGCGGTTCAATATTTTACGAAACCTTACAGCGAAGCTCAACTTTTAGAAATTATTCCTAAATTAATTAAGAAGTAAATCATTTAATTAAGAGGGGGAGAGGGGGAGATGGGGAGAGAGGGAGAGGGAGAGGAGGGGAAATTAGCGAGACAAACAATCAATCGAGCTAAATCTCAACAAAAAATTCCAACCTTCAATCACAAATCTAAAATCCCATTCGTCAAATCTTCAATCCTCAATCTAAAAATCTAAAATCCAAAATCGCCATGACTCATACAAATTACAATCGTCGGTTTCGGAATAAGAAACAAGGCACTGCGAGAACTCCAGCGCGCAAACTCGTTGCTTTTGAACTGGGAAGCATTCGCTATGCTGTGGCGATCGAACGGGTGCAGCGCGTTGTGAAAGACTTTAATCCCTACGGTTTTTTAGAGGGAGGTGAAAGTTTAGTGAGGCATCAGGGCGAACTGATTGCTTTGATTAATTTGTCTAATATTTTTCCCAGCACGCGCAGCATTGCTGATTGCAATTATTTGATTGTTTGTACTTTAAACAAGAGCGATCGACTGGGTATTCCCATTCCTGATATGCCGAAAATCTTAGAAGTTTCTGAGGAAAACTTCGAGGAAATTCCCGAACTGTACCGCCAGGATCGGCTACCTGCTGCCGTAGAAAAATTAGTGCGATCGCCGACGGTTCCGAAGTTTTTTATTTGAACTTGGATTTATTTAATGTGAATTCGAGGATTGACGGTGGCTGAACGGAAAGGTGAAATATGGCGATCGCACTTAACTAAAAGAGCGATCGCACTGACTTAAGTTGACACCAATGGATTCCCCTATAAAGCTAACAAAATAGCGGTGTAAATTGCCGCACCGAGGGTAAATGCCCAAAAATCGCTTTCTCGTTCTTCTGGCAATTCTTCTTTGAGGACGTTGAGCACAATTCCTCCCGCTAAAAAAGCAAATAAAACGGCGATCGCAGATCGATCGATTTCAGTAGCGCTACCTAACACCCACCCTACAATAATCGCTGCTGCTAATATCCAGCGTCCGATGCGATCGTAAATATGCTTGTGATGTTCTCGCAAACTAGAATCGTTAACTGCAAAGTGCAGCGCCATCGCACAAGAATACAGCAGCAAATTAGTAATCCCCGGTTCTTCGCGATGCAATAGCAAATAGCCGATCGAGACATTGTAAATCGAAAAAGAAGCAACGTGCAGCCAAAAAACTTCAGAACTGGTAACGTCGCTTTTGTCGCGCTGGCGGGATAATTTGGCAATTCGTTCGAGTCCGTAAAATACAATCAACCCGAATAAAGCTATTAAATAAACGTGGTGTTCTAGATATGCAATAACACCCGATTCTAATTGTTCTAATACAGTTTGGTGCCGCTCTAATTCCGGTAAAATATGCACGAAAACGTAAGCAACGGAAACCCCGCCCGCCGCCGAAAGCCAGCGACTGCGGGGGATAGAAGTAAACCGCAATTTGCCAGAAAATAAGTGTGTCAGCGCTAAACCAATGGCAATGAGGGCGGATAAAGCTAAAGTATTAGGGTTCATAGTACCGCTGTTGCAATTATTGTACTAATATTAAATTAATTTATTTCTAAAGCTGTAATAACTCGCTGATACCGATCGCGCACATCTTGGCGATCGTCCTCCTGAGAAATGTGTTCGCAACTGCTATTTAAAATCATCTGGGCGTGACGGCGTAAAGTTTCTCGTTGTTGGAAATTGCGCGTGTAAGGAACAATCCTTGCTAGAGCTTCTAACAACCGAATTGTTACCGCTACATCGGATTTACCGTACTGGCGAATTTGATTAAAGGCACTATTAACCAACTCTTCAAACGTCACTCCTTCAGCTATAATGCGCAAATTCCGAGATCCGTCGTAGCGATAGGGCAAGGGAAAATCTCTTTGCGCGAGGCGAGACAATCCGGCACTAAGTCTGTCGATACA
Organism: Richelia sp. CSU_2_1; assembly: GCA_012034575.1. Classification (GTDB taxonomy): domain Bacteria; phylum Cyanobacteriota; class Cyanobacteriia; order Cyanobacteriales; family Microcoleaceae; genus Microcoleus. The sequence continues at coordinate 11,688 of JAAUPF010000143.1, read as the reverse complement.
CCGAATGGCAGTAAACGGATCGTTGACAGCGGGAGAAATCGCACGCAAGGCAATTTCAACTAACTGGGCGATCGGAAATTCTACATCTTGATATTCAGTTCGTTCTTTGCCGATAATAAAAGCATCATTAATCTGTTTGGTAAGGTGATGATTTACCCGTTCACCGGGCAAAACCATCGCTAAATTGCTACCTGCGATGACAAACTTTCCCGGATGAGTTTTCACAAATACCAGCAGATTTTCATGGCGGGCAATTTTCATTAATTCGCCGTCATCAATTGCTTGCAAATAACCCTCAAAAGTAGCTTTAATTGGACTGGCTTCCGCATCAAAGTTTGCTGGGATTTCTCCAATTTGTCGCGGTTTGTTTGCTCGATCGTCGCCCATTTTTTCGGGAAATAGTCTATCTATTGCTTTGTCTAATTCACCACTAACCTGAGTAATTACGTGGGACGCTTGAATGATCGTTGATGCGTGATGGATAAAGTAAATCAGCACGCCGATACTGGCAATTGCCAGCACAGTACCGACTGTAACCGAGAGTTGCGGAACAAACTCCTTGTATTCTTCTCCTTCTGAATGAATTGTCCGCAGTACGAGCAAGCAGTAAATAAATGTGGCAATGAAAGTGCCGAGAACGATTTGATTGCCCGTATCTTGCATAAAATTGCGCAAAAGTCTCGGCCCGAAATTTGAAGAAGCCAACTGAAGCGCCACAATAGTAATCGAAAAAGCTGTAGCAACAACGCTAACCATCGAACTCGCAACCGATGAAAGAACCGATCGCGCGCCATCGGTTCCCCCGGTATAAATCCACCACCAATTTGGTGTATTGCCCGCGCGATCGAGCGTTAGCATGGAGATGGCTAAAATCATCGATCCCAGCGCCATTAATGTCGGGATAAACCAATAACTAGAGTGCAGCGAATCCCAAAGCTTACTTAACTTGACATTTTTCATGAATTGTAATACAAATTACGCTTGCCCGTTGCCATCTTGCTGTCTTTGCAGTTCGATTAATTTTCGCAAGGAATTACTGATGCTGCGGGGTTGGGGAACTTCGCCCTTACCGGCGGGCCAACCTTCCCGTTGGCGAGTGCGATCGCCATCGGTTTCTTCGGTTTGGTCGTGAAACAAAATTTGTCTGGTAGGATAAGGAAAATCGATGCCGTTTTCCACATATAGCTTTTGTTTAATAGCAGAAATTACCCGATCGCGCGCTCTGAGAGAGTCAATTCGGCGCGGCGGAGTAATCCACCAGCGAACGCGAATATTGACGCTACTTTCGGCAAGTTCCACCACCAATACGTCAGGGGCAGGGTTTTTCAAAACCTCATCCACACTCAGCAGTGCTTCTAACATTAACTGCTTGGCTCGATCGAGATCGTCGCCGTAGCCAATACCAACATCGTATTCCATGCGGCGGTTTTCAAAGGCGGTGTTTACAGTAACAGAATTGGTGAACAATTCGGCATTAGGAATTACAATTCGGCGGCCGTCGTAAGTTCTGATTGTAGTGGCGCGAGTCTCAATATTTTCTACCGTTCCCTCAAAGTTTTTAAACACGATTTGGTCGTCGATTTGGAACGGTTCAGTCAACAAAATTAGGATGCCAGCTAAAAAGTTTTGCAAGATATCGCGAAAGGCAAAACCGATTGCTACCCCGCTAATTCCCAGCAGTTGCACCAAATCCCCGGCTCTAAATGTAGGAATTACGATCGACAAAGCAACAAACAAACCAATCAAAACAGTAATGCCTTGCGCTAACCTTCCCAACACCAATCCTAAATTTCTCGCTTGGCGGTGGTTGCGGGTAAGCCGCCTGACAACTCTTTTTATTGCCCTGCCAACAAAGAAAAAGATAGCAAAGACAATTAATGCCAGTACAATATTTGGCAGCAGGACGAGGAAGCCGTCAATCATGCTTTGAATCTTGTTCCAGACTGCGGATATTTCTGCATTCATGAATTTTACTCGCGCATCAGTCGTTGTCGATAATAAGTAGAAGGAAGAAGGTGTTAGGTGTTAGGTGTTAGGTGTTAGGTGTTAGGTGGTAGGTAGTAGGAAATGGGCCCCTTCCCTCAAACCTCAAACCTAAAACATCAAACCTAAGACCTCAAACCTCAAACCTCAAACCTCCAACCTCCAATCAAATCAGTAAGCTTGTGGGCGAAGGGTATTTTGCGTTTAATAAGGTGGACTTACTTAGTAAAAATTAGCGCGATCTAACTCCATAATCAAGCATAAATGCGAGGTTTGCGAGCGCCCATAGAAGCACCAGTCGCTGCCGCTGCCAAACTCAGCAAATTACCGAGGAGAAATGACCAAACAGCGTTAGCTGTATTGCTAGCTATGTCGCGAACTTGATTTGGGTCTGCATTCGGTACTTGAGGTATATTAACGCCGCCTTGTTGTTGCACTCCGTTGGCAATTTCTCCAGCATTAGCAGCGACAGTACCAACAGCGCCGGATATGCCGCTTCCTAATAACCAAGCACTGAGTGCTAAGGTAGCTCCCCAGAGAATTACTGCATTTAAAATCGCTGTTTTCTTGGTCATAGGACCGCAGCTTTGAGCCATCACCCAACCGCCCAACAATAAAGAAATTAACAAACTAATAATCGACCAAATTCCCACTCCCAAACTAACTGAACCTGCATCCGCACCTGTTGCGCCCGCGCCTAATCCGATCGCAATTCCCAAAGCACTTAAAAGCAGTTGAGTGCCTATAGCGATCGCAATTCCTGCTAAAATCGGCCCCCACCTCACTCGATCGTGGTAATCCACTACCGGATTGACGATTGTAGGCTCAGCGACTTGACTGCCCGATCGCTCTTGATAATATGTCATAAAAGATTAACCCCTGCGAATCGCTTGTAATTTTATTTACGTCAATAATTATTATTAATATATCTACCTGCAGATAGAAAAGTCTCAAAAATTTTCGCGCGATCGCTAGTTTTAAATTTGATGAATACTTCATAAGAAGGAAGTATTAGAGCTGATATTTATCTAGAGTAGGTGCATAGTTCGCTCTGTACAGTAGAGGAAACGACAATGTTACTTTACAAAATTGAAGATTTTAATCCCAACTACCACCAAGAAGCTTTTGATGGCGAGGATATCAAAGGAATGGATGTGTATGCTGGAAACAGCGATGATAAAATTGGCTCGATCGATACCGCGCTAGTAGATGAGACCGGACGTTTCCGCTATTTTGTAGTAGAAACTGGTTCCTGGATTTTTGGCAAAAAAGTTTTACTTCCGATCGCTCTTTGTCGCGTTGATTTTAAGGCGCGGCGCGTTTTCGCGACGGGTTTGCGGAGTAAAGATCGAGTGGAAAACCTACCCAGGTACGAACACGCGATGGCACTCGATCGCGACTATGAAGAACGAGTGCGGGGTATTTATCGAACTCCGACAGTAGAAGCATCTGTACCTGTAGAAGCATCATTACCTTTAGACGCACCCGATCGAACTTATCAACCTGCAGAAAAATTACCAGTTGCCAGTAAATCTGCTCCAGTTTCTGAACCGCAACCTGTCTCTCCTCCAGTTGTAAAAGCTGATTACGATCGCGATAGCTATACTTACGATCGAGAGCCGGAATTGTATCAGATAGACGAAGGGGAAAATCAACAACTCAAACTGTACGAAGAACGATTAGTTGCCAATAAAATCCGCCGCAAATCTGGTGAGGTAGCAATTGGAAAACGAGTGGAAACCGAACAAGCCAGAGTACAGGTTCCTGTAGAAAAAGAGCGAGTTATTATTGAGCGCGTTACTCCCGAGAATGCAGGTGTTCCAGTCGCTTCAGATGCCGCATTCCAGCAACAAGAAATAGCTCGTTTGGAAACCTACGAAGAAACTGCCGATATCAAAAAGCAAGCCTTCGTGCGCGAGGAAGTGCAAATCAGAAAAGAAGTCGAACAAGATACGGTTGAGGCAACAGAAACATTACGCCGCGAAGAGTTAGATGTCAAGACAGAAGGAAATGCCGATGCAAGGAGGCTGTAAGGTCTGCACTGCGCACCACATATCGCGATAAAGTGCGCGCTGCTAGGGGTTTTGTATAATTCCTGTCCGCTTTAACTCCATCAAATAGTATCGCCAAAACAGCAAAAAAAGGAGGACATTTTCTCATGTCTAATCGCTGGCATATGCCCTTAATGGGGGCAGCAATTTTAGCTTTAACATTTAGTGTCGGTGCCGCTGGTTTTTTAGGAGATTCTCAGCCAGTAGTAGCCCAACAAGCTCGATCGACATTTCCTGATGTTCCACCTGATTATTGGGCGCGTCCGTTCATTCAATCCTTAGCTGAAAAAGGGATTATTAGCGGATATCCAGACGGGACGTTTAGACCGACACAAGCCGTGGATCGAGATGAATTTTCGGCAATGATCCGCCAAGCTTTCGATCGATCGAGCATTAGAAACATACCGAGTGGCAGTTACTTTAAGGATGTGCCTCAAAACTATTGGGCAGAAACTCCGATTCAAGAAGCTTATGAAATGGGATTTATGAATAATTTTCCCGGCAATGAGTTTCGTCCGAAACAGCCCTTGACTAAGGTACAAGCATTAGTGGTGTTAATGAGGGGTTTAGATAAAGATTACGATCGCCCCGTTGCCACCACAGATCGAGCTGCTGCGACTCCAGCAAGTCCGACTCCAGCAAATCAAAATCCAGGAAATCAACGTCGCACAATTGCGAGAAACCGTTTGGCATTTCCCCTCGCCGGAACAGTTTTGATGCAGCCTTTATTGCCCGCGATCGCGCAGCAGAAACCTGCAACTGCGCCTGCCCCTGCACCTGCTAAAACTGTGCCGCAAACAACGACAGAAACTGCTAAGGAGCCTGCTAAAATTTCGGCATTAGAGTTTCTAAAAACCTACTATAAAGATGCCGATCGCATTCCTAAAGATGCTGTCAATCCGGTGGCAGCAGCGACACAGGCAAATATAGCGGTCAACTATCCCGATCCCAGAGTTCTCAATCCGAACGAGTTGCTAAGTCGGGGAAGTGCTACGGCATTAATTCATCAAGCTTTGGTCGATCGAGGTCAGATAGAACCGCTACAAAATCCCGAGGCTGTCAAGTACATTCCTAATAATTGACAGTTGACAGTTGACAGTTCGATCGCCCAATTGTCAGTTCGATCGATTACTAACTCTTTTAAGATACAAGGGGCGGGTTCGCCAATAGTTGTCGGTATTTGCAAACAAGTTAAATAAACCCGCCCTCACCTCACGAAAAATTCCCAATTAACCTTGGTGCAATAAATTCCCCAATTAACATTGGTGCAAGAAGTGAAGATAGCGGACTGAAGTCCGCACTCCGAACCTTTTTATTGCTGGGAATCGATCGAACCCAATCTAAGATAGTTCACTTAAAATATTCACCAGTTTTTCAACGCACGATCTGTCGGTAACGAGCTTCAACTAGCGAGTAAATACCATAAGCAATCAAACCTAAAGCTACAATTCCCAACAGCCAAGGACCGAAAGGTTGTTGCGCCAAAATTGCTAATGCTTCACCAAATCCTTTAGCTTGACTGGCATCGGATTGTTTGGCAGCTTGAATTAGGAAAATACCGATAATCGCGAACACAATGCCTCGGGCAGCAATCCCAAATCGACCCAAACGCACCGCCCAAGTTTGCTCTGCTTGACTCATTTGACTGAGTTTTAAATGGCGGCGGAACTTGGCTTTATAAGCTTCGTAGAGATAAGAAAAACCGATACCAATAACAATTACTCCTGCCAAACCTACCAGCCACTGTCCGAAAGGTTGGGCTAAAAATCGGGCCGTCCAATCTTCAGTTGCATTGCCACTGCTACCGCCAGCACCGATAATTAATTTGATAGCAGTCAGCGCCAAACCTGAATAAGCTAGCGCGCTAAAAGCATAACCCAGCCGCCGAGAAATTCCCTTGGCATCCATTTTTTCGCCTGCGTGTTCCGGGTCGAGAATCGTTTGAGAAATTCGCAATAATACGTACCCAATAATGCCGATCGTGACAACAAACAGCAGGAATTTTCCGAAGGGTTGGGTGACAATTGTTGTTAAGGCACCTCTGCTATCTGTGGTTCTACCGCCAGTTCCAAAAGCTGCTTGGGCGGCTAGAAAACCGACTAGAAAGTAAACTAAGCCTTTGGCAGCATATCCCAGTCTTGCCAGTCGATCGAACCAGGGTTGAGAAGTTGCGCGTCGGACTGGTTGTTTAAGGCTATCGGTAGGTGAGTTGCGCTGGTTCATCTGCTTCTAAAATTTTGACTTATTTGAGTATTTCAGCCGCCTCACCATCAATTTATTGCGAGCGATCGCCGATTTTGGGTAAACCTATTTTTGGTAAGATGAAAAGCAATAAAGGGTTTGTTTGGGCGGATTTGGTATAGATAGTTCTGCTATTATTAATTTCTGAAGTTCAGCAATTTTTTGCATCCCTCCAGGTAGGTAAATCAGTCAGCCCGATCGCCCTCCCAAGGTCTCTCTAAAGGATTAACCCAGGATTCGATCGGCTCGAAACCATCGATAACCGCAAGCTTCTAAGGAAATAGCAAGCGAACCTGCAGCAAGAGATTCAGCAAGAGATTCATAAATGCGATCGCCAAATAAATCGAACAAATGAGTGTATTCGTTAGATTTGAGCGTAGCGGTACAAGGTTTGTCGGCTAGATTGTGAACAGCAATAACCGTCCTTCCTTCCCAATCACAACAGTGGGCAAAAACCGAGGGACAATCGGTTTCCAAAATGTGCCACTTTCCCCTACCAAACTCAGGACATTGCTTGCGGATGCGGATTGCACGATCGATCCAGTTAATTAATGAATTAGGATCGCGTTGTGCGGCGGCGACATTAACTTTTTTGTAACTGTATTCTCCATCGGCGATCGCAGGTCTAGCAAGGGCATCACTTTCAGCCGTGGAGAAGCCTCCATTCGGCGTATCTGACCATTGCATCACCGTGCGGACGCTGTTTCGACCTTCCAGAGAAAGATCGTCGCCCATGCCAATTTCTTCGCCGTAGCGCAACATCGGCGTACCGGGCAAAGTGAAAAGCAAGCTGTAAATTAGTTCGATCCGGCGGCGATTTCCTCCTACCATTGGCGGTAACCGGCGGCGAATCCCGTGTCCGAAAATTTGCATGGTTTTATCGGGAGCAAAAGCTGCAAAAATTTCTTCACGTTTCGATGAATTAATTCGATCGAGCGTCAATTCATCGTGGTGGCGGACAAAATTAAGCCACTGACAAATAGAGGGAATATCCGGTAATATTTTTAGTCCTTCGTGCAGTGGGGTGGATTCTTGACGCGCCAAGGCTAAAAACATATACTGATTCAGCAAAAAGTTGAACAAAACCTGCATTCTGTCGCCTTTGCTAAAGTAAATAGGGATTTGTTCCGGATCGACATTTGCTTCTGCAAGCAATACTGCATTGCTTTGGCGCGATGACACAAACTCTTCCATTTCTGTCAAGAAAGCTTGCATTTTTTCGGGGTCTGCACCTTCGATGCCTAGGCCTTTAATTAAAAAAGGTGCTGCATCAATGCGAAAACCAGACACGCCCAATTCTAACCAGAAACCCATAATTTTGCAGATTTCTTCTCTTACTGCTGGATTAGCGATATTCAAATCTGGCTGTTCTTTATAGAAATGATGCAAATAGTAAGCGTTTGCTTGTGCGTCGTACTCCCAAATACTGTCCTCAACATCGGGAAACATCAATTGTTCTGGCTCGGTTTTGGGGAGATTTTCTGACCATACATAATAATTGCGATACTTGGAATTTTTATCGCTTTTAGCTGCAAGAAACCAAGGATGTTGATTTGAAGTATGATTTACTACTAAATCAATTACCACGCGAATTCCTCGTTCCCCTGCTTGGTGCATGAATTCGACAAAATCTCCCAGAGTTCCCAATCGCGGATCGATGTTGTAGTAATCCGTCACATCGTAACCGTTGTCGCGATTGGGAGAAGGATAAAAAGGCAACAACCACAAACAAGTAATTCCGAGTCCAGATAAATAGTCCAGGCGGTTGCTAAGTCCCTGAAAATCGCCTACACCATCGCCGTTCGAGTCCATGAAAGTTTCAACATCGAGGGAGTAGATAATTGCGTTTTTATACCAGAGATCTTTTTTCATGTCAGTAACTTTCCTCAAATATCAACGGTGTAAAACGGTTTGTTAGAGAACTCGATCGCTGGTAAATTAAGAAGCTGAATGCCAGCCGTCTAGCACATCCTCGATTAAAGCTTCTTGAATCCAAATTTGAGCTACGATCGTAATTGGCAGCGCCAAAAACAAGCCTAAAAAACCTAAAAAGTATCCGAATAAAGTTAAAAAAGCTAAAGTGTAAGCTGGCAGTATAGAACCCGGTTCTTTCTTAATTATATTGCCAATAAAAGCTACTTCCAAGTGTTGGATTAAGAGATACAGTAACAAGACTGCTCCCGCTTTACCCGGAGAATCTAATAAAGCAAGCAACATCGGTGGAACTGCCATCAAAATTACACCTATGTAAGGAATTAAGGCGAATAATCCTGCTAAAAATCCATTGACCACAGGCAGCGGGACTTGCAAAAATCCTAGTCCGACAATGGTCGTAATCCCTATAAAGATCGTGCTTAATGATACTCCCCCCAGCCAGTCAATCAAACCCCGTTCGCATTTAGAAAGCCTCTCTATTCACCCACACTTAACTGTAACAGCGAGATTTGTTTGCACAAACTTTCGACGGCTAAAGTGAGCGATCGCATCAACTCCGAATCTTCCCCATATTCGGCGGGAGCCAAATTTACCAGGCGCTGACTTTTGCTAATTTCTATTTCCCGATTCCACTCTTCGGGCGTCCGATCTTTATAAACTCCTATAGCCGTACCCCGTTCTTCATTCAACAGCGAAAAGCAAGGAATATCCGACGCACCATCACCCACATAAATAACTTGTGTCAGCGGCACGTGTAATTCTTCGGCCGGTACATCCCGATAAACAAATGTTTTTCCATCCTGCTGTTGACCCTCAATTCCTTTAGCAATTTGGAATAAATAGCGAGTTTTTTCAGTGTGAGTCACAATTTTTTTCAGAAACTCAATTCCCCCATCTTGGTTGTAGTGAAACTCGCAGCCCCACATCTCCTTAAAGTTAGGGGCAATGCAGTTATAACGGGCAATGTCTACCATGCCGCAGCTAATTAGATAAAATTCAAGTTCCACTTTGGGGTTGATTTTTGCAGCACTTTTACGCAGGCGATCGAACATTTCCGACACGCCATCAAACGGCGCTAATTCTTGACCGAATTTAGCGAGATATTCCTGGGTAATTTTGTTACCGTGCCGCTTTGATTCGTCAATAATGGCGTAAAATCGGGCAAGAATTTTGTCCCACCCGCGATCGACCAGCGGTTGAATGCGTTCTTGCCGAAATTTAAGCGCATCAATACCAAGTTTTTCTAACAGACTATCGACGGTATCGGGGACAAGGGTATCGTCGAAATCAAACACGATCGCGATGTAATTAGAGAGAGGTTTTGTTGCTGAATTCATAAGGCCTTACCCAATAATGTCAACTTGATAATTGCGATTTTCCCAGGTTTGGGAAACTGCCCAGAAAAAGGTGAACTGAATCGGAGATGTTTGGTTAGGGTCAATGGCAAAATCAATAAACTCATAAAGTAACAAGTTACTTAGCAAGTTTTTTATCTAGCCATTTATTGCTTAAATCCCTCCTTAAAGGGGCAGTATTCAGCGCAATTTATCGCATCTTTAGTCAAAACTCTAGAAGGAAAAACCGCACATTTAAGATAATAGTTGTTATTGAAAAATCGGCAGCTTGTGCAAGGTATCTTGGCGGGCAGTACCCAAATATATTTTAAGGAATTAGAGATGTTTTTATGTAATTTTAAAAATACAGACAGAATAATTACATAAATTCCTAAACAGCCAACATGAAACCAAATTATTTCTGCATTATACCGGGGGATTTCAGGTTGATTTACCTGCTCCACTATTTGATTTTGGTCTTGCAAGTATCTAGCAGCTAAATCGGCTGGCTTTCGCATTTCTGACAGTTCCAAGTGAAACTCTTTTTTATTTTCGTTCATAACCTATTTAACCCGAACCCCCACTTGCACCAATAAATCCCAGCAGTTGTAAAAGATAGATAACTGCAAACACGGCGAAGAAAATTCCCGCTACTGCTACTTACTTATTCGCCCTGTTGCAGGACTTACATTTAGATTTATCTCCTCCTAAACCCCCTTAAAAAGGGGGAGTTTGACTCTCTTACTCCCCCCTTTTTAAGGGGGGCTGGGGGGGATCTCAGAGGCAAGAAAACACGCAAAATTCCTTGACAAGAAGGACTGAAGTCCTGACTACAAACTGTGTTAATTACTGATTCACGATCGGACGACCTTGAGTATCGATGTCTAACTCTTCCCGGCGAAGTTGTTCTTCAGCGGTAACTGTATCGCTTTCTACAACCTTTTTGACTTTGACTTCTTCCCGCACAAAAGCTTCTTTGTGGATGTCGGGTGTTTCTTCGTAAACATCCACGCGAGCAACTTCACCTTCGCGGAAATTGGCATTGCGCGGATCGACTGCTGTTGCATTTGTGGGGGCCGTGCGTTCGATTACCACTCGCTCTTTTTCCACCGGTACTGTGACGCGGGCAGTTTCTGTTTCCACGCGCTTACCAATTGCAACTTCGCCTGTTTTTTGACGTTGTTTGTTGGCAACTAAGCGTTCTTCGTACAGTTTTAAGCTTTGATTGTCGCGATCGCTAATATCGTACAAAGACGGTTCTTGTTCGTAGCTGTAACTGCTGCGATCGTAAGTAGCAGGTTTACTTTTAGCAGCAGTCTTAGTTTTAGCAGAAGTAGCAGCCGCCGGACGGTAAACGCCGCGCACTTGCTCTTCATAGTCGTAATCAACTGTTTCCAAATCGTTGAAGTCGGGCAGGTTTTCCACTTGTTCTTTGAGCAGGGTTTTGGCATAGATGCGGTTGTCATTGCGATCGATCGTCGCCATACCGACAGGTAGCAAAACTTTTTTGCCAAAAACCCAAAAACCAGTGTCTACAACAAAGTAACGCAATTTACCCGTTTGCTCGTCGATTAAAATGTCACTAACCGAACCTACTTTGTCATCTCCCACAGCATAAACGCTGTAGTTTTTGAGGTCGCCTACATCGGAGGAATCATCCCGATAGTTGGGGTAAAAATCTTCAAGTTTTACAAGAGCCATATTGTTTCACCACTGCTTGCGTTTTGCTTAAATGTTAATCAATATTTGGCGGCTATTGTCTCCTCCTATTGACTGAGTTTATTCAAATTTTAGATTAAATATTTGATGTGTTTTGGTTAAATAAAATTAAAATACTTGCCTGCGATCGCAGGCAAGTATTTGATTGGCGAACTGATGATTTTTAACTGCCGATGCAGGAGAGCAAATACTGCCAACTACTCCTCTACCCAATTGAGCAATCCCTGAGAAGTAACAGCTCCAAAAAAGTGAGCGCCGATCAGATTGACGTTTGCCAGTGTCACAAAAATATCGAGGGAACGAATCACATTGTCCGGCGTATAGAACCCATTTGACATCTTTTTAACGATCGCCCTTCATGTGAAATCGACTCGCGCCACGGGCGATGACTCGCGTCACGGGCGATGACTCGCGTCACGGGCGAT
>JAAUPF010000366.1 GCA_012034575.1 Richelia sp. CSU_2_1 | reverse complement strand
CCCGCAGTTGCACGACTAGATGCCAGGATTGACAAGATTGTTCGATCGCGTTCTATCCTGCAATATAAGCGTTAATTCGGTTTTCGAGGTTGACTAGATCTTCGGGACAAAGTTGGCGAATTCTTTCGTATCTTCTCGCTGCTTCTTCTGCTAACTTCTTGCGTCCTTCGCCGGGAGCGTTAAGCAGATTTCGTTGTTGGGATAAGGGAAGAAAGTATGTTTCTTTGGGATTGATTTCACTCCGAACATCTTGCCAGTTCCAATCCTTGGGTAAATCCTGACCTGCTAATACCCAAACTTCTATCTCTTGCCAAGCGTTTTCTGCTAAAAGTAAGCGTCGCTCCGACAGAATTTTGGCAGCTCGTGCTTCTAATTTTTCTAGTGACGTTTTTCGACCTTCTTTACCATCTCGGTCTACACAAAGCAGAAATAGGTCAACCATTGGGTATTGATTGATGGTATTTTCAATATTTTCCCATTTTAAAGCTTCGCTGACACCTCCCAATAGCGGATCTTGACAAACCATCACTTTCGTGCGCGGCTTTCCCAGCTTTGCCATCATTGCAGTGATAATTGGTTTGATCGTATATTGGTCTTTACGAAAATCTTCTGGAATTACGAGTATTTTCATTCTGCTTCCCCGTCATCTTTCAAAAATTCCATCACATTTTCTAACCAGGCTGATTCGTGAAGCCGCCCTAAATTTTGTTCTTTAATGATGCGAGCGGCATCGGGAATGTCTAAAATACGGATAATTTTGGCATCGGGTTTATCTTCAAGCCGATAGGTTAATGAAGCAGATTCTAGGGTTTGGGCACTTAAGAGTTTGAGTAATGTGGAAGAGTGGGTAGTTGCTACCATTTGAATGTTTCCTTCGGAAACTTTGCGTTCAATTAGTTGCAGTAGCAGGTGCAGTCGCGCGGGATGAATGCCGTTTTCTAGTTCTTCAATAAAATAAAATTGTGCGGGGTCAGAGCCCAGCATGGCAGCAACGATCGCTAAAAAACGCAGGGTTCCATCGGATGCACTGTAAGCAGATATTTTTTGCCCGCTACCTTCAACTAATGTCAATAAAACTTTTCCAGTGAAGTCGGTAGGGAACTCAAAATCTTTGGCATCCATTGGAGTGAGTTCCTGCATCCACTGAAGTAGGGCTTCTTTTTTTTCGGGAATTTGGCAAATATCGAGAAGTACGGATGAGAGATTTTCGCCGCGATCGCCTAAAATAGTTTGTCCTGGTATTGATGGCATTCGCATTGCTTCCGGACTGAGATCCAGAAACCGCATCGAACTAAAAGCATTTAATGTAGCTCTGGCAATTCCTTTAATTGAGGTAGCTGCAATGTATGCGTTTGATTCTCCTTCAACTGCAATATCTGTAGCTAGTTCTGCTAGTTGGTAAATAATAGATTGATAGCGAGAAAAAGGAATAGGACGATTAGTAATTTGATGGTTTAATATTTTAACGATTACCTGTTCTCGTCCGGTCGTTGGCAGAGATTTTGCTTCCAAAAAATTCAGGCGATCGCCAATACTTAATCTCTCGCTAATTAAACTTGGAGGATGATTATCTATTCCTGAATCAACTTTAATACAGTAAGTTGCTGATTCTTCAGAAGTTCCTTTTTTAATAACAAATGAAGCTGTCAAAGAAAAAGTATTTTCACCTCGAAATGTAATTTCTCGCACACCGCCTCGAATTCCGCGCCACTGAATAACGCCACCTTCCACATACTTTTCGCCCATAATTTCTGCAAGATTATAACCGCGAGAGATGCCGTGAAGGAAGCGAAAAGCGTCCCGAATATTGCTCTTGCCAGAGGCATTGGTTCCTACTAGAATGGTTAAAGGACCTAGGGTTAATTCTGCCTCTTTGAAGCTTTTAAACTGTTCGATACACAATTGTTTCAGCATGGCTATTATTTGTCGGTCGAATCGCGCGGAGTAATGGTTGGGTTTTGAATTGTTTGCACCATATTAAATATAGCGCGTTTCAATCATGCGTACAACAGGTGAATTCTGTTGTTTAATAGTTAAAATTAGGCTGCGACTTGTCAAATCTATCTCCCGAATGCTCCGACGTATTTTTTGAGTTTGACGCCTATTGCACGACTCCTGCAAGGCTTGCTAGATCTGCGTTGTTGGCGTTCGATATCCGCTCGCTATCAACTTATTTATGCAGGGTTTGCTGGAGCGAGGTGAAACCTTAATCGGGCAAGCTTTTGAGAGAGAGCGAAGATGGAAAAAGTGCCAGAAATCAGCGCGCTAGCGTGAAGAAAACTCATGCACGAGTCTAGTCGATGACAGTCTCGCCCGTGGAGCGAAACTGGGCAAAAACTACTCCCTACTCCCTACTCCCTACTCCCTACTCCCTATCTCCACTCCCTGACTCATGCAGCAAACCCTATGTAGGTTGGCACAATCGCTGGCGAGTTTACAGTCCTGCCCTGCATTTTGAGATCGAGAATGAAAAAATTTGGATTCAATTGAATGGAACTGAGTTTTTCCATTACGCGAGGCGGGGGTTTTTCGGCGAATTCGATAAAAACAGTTCTCTATTTAACAATCCGAACATACAAATGTGAACTTAACGCACTAAATCAGCCAGCAGTCCCGACGCTTCCCGCTGCAAACTCTGCCGGTTGTCATCGTAGCAATTAAGGACGTTCGAGCTCGTATGGCGACTCAACTTCTGCGCCATTCGCGTATTACCGTTGCTTGCATCTAACAGCGTCGTAATTGCAGCGTGGCGTATTCTGTGCGGGCTGATTCTTTTAGGAATTCCCGCAGCAGAGCAAGTTGAGAAAACAAGCTTGTAAATAGCGTACCCGCTCAACCTCAACCCGCATTCGCGCTTTGTCAAAGCAATAAATAAAGGATCGAGGGGCATTGCAGCTCCCCGCACGCTCAGCCAATCAGAAATCGCATCTGCCGTCGCGCTGTGCAAGTCAATTAGCTGCGCTTGAGTTCCCCTGCCTTTGCCGTAAATGTTCAGAGTTCGGGCGTGCGGATCGAAGTCACCTATATTGGCTGCTGCAATCTCCCCCCGGCGCAGCGCATTGTCCCACAGCA
>JAAUPF010000365.1 GCA_012034575.1 Richelia sp. CSU_2_1 | reverse complement strand
ACCAGAGGTACAGTAATTGTCCGCCCATCCACGAGATCGACGCTAATTGTTTCTTCGGTAAAGCAGACGTTTTTAACTCTCTCGTCCGCCCGAATTGCCAAAATACCCATACCAAGCCTCCAAAAGTTTTTCTTGATTTTCTTGTACTATTTCTTGCAACTTACGAAGTTCTTTAGCACTGAATCCAATATTACTGGCTAAACTGACTGGTTCGAGCCAAAACTTAGCTGTCGATCGATCGCGATCGATGTGTACGTGCGGTGGCTCGTTTGGTTCATGACTGTAAAAGTATAGTCGATAAGGACCAATCCGTAAAATTGTTGGCATATTTCAGATTATACCCAAAAATAGGGCGGGCTAGCAAGGCTTTATCTTGAAAACACTAGAGATATTAACGGTGTCAGAAAGGTGATTTGTCATCGCTAACTTTAGCCATCGATCGCACTTTTGCGAAAAACTACAGTTCCTAACCTTTTCAAGTATAAGTATATAGTAAAGTGTTTGTCTTTCTATGATTTCCACCTTTTGCCAGATGACAACCTTTAACTCATCACAGCAAAATCGATTGTCCCCGACAGGTGAATTCAAAGACCGATCGCACTCAGTAACTCTCCCCGACGAAGAATGGGAAATCGTACCTTTTGAAGTGCGAGAAACAGAGGAAAAAATCGAAATAGAAACAGCACAAATATTAGTTTCTGTCAAGCGCGATCGACCTGCAATTCAATGCTTCGATAAATCGGGAAAACCCTTTGCTTGCGATCGCGAATCGGCGATGGGATGGCGCGCGGCGCAACTGCAGCCTGGAAACAAATCGAACCAGAAGAACATTTCTACGGTTTCGGCGAACGCACCGGCTTGCTAGACAAACTCTCCGAAGTCAAGACAAACTGGACAACCGACGCCCTCGACTACAATTCGCTAACAGATGAAATGTACCAGGCGATCGCATTTTACATCGCCCTCACTCCCGATCGCACTTACGGCATCTTTTTCAACACCACATTTTGGAGTCAATTCGACATCGGCGCGGAAACACCGGGCATTTTGCGGATGGAAACCAGAGACACGGAGCTCGACTACTACATCATTTACGGCCCCGAACCCGCCCAAATTTTAGCCACCTACACGCAGCTAACCGGCCGGATGCCGCTTCCGCCAAAATGGGCGCTGGGATACCACCAATGCCGCTGGAGTTACGAATCAGAGGACGTTGTGCGGGAGTTGGCGCGGGAATTTCGCGATCGCACCATTCCCTGCGATGTCATCCACCTCGACATCGACTATATGCGGGGCTACCGCGTTTTCACCTGGAGTCCGCAGCGTTTCCCCGATCCCGCAAAACTAATCGCAGATTTGCAAGCAGCGGGTTTCAAAGTTGTCACCATTATCGATCCCGGTGTCAAGTACGAACCGGAAGCAGGTTACGAAATATTCGATCGCGGTGTCGAAAACGACTGTTTTGTGCGCACCGCAGAGGGAAAGCTTTTCCACGGCTACGTTTGGCCGGATAAAGCCGTGTTTCCCGACTTCATGAAACCGGAAGTGCGCGAGTGGTGGGGCGAATTGCACAAAACCCTTACAGATATTGGCGTTGCGGGGATTTGGAACGACATGAACGAACCCGCGATCGCAGAAAAGCCCTTTGGTGATGGCGGCGAACACATTTGGTTTCCCCTGGATGCGCCGCAAGGCCCGCCAGAAGCGCTTTCTACCCATGCGGAAACGCACAATTTGTACGGGTTGATGATGGCGAAAGCTTGCGCTGAGGGGTTGCAGAAACTGCGATCGCGCGATCGATCTTTTGTGCTGACGCGATCGGGATTTGCGGGCGTGCAGCGCTACTCTTCCGTGTGGATGGGCGACAATCAATCGCTGTGGGAACACTTGGAAATGTCGGTGCCGATGCTTTGCAACATGGGGCTTTCCGGCGTCGCGTTTGTCGGCTGCGACATCGGCGGTTTCGCGGGGAATGCTACCGCTGAATTGTTCGCGCGGTGGATGCAAGTAGGGATGCTGTATCCCTTGATGCGCGGTCATTCTGCCATGACGACAGCCCAACACGAACCCTGGGTTTTTGGCGATCGCACGGAGAAAATTTGTCGCGAATACATCAACTTGCGCTATCAGTTATTGCCCTACATTTACACCTTGTTTTGGGAAGCTGCAACGACGGGTGCGCCGATTTTGCGGCCGTTACTGTATCATTTTCCGCGCGATCGCGCCACTTACCACCTTTACGATCAAGTATTGCTCGGCCCGTCGCTGATGGCAGCACCGATTTACCGGCCGGGAGTCGAGCATCGCGCTGTATATTTTCCCGAGGGGACTTGGTTTGATTGGTGGACGGGCGAATGCTATCGCGGCCCGACTCACATTTTGGCGATCGCACCGATGGAGAGAATGCCGCTTTACGTGCGGGGCGGGGGGATAATCGCGATCGCGCCCGTGAGGCAATTTGTGGATGAAGAGCCGATCGATTCGTTGAAAATGCGAATTTGGCCCGGAATTGGTGAATGGACGCTTTATGAGGACGACGGACACAGTTTTGAACACGAACAAGGTGTCTGGGCTACGACTAATTATCAGGTGTATTTGGAAGGGGAAAAAATCATCGTTGAAATTGCAGCGCGCGAGGGAGAATTTGCGATTTCTGAACGCGAAGTTACGGTAGAAGTTGTTGGCGTTGGCGAACAGCGATTTACAGATGACGGCAAGTTCCGCCGCCTGACATTTTAATAGTTTGGGCATGAAGCGGTTGATAAATCTTGCTATCAACTGTCAACTGTCAACTGTCAACTGTCAACTGTCAACTGTTTGTGTTAGAGTGGGATTTATTCAGGGCGATCGCTCGATCTGGTATAGTTTGAGATGCAAGGGCGATCGCCTGCCTCGATCGAACAGGAGATATTGCGATGGCTCAAGCGATACTCAAATTAATAACTTTTGACGAGTTTTTGGAATGGAAACCAGAAACCGGACACTACGAACTACATGAGGGAGCGATCGTTGAGATGCCCAATCCCACTGGCAAACATTCAGTAGTAGCAGGTTTTCAGACGATCGAGTTTGGTTTTG
>JAAUPF010000142.1 GCA_012034575.1 Richelia sp. CSU_2_1 | reverse complement strand
CGTTCTGGTGCAGAGGGCTTGTTAGCTGGTTTTTGTTGCATCGAACATGGAACTTTATGAGTTCAACGCCTTTTCAATACGACGATCGGGAATGAGCCACAGAACTGCAACCAGAACGTATAATGCACATGCAAGCCCAGGGATTGCAAAAGCAAGTGGAATTGTAACTGCATAAATCAATACCGATAACTTGCCTTTAAAATTCCGACCAAGAGCGTTTGCAAGTGTGGAATCTTGACCGTGGTAAAAAATAAGTGTGCGGGTCAGAGTGAAGTAGGCGATCGCAGCCAATAATAGAACCACACCATAAAGCGCCACAGGCAACGCAGCAAAGTGATTTTTACCCATCCATGCGGTGACAAAGGGAAATAATGATAACCAGAACAACAAATGTAGGTTTGCCCACAAAGTTGAACCATTCACTTGTCGGACTGCCTGAAACAGGTGATGGTGGATTGTTCCAGTAGAATACCAACATGCCACGAAACTCAACACATTTGCCGCCTACGGCGGTGCGGTGGAGCAGCGAGCCTACGGTGCTTCGGAGGCGGCTAAGTTCGGCGCAGTGGCCGTGCTCGATCCGCTGCGGCCCGTGCACCACCGGCCCAACTGCGACCACTGGTTCCGCCGGTTTTTTCAACTCTATCCCGCCGGTCGCACCTGCGGCAGACTCTGCCTGAACACATGGTTCCCGCGGCGATCGTCGTCTTGTTGAGCAATTGCCCCGTCTGCGCCGCGGTCAAGGCCAGGAACCGCCGAAACGTCGCGAGGTCTCGCACGGCCGTCACCTGCCGCACGTCCCGCTCGAGATAGGTCTGCACGTATGCATTGAACCATTGCCGCGCGCACCTGGCCGCGCCACAACCTCGGGATAGCCCCCCGGAACAGATTCACTTTGGGGCTTTCCCGCGTTGAGAGCGGGCGGAGTTGCAGCACCGCGGCTCGACCAGCCATGGACTCCGTCACATTCCGCATCAACCCGGCTTCCTGTGAGCCCGTGAGGAACCACTGCCCCATCTTGCGCGGGTGCGCATCAATGCGACTGCGGACGTAGTTAAACACTTCCGGCAAGTTTTGAATCTCATCCAGAATCACCGGCGGTTTCACTCCATCCAGAAAGCCCTGTGGGTCCTGCCTGAAACGCGAGATGATGTCTGGGTCTTCAAACAGATAATACTCCGCCGCAGGGAGCAGACGCTTCAATAAGTAAGTCTTCCCTGATCTTCGTGGGCCGGTGACAACCGTTGCTGGAAAGCTCTTGGCTGCGAGCATCAGATGCTTTTCAATGTCTCGATTTACTGGTTTCATGTTTTGAGAAATCTAAACTGCCAGTTTAAATTACTCAAAAGCTATTTTCTCTGAAACGTATCCTAAATCTCACTTCACTACTACATCCACCGGCGTTTGTTGATCGGCCGGTGTGGTCTTGTCTTTCAGCACTTTGAGCGCGGCTTCGATGCCGAAAACAGCGAGCTTGTCGCCTTGCTGGTCGGCAGTGGCGAGCACGCGACCGTCAGTGAGCAGCGGCTTGATGGCGGCGATGTTGTCGAAGCCAACGATCTGCCTTGTGCCATTGCTTTCAAAGTTTCAGGCCCGATAGCCTCTACTTTTCCCGGAATTCCGCACTGGTAATTTCCGCCATTCGCTGGGCTTTCTCAATTTCTAGAGTGCTTAGGGCTTGTTGGTGGGCTAATTCTGCTTCCTGTCTGGCCCTCATTTGCGCCAATTCTCCCTCGGCGCGAATTCTGGCTGCTTCCGCTTCCTGCTGTGCCAAATTCACTGCTAATTCGCCTTGAATTCGCGCTGCTTCTGCTTTCGCCCTCGCTTCGGCTGTCGCGTGCCCGGTAGATTCGATCGCAATATTTTCTGCCTGCAATTCTAACAGATTTTTGCGTTCGGATTCCGCCGCACCCTTATCTACAATTGCCTGTCTTTCCAATCTAGCTTTTGCCTCTTGTTCGATGCGGGCTGCATCGTGCTTCGCAGCAGCTTCTTGAGCGTCAGTGGTAATTTGAATTGCAATTTGTACCGATTTTTGCAAACTTTTTAACGTTGCTTCATCGATCGGTTCGACTGATTGAATGTCAATATTAGTAATGACCAAACTGTTAGTTTTAAACCGAAATTCATCTCCGATCCGACCGTCTTCGCTGACGCCAAATACAGCATGGCGGATAATTCGTGCCGAATTGCGGTGGAATTCATCAAACTTTTCTCCCGCAACTGCACCGCGAACCCGAGAGGCAATTGCCTTGCAAGCATCTCCTACAAAATCGGGAACTTGAAACAGTTTTGCCGCCGCTTGTTCGTCGTGCCGCACGAGATCGAAATACCAGTTATAAGATAGCTGAATTTGCAAGCGAGCGTGATCCGATGTTTCTACAGTAAAAACATCAGTCATAAAATCTGGACCCAGCAACAAAGCTAAAGATTTAATCGCATTCGGCTTTTTCGGTTTGCCGCCAGACAAACTGAGAACTGTAAACGCTTCATCCGGCCCCAACATCACCAAATCCGGCCCGAATACAGTGCGGGCAGTGCGATTTTTGTAATCGTGAATTTGCACTGCGGAATTTTGGGGAACGTGGAACACAACTGCCCTGGTTTTATCCCGCAAAACCTGCATTTCCGAGTGGGCAACACCGCGCAATTGCTGCATTCCGCGATCGGAAATCGGATCGCTTTTTTGTGCTAGCAATTCTTCAACAACTGGCGGCAATTCTTTTTCCCAAAGTTCCTCGTAAGGACTCAGCATATATGCTTGCGGCCCGCCCACTAATCGGAGTTCTCCTGTTTGGATATCGCGCACGTAAATGCCTTCATTCTTATCCAGAGGAATCGCTTTTCGCTTTTCCACAACTTCTACTTCGACGCGGGGAATGTAATCGCGCGGTCCGGAAATCATCCATAAATCCCCCGGTTGGTGGGAAACTAGATTGTCGCTTTCTCCCTCATTAAAAGCTTCTTTCGCTCTCAATAACAGTGCTTCTTGTTCGCTGAGAACGTAAACTGTTTGAATCCCGCCTTCCAAAGATTCTCCCGGATGCAGGAAAAAAGAAGCTCGACCCTGGCGGACTTCTTTCAGTCCCAATTGAGGCTTACCATCCGCATCAATTGGATCGAGAACAATACACCATTGACGATCGCCCAAAGTAGCAATTTCTACTTCTCCTACTACTTCTTCGTACACGTCGGGAATGTGAATTTCTGCATCTTCAAACGTCACCAACCATTCATCGCCCGCTTTTCTCTGCCGCCCGAAAACATCAGTAAAAGTGCGTTTAGCCTTCAAATGCAGGGCTTTCCGTTCCGTTAAAACACAAGCATTAATAATGTTGACAACAGCTTCATCAACTCCCGGCAAATAAGCACCTTCATCCCTCACCAACCATTCTTCACCAGCGCGGCGGCGGTTTCCTTGCCTGTCAGTACAAGATTGTCGGGCGATTAAGCGCAAAGCTTGATTCGGTTTAATTACTACAGATTTCACCGTTTCTACAACTTCAACTTCCACGCGCGGCAAATAAGTTCCCGGCCCTTCAAACAGCCATTCATCCCCAGCCAAACGATTAATTGTTTGACCTTCAGATTCACTTTCTCCTGCCGTTGCTGTAGGGGCAATCCCCCCGTGGCTGCCCCGCATGGGAGGAGTATCTGCAAAATCTCGCAGTGCTCGGAGGCGCAATGCTTGATTGGTTTCGACAACCTGCAAGCGAGTCACATCCTGCTCTAATTCTTCTCCCGGATACAGGGCAAAAGGTTCTTGAGCAAAGCGAACTTCTGCATCGCCGTAGCGCAATTTAATTTGTCCGTGAGGGTCAGCAATCGGTTGATTTTCTGCATCACGGAGGACGGGATTAGCAACAATGCAATAGTAGCGCGGCGGCACGATTAGCATCGGTTCCGGTCTTAAAATCAGCCGTTCGTGGTCGCGCAAAGTGATTGTTTGCGGGCCGACTTCTAGCCTGGTAATGCCCGTGTTGTTATCGATGACATGAATGTATTGCTGCGGCTTCAGGCGAATAATGCCGCTAGAAATTCCCAAAGTTTCACCTTTGTTATCGCGTTTTAGTTCGCTGGTATTCATGATGTTAATAGTTGGTTGTAGGCTGTTTTGCTGGTAGTTGAGATGCGACTTGGATGGCGATTGTAATGGAGGTTTTTAAACAGTTGACTTGTAATTTGTAGGGTGCGCACTGCGCACCTTACCGGCAAATAATTTGTAGGGTGCGCACTGCGCACCTTACCTGCAAATAGCTGTTCAAATTACTGCGTGGATGAATCCTGTATCAGTTATGTTGTGTCGATCGTACTCTCTCTCTTGTGGGAGTTACAAACTTGTAACAAAACTACAAAATGTTACATCCAAAAAGTGAAGCTGCTGCCTATTGAGAAAGGTGAAAGATCTCAGATATAACTCAGATCTTGCAGCAATGTCAAAAACCGGGTTTCTGGAAAAAACTCTGCATAAAAACAGATATTTTTCATCAGAAACCCGGTTTCTCGCTTGGTTATTGAGAATGCTGCAAGATGTCAAATATAACAGACTATTCTTCTTCGGGTTGGCCTTCAAAAGTTTCCTCAAATCCGGCTAAAAAGTCATCCAAAGCTTCAGCAGAAATTGCCAAATTGATGCTGTCGGCTTCTTCCCAACCCCACGTATTCACTCCGACAACTTGACCGGCTGCATTAATTAACGGGCCGCCCGAATTTCCCGGATTGATCGCCGCATCAGTTTGCAATATTTTCACTTCCGCAATATCGCTGTCTTCGTCCTCTCCTTCTTCATACTCGTCGGGTTCGCGAATTGCACTAATAATGCCCTGGGTTACAGTTGCAGCAAACTCCCCTAGAGGATTTCCTACCGCAATTACTGGATCTCCCACTTTGACATCAAAAGACAGTTCTAGGGGTGCATATTCTTGAGGAGATTCTACTTGTTCTCCGGTTTCCGGGTTGATGATAAAATCCGTAACTAATAGCAAAGCTAAATCTTCTTCCGCATTGCCGGTAAAAACTACTTCGGCCAGCCGCATTTGTCCGCCGTAAGTTTCCACTAAAACAAGTTCTACTTCATCTTCTTCGTAAAAATAATCTTCCTCGGCAATATCTTCGATTACGTGATAGTTGGTTACAATGAGATCGGGGGAGACAAAGAAGCCGCTGCCGGAGGAAATTTCTTCTTCTAAATCCCAATCCATGACATACACTGAAACTACGGAGGGCAAGACTCGATCGACTGCACCAGCAAAGTTGCCCGAATGAGTTTTGAGTTCCTTCACTTGCTGCTGCAAAGCTTCGCGATCGGCCTCCATTTTGCGGTAAAGTTGCTGAACTTTTTCCACTTCTAACTTTAGTGTACTTTCCAGATCGCTCATATTTTGCTTTTCCCCAATTTAGATAAATTGCTGGTTGCTTTTGCGGGATGCTTAATTGTAGCTGGAGGGAGAGGGCAACCGCGGGGGGTTGCTCCTACTTGCGCGCCATATATAGAGGTCATTAGTAAGTTCCGCACCATCTAGACTTTTCCACCTGAAACCTACAATTGTCTGCGACTTTACCTGCTGGTTAGCAGCGGCTGGCAAGTCATTTTTACTGCTGGTAAGCTGAGTGAAGGCTAGAGATTTTCACGCTCTAAGAACCGCGCTGAACTTCGACAAAAATCTCCTCTAAAATTTCCTGCGCTCCTTGTTTGCGCAAGCGGTGAGCGAGGTCAATTCCCAACATTTCGGCTGTTTCGGCAGCACCTGTTACAGTGTCTTTGACTAACCGCTTGCCGTCGAGACTGGCTACCATGCCGGTTAAAGTTAATTGACCGTTTTCTATGTTAGTATTAACGCCGATCGGCACTTGACAGCCGCCTTCCAATTCCCGCAAAAATGCGCGTTCGGCATAACACCGTTGGGCGGTTTCCGAATGTTCTAAAGCTTTAATTACTTGTAGAATTTCTGGATCTCCGGCGCGGCATTCAATCCCCAAAGCACCCTGTCCGACAGCGTGCAAAGAGATTTCGGGAGCGATAATTTGATGGATGCGATCGCTCATTCCCAATCTTTCCAATCCCGCCACTGCTAAAATAATTGCATCGTAACCGCCCTCATCCAATTTGGCGAGTCTAGTGTTAAGATTGCCGCGAATATCTTTAAATTCAAAATGAGGGAAATGGTGGCGCAATTGGGCGAGCCGGCGCAGGGAAGAAGTGCCGATAACAGCACCTTCTGGCAGGGTATCGAGTTGCTTGTCTTTGTGTTTTTCGTGAACTACGAGGGCGTCAGCAGGATTTTCCCGTTCGGTGACGCATCCTAAAATTAAACCTTCGGGCAAATTGGTAGGCAAATCCTTGAGGGAATGAACGGCAAAGTCCGTTTCATTGTTCAGCATTCCCGTTTCTAATTCTTTTGTAAAAAGTCCTTTATCGCCGATTTTGGCTAGGGCGACATCAAGAATTTTATCGCCTTGCGTGGCCATCGTGTGGACTTCAAAAGTACGTTCGGGAAAGTGTTTCTGAAGCTGTGCTTGCACCCAATGAGTTTGAACGAGGGCGAGTTGGCTTTTGCGAGAACCGATGCGGACGGTTCTGGAGGGGGCAGATGCGATCGGAGACATAGGAACGATGCTTATTTAGGAGCAGATATATTTACCCCATCTAGCCTACCGCAGGTGGGGACTTTAATTGCTGGTTGGCGCAATTCGGGCGATAAAATAGAAATATCAGATTTCGATCGCAAGTAGCAGCAATGCTTTCTTGTGTTTCCAGTCAAGCATTTGGTCTAGCAAACTGAGCCGCCATCGAGATTGTTGGCGAAATGCTGCGGGCGATGCGGGATTGGCTAACACGGGGGACTGACGCACTCCCACGCCTAGAAACCAGGTTTTTTATCTTTGCTGTTGGCCGCCACGAAGTATTTTCTCCACAAACCCGGTTTCACCGTCCCCATATATAAGTTCTAACTCAAAAAAAATCTCACATCTTAAATCCACAATCCAAAATCTTTTTAAACCAGCAAATATCTTATAATTACAAGTAAATTTGTCAAATTACTCAAATTCTCAAATTATGAAAAGTGCTCTGGATGTAGCTCGTTACTTTTTATGTCGGGTCGATCGAGAATCAGGCGATACTATTTCTCTGCTCAAATTGCAAAAGCTCGTGTATTACGCTCAAGCTTGGAGTTTAGTTTTTAGAAGCCAGCCGCTATTTTTTCAAGATGTTGAAGCTTGGGTTTCCGGCCCTGTTGTCCGCGATGTTTGGAATGAATACAAAGCTTACAAATATAGCGATATTCCCGTTCCCGATAACTTTGATGGAGAATTTGAGGAAGATGAACTCGAAGTTCTCGAAGAAGTTTGGAATGCTTATGGAGAATTAAGTGCTAAACATTTGGCAGAACTAACGCACTCAGAGATGCCTTGGTTAAACGCTCGCAAGGGATTAGAACCTGCGGAAACATCAACTAACATCATCTCTCACGATGATATGAAAGACTGCTATTCATCTTTGGTAGAGGCATAAGTGGGAAAAAAGAATCAAATACCAAAACCACCTCAAAAACAACAAAGAAAAATTCCAGAAGCAGCAACCCTGTTAAGCCAACCAAGCAGTACAGATAACGAGCATCCTAGCTTCCGATTTACCTATGCAGATAAAAATCGTTGGCTGCTGTCCGATTGGACAGCATCAGAAATCAATGACCTAATTGCAGGACTGAAGAAAATTGAAAAATATACTTGGGCTCAAATCAAAGGTCATGGCTCAAAAAAACGAGATGAATCAGTAGGAACGGGTTATAAGTTAATTGACACCCATCCGACTTTGCCTGACAATATTCCTGAAGATGAAAGATTATCAGAGATGCGAATTGATGAGAAAAAACGGATATTTGGGTTTCGCGTTCAATCTGTTTACTACATCGTTTGGTTCGATCGCGACCATTCTGTTTGTCCAGAATAAAACTTAGAGTTTTTAGATACAGTTTAATTGTACAGCAATTTACTCAAATCCTCACAGAAGGAAAAAGGAAAAGGGGGAGAGGGGAATATTTTAGATTTTAGATTGGGAGATTTGGAGAATTACCAATTACCAATTACCAATTACCAACTATCAACTGTCAACTGAATTTATCGTTGTCCCGATCGAATTGCGGAATTTGCTATTTGTACGACTTCTTGCTGCGTGCCATTTTTCCTGCTTACTCGATACAGTACGCCCAACCTTTGCCACTCAACAAACGCATTGCAGTAAGCACCGCATTTATTAAAATACATCGCTTTCATTCCCCCTGCTAATTCTATACTCCTGTAAGTATCGCGCGGCAAATTAGAAGGCGGTGAAAAGGGTTCGCTTCTGATAGCTTCGATCGTCCCGAAATAGCAAGTTCTCGTGCGGCATCCTTTACCTAAATACATTCTCACGATGTAACCGTGGGAGCCTGCTTGCACGTCAAATTCGAGTTGCTGAGTGGCAGGTAAAAACAGCCTGCTGGGCAGAAATACAGGCACTCGCGTTTTGCCTTTAATTTGCTTAAATATGTTATTTGCCGGAAAAGAACTGTTAGCTTTTTGCGTGCCTGAATTTTCGATCGGCCGTAATTGTTTGGCAAACTTCCGCCACTCTGAAAATCTGTTTTTAACGATATTGAAAGTAGGAATTAAATATTTTTCCACAGCCACAGATTGGCGGTTATTTGGGAGTTGGAAATTGCGACGGATGGTCGTTGTTTCTGGTTTCCCCAATCCGTAAGTTGCGGCTGTTTGGCGGGCGAGGGTGCAGCTAATTTTGTAGCGTCCGATTTCAATATTGCCATTTGCTAATTGATAAGACCAATTGTATCCGACAACTGTGCGATCGCGCTGGCACAAAAAATGAGAAATCTCAAACATCTTAGCAACATGAAAGTCGTACAAAGATAACTTAAGTCGATCGACTTTTTTCGTATTGTCGCGATCGGGTACAATCAGTTCGATCGATTGCCAATTATCTCGGGTAGGATAATTCAACCAGCGAATTTCTGCGATCGAGACTTGCGTCCTTGCTAGGGCTGAGTTTGATGTTGCAGGTGCGATCGTAAAAGCAGTGACTGCACCCAAAAAAAATGCCCCAAACAGCCATTTTTTTCTCATTCCGATCTCCCTTGAAATAGGTCAACAAAAACAACGCAGGATTTAAATATTTTATTAAAGTTTTTACCAAAAATTTTCACTCAAATTTTACGATTTATGTAGGGGCGGATTCGCCAAGGACCTTCAAAGCAGCAAACAAATCAAATAAACCCGCCCGACCACAAGAATAATCCTTTATTAGTATTGTTGTAATATATCAGTTATACAGCTTTTTTCATGAAGCGCGAGCTAAAAATAAATCCCAGGTAGGGACACGGCACTGCCGTGTCATTGCGAGGATGGTTCGATCGACGGTTATACTTGATGAACCTGCAATCTGCTGTAGATTTACGAACCATCCCCACAGATTTTCTGCAATAGTTTACCGAAAATTTTATCTAATTCCAGCTTGAATTGCAGAATTTGCAATTTTAATTAGATCTGCCTCCCGGCCGTTTCTAATCGCTACAGTATACATAAAACCTTTATTTTTCCATTCCAGATTTGCCGTGCAATAAGCCCCGCAACCGTTGTGAAAAACTCCTTTAACTCCGCCCGCCAGTTGCACGTTTTTTAAAGTCTTGGTTACTCGTTCTATTCTTGTAGAAAACTCGCCGCCTTTTTGCGCTCGAAATTCTCCAAGCGTGCAAGCTCCCGTACCCCGGCAATCTGGTGTAAACTCCAGAGAAATAGTATAGCTGTCTGCATTGGCTTGAGTTTGATAGTAAAGTTTTTGGGAGACAGGAATCCTGTTAGGAATCAAAATTGGTACTTGCGTTTTACCTTTTAATTTTGCCAAAATGTCTCTGACAGGCACCGCAGTATCCGTGCGAGCAATTTGTTGCGGTTCCGGCACTTGCAGCGCCAATTGCGGCGACACTTCACGCGCTCCAAAAACTTGCGTTGCAGGCATTAATGCAGTCAATATACAAGCAGAAGTTGCCAAAAGAAAGAATCTGTTCGTCACTGTCTTGTTCCTCGATATTGCAACAGCCCTATTTTTCTCAGGACTGAATTTACTTATGTACGATCGTACTCCTAACTACCAAATTGACAGCAGGCATTCAGGAAAAAAATCGGGTTAAATTTTATTGACTAATTGCCAAAAACAGGCATTATCATATAAGATATATCAGGCGACAAATTTAGGAGTCGATCGTGGAACTGCAAGAGTATTTACGCCAGCACGGATTGGAAACTTTGTGCGCGACTTATCAGATCAAAGTTACCCGCCACCGCCAATATCCCGAGTTAGCTTGTCTGAAATACTCGCAGATAGAATCCCCGCTGGGCGAAAAAATAGTGCAGCAGTGTCGGGGCATTATTTTAGATGAGTCTCAAGATTGGCAGATTGTTTCTTATCCCTACGACAAATTTTTTAATTACGGGGAAGGCCACGCCGCTGCAATTGATTGGAAAACTGCCAAAGTTTATGAAAAATTAGATGGTTCTTTGACTGTACTCTATTTTTACAAAGGAGAATGGAGAGTCCAAACGAGCGGCACTCCCGATGCAGCGGGCGAAGTTAACGGTTTTGGCTTTAATTTTGCCGAACTGTTTTGGAAAGTTTGGCAAGAATTGGGATATCAATTGCCGTCAGCTACTGACGAGTGTTTCATATTTGAATTGATGACGCCTTACAATAGAATAGTCGTCCAGCAAGCTAACAATCGAATTGCCTTGCACGGGGTTCGCAATATTCAAACACTGCGGGAAAGCGATCCGAGTTTTTGGGCTGATAAATACGGCTGGGAATTGGTAGCATCCTATCCTTTAACTAGCTGGAAAGAAGTTATCGAAGCGGCCCAACATTTAGATCCGATGGATTCAGAAGGGTATATTATTTGCGATGCTAACTTCAACAGAGTTAAGGTTAAGTCTCCCCAATATGTCGCGATTTCTCACCTTCGGGAAGGGTTTTCTACGCGCCGAATGATAGAAATTGTTTTGACTAATGAAGGAGAAGAATTTTTAGCTTATTTTCCTGAATGGACTGAACTTTATCAAAAAGTTAAAGACAAATATCAACGTTTAGTTGAAGAAATTGAGGAAGTTTACCGACAGCACGAACATATTGCCGTGCAGAAAGACTTTGCTTTAGCTATCAAACATTTGCCTTATTCGGGAATTTTGTTTTCTTTGCGGGCTCGCAGAGTTGCGGGCGTGAAAGAAGCTTTGCGCGATGTTACGATTCATAAAATAGAGGAGTTATTGGGTTTGGATTACATCAATTTAGGTTTGTAGAAATATGTAGTTATGTAGGTTGGGTTGAACCCGCGAACCCTCCGTTTCACTCCGCCCAACTCTTTCCCAATTCTTTATTGAAAATAAGCTGTTGGTTTCGCCTAAAATAAGCTGTTAGGTTTCGCCTTCGCTCAACCCAACCTACAGCATCTACTTTGGTGTTTTACAATTCCCAATTCCCAATTCCTAATTCCCAATTCCCCATTACCAATTACCAATTACCATGAAAAGAGTTTTGATTCTTGTCGGTTTGCCTGCTTCTGGAAAGTCTCAATTTGCGAGAGAATTGCTGTTGTCTGAACCTGCAAGATGGGTGCGTACAAATAAAGATTTATTGCGAGAAATGGCTCACGCTTCTCATTGGTCGCCTGCAAATGAAAAGTTTATCGTGCAGTTGAGAGATACGATTATTTTGATGGCTTTGGAAAGTGGCAAGCACGTGATTGTTGACGATACTAATTTCGGCCCCCACATCGAGCATATCAAGGAGTTAGTTAAAGGTAAAGCCATCGTTGAAGTTAACGATTCTTTTCTGCAAGTTCCGGTAGAGGAATGTATTAAACGGGATTTGAAAAGGCTCAATTCTGTGGGCAAAGATGTGATAATGAAAATGTACAATCAGTACGTGCGCGTTCCCGTTCCCGCACCGGAATACAACCCGGATTTACCCGATGCAATTATTGTGGATATGGACGGTACTTTAGCACTTCTAAACGGTAGAAATCCTTTCGATGCTACTACGTGCGATCGCGATTTACCGAATCAGCCTGTTTTAGATACCGTCCGCAAGTGGCAAACCGACGTGAAGATTATTGTAGTCTCGGGAAGGACGGATGACTGTCAGCCTCAAACTGTAAAATGGTTGGAGCAATATGAGGTGAATTATGCCGCGCTTTATATGCGGAAAACCGGAGATATGCGGAAAGATTCAATTATTAAAGAGGAGTTCTACCGACAGCATATTGATGGAAAATATAACATTAAATTTGTGTTGGACGATCGCCAGCAAGTTGTTGATAGGTGGCGATCTTTGGGATTGACTGTTTTTCAAGTAGATGAAGGGGATTTTTAATGGTTTTGTGGGTGCGATCGACCTGCCAATTATGCTACAATCCAAATAACATTGAAAGCAATTTTATTATGATAGCTATTTCCCAAACACCCCAAAAAATGACCGTTGAAGAATATCTCGAATGGGAAGCCCAACAAGAGATGCGTCACGAATATGTCAACGGCGAAGTTTTTGCCAGGATGGAGAATACAATTCCTCATAACGATATTGCACTTAATTGTTACACTGTCTTGTACCCGCATCTGCGTTCCAGAGGCTGTAGAATTAACGTATTAGATGTGAAATTGCAAATCAGTTCTCAAAGCTGTTACTACTATCCCGATGTCACAGTTAGTTGCGATCCTCAAGACCTCAATTCCCGCAAATTCATTCAGAATCCTAAACTAATTGCGGAAGTTCTTTCCCCCAGTACCAGCGGAAAAGATAGAGATGAAAAATTCGCTGCTTACCTGAAAATTACGAGTTTGCAAGAGTATATCTTGATTGATTCTGAAAAAGTATCTGTTGAACGTTACTGTCGGGGAGAAGGTAGAATGTGGCTGTACTATCCTTACGCTGCGGGAGACATTATAACTTTATCAAGTGTTGAATTTGAATTGCCGATCGAACTTTTGTATGAAGGCGTTCAATTTGAAACAGAAACAGAAACGTAAAATGAGATGGTAAATTAGTATTGTTGGTGGGGTAGGGGCGGGTTTATTATATGATTCATTTTTCCCAGAGATTCTGGGTGAACCCGACCCTACGGGATTTGGTAAAACATTTCAAATTACCGCGTCCAAGCCAGCCATTTATTAAACAAATTCTTCACAAATGGCGTCAAACGAGTGCGATTGTAAGCATCTCCAGCTTTGCGAATTGCCTCGGCTTGCGTCGGATACGGGTGAATGACACTCGCAATTTTTCCCAATCCGATATTGTTTGTCATTGCGAAAGTAATTGTATTGATCGTATCGCCCGCGTGTCGCGCTACAATAGTTGCACCTAATATTTTATCGCTGCCTTTCTTGACGTGAATTTTGACAAATCCTTCATCTTCGCCGTCAACAATTGCCCGATCGACTTTATCGAAAGGAATTACAAATGTATCAAAGTCGATCGCTTTTGCTTGCAATTCTCGATCGCCCATTCCCACCCGCGCGATTTCTGGGTCAGTATAGGTACACCAAGGGATTGTCAAATCGCTGAGTTTTTTGCGCCCGAAAAACAGAGTATTTTGGATGACTATTCTGGCGGCAAAATCGGCGGCGTGAGTAAATTTTTCGCTCATGCAAATGTCGCCAGCAGCATAAATCTTGGGATTTGTAGTTTGCAAATTGTCATTGACAAATACGCCTTTTTTTGTATCGTATCGCACGCCGACAGCTTCTAGATTTAGTCCTTCAACGTTTGGAGAACGTCCCGCACCCGCGAGAATTTCATCTACTGTTATTGATGCTTCTTGACCGCGCGATCGATAGTAAATTACTTTCCCTAAATCTGTTTTTTCCACGCGATAGATTTGGCATTCAAGTATTAATTGAATTCCTTCTTTGACAAAAACTTGCTGGACGATTTCTGCCGCACTAATATCTTCCTTGTCCAAAATATGAGCATTTTTGTGCAGTAATATAACTTCCGAACCCAGACGCTGAAAGGCTTGAGCCAATTCGCAGCCGATCGGACCCGCACCAATTACTGCCAGACGCGGGGGTTTTTCCGTAAGGTTAAATACAGTTTCATTAGTCAGATATCCAGCTTCTTGCAAGCCGGGAATTTGCGGCTGTAAAGCCCTCGCCCCTGTGGCAATTACTGCTTTTTTAAAGCGCAAAGTTTGACCCGCAACTTCTACAGTATTGTTGCTAGTAAAACGACCGGAACCTAAAAAAACATCAACTCCTAATTGATTTTGATAGCGTTCAACTGAATCAACATCACTGATATCCGCCCTAATCCGGCGCAACCTTTCCATAACTGCGGCAAAATCAACTTCTGGGTTGTTAGCAACATTAACCCCAAATTTACCCGCATTCCAAATATCGCCAACAGCCCGGGCCGATCGAATTAAAGCTTTTGAAGGCACGCAACCGACGTTTAAACAGTCGCCGCCCATTAAATGTTTCTCAATTAAAGCAACTTTTGCACCCAATCCAGCCGCCCCCGCAGCGACAATTAATCCGGCCGGTCCCGCACCAATTACTACTAGATTGTAACTGCTAGCAGGCTGCGGATTTACCCAATCCGGCGGATGTAAATAGGAGATTAATTTTTGATTGTGTTCGTCCATCGGGGGGACAGTTACGCCTTCGGCTGCTGAATGCGACATGAACAAATCCTCTTCTATCAGTTGACAGTTGACAGTTGACAGTTGACAGTTGACCTGTGGTAGGGGTAGTGCCCCGTGCCTGCCCTGATATTCGACATTATTTGTCTTCTAATATATCGGGCATTTGCTCTAATTAAATACTTTCATCTAAAGCTTGTTGAGCAATCCTAGAAATCAAGACAGTGACCGCGCAAGTGGCAAGCAAGCTGATAACATTAATTGACCAATTCGCAATTTGCGCTTGCAGAGTTTCCGGCCGATCGATCGTACAAATTGTTGCCATACTTCCCACCAAAGAACCAGAATAAACATACATTACAGTTCCTGGAATCATGCCGCTCGAACCCAATACATAATCTTTTAAAGAAACCCGAGTAATTCCCAAAGCGTAATTCAATAAATTGAACGGAAACAAAGGACAGAGGCGAGTCAAAAAAACTATTTTTAATCCTTCTTGATGAACTGCCCGATCGAGCGCTTGAAACTTAGGATAACCTGCCATATATTTTACCACGCGATCGCGGCACAAATAGCGACCGATTAAAAAAGCTAAAGTAGCACCTAAAGTAGAAGCGACAAATACGTAAACCGTACCCCACCACAAGCCAAAAATCGCGCCCCCGCCCAGCGTCAGTACCGAACCGGGTACAAACAGCACGGTAGCTAAATTATAAGTAACTATAAATGCGATCGGTCCCCAAATGCCTAAAGCCTCGATTCGCATTAACAGGCTTCTTAAAATATCTTGGACGGCAGCAGATCTAGTTGCTACAATTAAGAGGGCGATTAACAGGACGATCGACAGGAACCACAAGCTGCGTTGGAAAATATTGCTAGTAGAACTCCGATCTTTTTCTTGAGCCATGACAAATCTTTGAAATAACTTTGCCAAAAATGATGCTTGAGTCATTATTGTTGATTATACTCGAATCTGCTAGTTTGCGATCTTTTTTTACCGCAGAGGGCGCAGAGGGCGCAGAGAAAGAGTAGGGAGAGAGATTTGCGAGGAATTCGAGATTTTTTATGTGGGCTTTAATTATTGCTGCAATTCACTGGAAAATAAATCGTTATGACGGTAAATATAGAACTGCCAATTCCTGAATATTTTGATGCGAGAAAAGTTAGTGAAGTCTGGCGCGTGCCTTATCAAGAACGGGCTGCTATTGCTAAACAATGGGCGGAAACATACAGCATTCAGCCTGCTATTAGCGATAAAAATCGGGTTTGTTTGTTGGTAATTGACGCTCAAAATACTTTTTGCTTGCCGGAGTTTGAATTATTTGTCGGCGGTCGATCGGGGACGGGTGCGATCGAGGATAATGTACGGTTGTGCGAATTTATCTACCGCAATTTAAACTCAATTACCACCATTGCACCGACAATGGACACTCACACTGCCATGCAAATTTTCCATCCAATTTTTTGGATAAATTCAGCAGGCGAACATCCTTTACCAGCAGCGACATTAATTACTCTCGAAGATGTGGAAAAAGGCATCTGGAAAGTTAATCCCGCCGTTGCCGGCAGCATCGCAGCCGGAAACTATGCAGCCTTGGAAAAACATTGCTTGCACTACGTCAAAAAACTCAGCAGCGATGGCAAATATCCTTTAACGATTTGGCCCTATCATTCAATGTTAGGAGGCATCGGACACGCCTTGGTTTCCGCTGTCGAAGAAGCAATATTTTT
Organism: Richelia sp. CSU_2_1; assembly: GCA_012034575.1. Classification (GTDB taxonomy): domain Bacteria; phylum Cyanobacteriota; class Cyanobacteriia; order Cyanobacteriales; family Microcoleaceae; genus Microcoleus. The sequence goes on along the minus strand of JAAUPF010000142.1, from coordinate 1,903 downwards.
TCACAGCATCGCCCGCAACAGTCAAGCACTTTTTGAAATCAAAGGCGGCAATCCCTTAACGGAAAACTATTCTGTTTTGCGGCCGGAAGTTTTAGACGGGGCTGATGGAAGTGCGATCGCGCAAAAAAACGTGAATTTCATTAATAAATTGCTGGAATTTGATGCAATAATTATAGCCGGACAAGCAAAAAGCCACTGCGTAGCTTGGACGATCGACGATTTATTAACAGAGATTGTAGCGCGCGATCGACAGTTAGCCAAAAAAGTTTATTTACTGGAAGATTGCACGTCGCCTGTAGTCGTTCCCGGCGTTATTGACTTTACAGAACAAGCCGATGCAGCTTTTCAAAGATTCGCAGCGGCGGGAATGAATGTGGTTAAATCTACTCAGTCAATTGATAGTTGGTTGGATATCAAATAGAGTTCGGGTTGAGTCTCCGATTGTAGGGACTTAGGTTCAGTCCATTAGTGTCAATTTAAGGTTAAAGGTAGTCAGAGATTGCAGTTTGGCGATTAAGATTAGATCCCCCCTAGCCCCCCTTAAGAAGGGGGGGGACTGGAAGCACTCTTAAAATCTCCTTTCTTAAGGGGAGGACTGGAAGCACTCTTAAAATCTCCTTTCTTAAGGGGAGGACTGGAAGCACTCTTAAAGTCCCCCTTCTTAAGGGGGATTTAGGGGGATCTAGATTCAGGTGACAACGAGAGTTATCAAGGGTTTCAAGCCTAAGTTGACACCAATGAGGCAGTACCGTGTCCCTACGTTTGTCGGTGAAAATAAAGGGGGTAAATATGTATCGCTATTTGATTAAATCACCATCACCGAACCCTATTTCTCGATCGATGGCTTGACTTTGGGTGAGGAATTGCAGCGCGATTTCGGTGGCGTTGGGATTGGTTTGGTCTGGGTGTTGGTAGAGTTCTCCGAGGAGTTTGAGGGCGTCGGCTTGAAGTTTTTGGCGGTTGTAAGTTTGGCAGATTTCGAGGGATTGTTGGGTGAGGGCGATCGCGATTTCGAGATTTTGGAGGGCTGGGGTTTCGAGGTAGGCGCGGGCGATTTTCAGGCTTTGTTCCGCTTGGCTGAGGGTTTGACCGAGGGCGGTCAAGATGTTGAAGCCAATAGGATAGTTGGTTTGGAATTGGATGATGAGATTGGGTTGGGTTGGGTCGTTGGGGGGGAGGTGGCGGAGTTGTTCGGCGCAGATTAGGCTGAGGCTAATGTAATCGCGGGCGAGGTTTGCTTGGTAGTCGCCTTTTGTGTTGAGTTGGATGGCTTGTTGAAGGTTTTGTTCGGCTTGAGTCAGTTGGGTGAGAACTGTGGTGGGAACTGCGATCTGACGGGTGTGTTTGCATTGACTGTTGGCAATGTTTCTAAGCTGACGTGCCAGTTTTTCTGGTTGGTCTAGCTGCTGATAAATGTCGCGGCTTTGCTGGTAGTATTGAATGGCTGTCTCGTAATTTTCCCATGCGTCATAAATATTGCCTAGCTTCCGATAGGCATTGGCAATATTGAGTTGGTCATCCAGTCGTTGAAGAATCGCTAAATCCTGTTGTTCTGCCTCCAAAGCTTGCTGATACTTACCCCAATCTCGATAACAATCGGATATCCAGTACCACAGATCGGCAACATCAGTTTCTTTGCCCAACTGCTGATAGAGGTCTCGGCTTTGTTCGTGATGGGAGATCGCCTCTGCATATTTGTTCCATGCTTGATAGATTCGTCCAAATTGATAATAGGAATGTGCAATCTCAGACTGGTCATCCAGCCGTTGACGAATTGCTAAATCCTGCTGTTCTGCTTCCAAAGCTTGCTGATACTTGCCCCAATCTCGATAACAATTCGATATCCAGCCCCACAGGTTGGCAACATCAGTTTCTTTGCCCAACTGCTGGTATAGGTCTCGGC
>JAAUPF010000141.1 GCA_012034575.1 Richelia sp. CSU_2_1 | reverse complement strand
CCTTCTTCCTTCTTCCTTCTTCTTCCTTCTTCCTTCTTCCTTCTTCTTCCTTCTTCCTTCTTCCTTCTCAACGATTTATTGCTGACTCCAGTTTCGACAAGCGCTCTTGAATTTTAATTACATCTTGTTTGGTTTCGATCGCCAAATTTGCTAAATTGTCAAACATCGGATCTCCCGACCTGCGAATATTGCTCTGACTGGAATTCGGACGGGAACCAGACCCAGGTCGAGTCACTCCAGAACCCTGAGAATTTAACCTGTACACTTGCGATCGGAGGTCGGCAATTTGACTTTCTAATTGATTGATGCGAAACTCTAATTGAGTCGTAGATTGGGCGGGCGTAAAACTCGGCCACACGATAATTGCTAGCAGGCCAGTCAGACACAACAAACAAATTTTTAAGGCGCGATCGCCAATAACTTTCCTCATAGTTTTAATAGCAGGAATTGATATGTCTTTGTATGTTGTCTGCAAGCTTTTAGGAACTGCAGCAGCAGAAAAAACAGCCGAATACATGGAGTATCCAATGGGTAATTGGTAATGGGCGAAGCGTAGCGGAGGGAATTGGTAATTGGTAGTTGGTAATTGGTAGTTGACAACAAACAAATTGACAACTATCGACTATCGACGATCGCAAGTCAACTGTCAACTGTCAACTGTCAACTATCAACTATCAACTGTCAACTCAAACTACATCTTGCAGCACTTTGCGAGTGTGTTTCCAAGCAGCAACTCCCATTACCGAAACCAGAAAGCCCAAACTCAGCAGCACAACCCGCAAACCCAAGTCATCCGAACCGACAGCTTTGCTAACAGCATCTGTCAGGGGACCGGTAATTGCTAAAGGCAAACTGAGGGCAATATTAATTGCATTGTTTTCAAATCCGAAAACTTTGCCGCGCATGGATTCGGGAGTTTTTTCTTGAATCAAAGCTTGCATCGGACCGTTGATTAAAGAAGCACCAAAACCGAACAGGCCGCTCAATGCCAATCCCAACCACAACTGTCTGACAAAAGCAAACATTGCCAGCACAAAACCCATCATTAAAAAACCGATTAAAGGCAAAGGTTTGTGGTGGACTCGCTCGCCCCAGTGTCCCAAAAAGGCAGCCCCGAAGACCATGCCGATGCCCGCTGCAGCCAGCAAAAAGCCAAATTGAGTTTCTTTAAGACCAATTTTGCCAGAAAGGGCGATCGCCAGCACTTGCAGCGCGGCAAACACCGAATACAAAATCGTTAGCTGCACCATCGCATTGCCGATCAGCTTGTTGTGCTTTAAATACCGCAAACCTTCTTTAAAGTCTTGCCAGGGATGGATTGTTACAGCGCTACCGCCGCGGGCTTCTTTGACCCGCATTGCGTAGATCAAACCTGCGGATACCAGGTAAAGTCCGCCCAGCAAAAACTCTTGCGATCCTTCTCCCAATCTATCTCGCATCAAACTCAATATCGGTTCCCCGATCGTCATGCCAACAATAATTCCGCCCATTGTTGAGGAAGCAAATAAGGCATTGGCTGACATCAATCCTTCTCGACTTACCGTTAGAGGGATAGCAGCCTGTTCTGCAGGGGCAAAAAATTGGGTGACGATAGAGACCAAAAACGTAATCACCAGCAAGACGATAAAAGATTTCGACAAAAATGGCAGCGCGATTATCAGCAAGGCTCGAAATACGTTGCAGCCGACGAGCATTTGCTTTTTAGAAAAGCGGTCCACAAAGATGCCGGCGGCGGAACCAAACAAAATCGCAGGTAGCGTGAATGCTACCATAACGGCCGATCGCATCGAATTTGGCGAATCTTCCCAAGCCGGCCAAGGTCGGTAACTGCCGGCTTCGAGCAAGATAATCAGCAATACATAAAACACTTTATCCGCCACTTGGGCCAACAACTGGCCAGTCCACAAGGCGAGGAAGGGGCGGTTTCTCAGCAGGGCGTTAAGCCCGCTGCGGTCAGGGGGAGGGCTGGCTGGGTGCATAGCAATAGTTTAACTGACCGCCTCTGGCAAATATAGTTTTCGGCAATATAGCTGGTAAAAGTATAGTCATCTATTACATGACATGGGAGGCACCAAGACCTTCCCCCTTCACTTTTACTTCGAGCGGACTCGACCCGCCCGGGCCCAGCAACTCCGCTCTCTATCCCATTGCTTAAGGCTTTTGGGAGTGCTTTTTGTGGGAGAAACCGGGTTTTTTGCGTCAGTCCTAAAAGATTGCGGTTGTGATTTGGCTAATCTTTAATCCCGATCGCAAGATAGGGTAGTATATTTTACAAAATACTTGCTATTGGCGATGATATCAATCTTGTGTCATGCCAATTAAGTAATAAAAGTAAGTCTCCGGAGTGAAAAACTTGAAAAAGGTTGAAGCTATTATTCGCCCCTTTAAACTTGATGAAGTGAAAATCGCGCTCGTCAATGCTGGTATTGTGGGGATGACTGTTTCTGAGGTCAGAGGTTTTGGTCGTCAGAAGGGCCAAACCGAGCGCTATCGCGGTTCTGAGTACACGGTTGAGTTTTTGCAAAAGCTCAAGGTCGAGATCGTTGTCGAGAACGATCAGGTTGACATGGTAGTTGATAAAATTATTGCTGCTTCTCGCACCGGCGAGATTGGCGATGGCAAGATTTTTATCTCTCCTGTCGAACAAATTATCCGGATTCGCACTGGGGAAAAGAACCTGGAAGCAATCTAGCAATTTCGCGGTTGGGGCATTGGTAATTGGTAATTGGTAATTGGTAGTTGGTAATTGGTAGTTGGTAATCGGTCGCTACCAATTGACCAAATCTTTTTCCTGTTTGCTGTCCGATGCCGTTTATAAAAACCTACTCAAATCTACTCAGAGCGTAGATCCGGACTAGATCGAAGTCCACGGTGTAACTTTTGGTCGATAACTGCTAACGCTTTCGCTTGGCTGATGCCCGACATGGATGTTCGACATCAGCCTTAACCAGCAGCCCCCAGTTAGAGACCCCGTAGTAATCGTGACGGAGATTAACTACCTCGCACCGACCGATAAATTTATTCAGTTGATTCAACGCGCTCCACACGTGCTTTCTCGGGTTCACCCCGAGATAGGCGGACGCGGAGCGCGGCAACCTTTCAGACAAATTCATACCTCTTCTAGCAATTGCAATCGCAGCAGCAATATCGGAGGACAAACCATACATCCGAGCGTATTTAACCAATCCGATTAAGCTTGTATAAGCCGGATTGCGTGTCAACAAAGAAATGCCCCGATTGGAAAGAATCGACTCCAAAATATGATAAAAACGGCTGTAGGCCCAGCTTGAAAGCATCCGAGCATATTTTCTGCCTCGCTCCCGCAGTTGAGCTTTCTTAGTCGCAAAATCTAGCTGTTCGCAAACAATCCCGCAGGCATAGGTACTAGCCAATGCAGCTAATTGCAGGCAAGCACCTACAATTTGAGCATCTTGTTTTCCAGACGGCAAACCCATTTGCAAAGGAATAGAACCTTTGGCTTTTAAATTACCTTGACTGTTAACGTAAGCCCAACCAATCGCACCGGGATTCATGTCGATGCCGATGCAACCGTATTCGATGGGACGGCTTACTTGCGTTACTGGCCTGGGAGTAAATTGTACTGCTACTACCCAACGATTATCCTGGCGGTAAAAGTGCCAAGTTTTCGCACCTACTTCGGGCAATCGATTAAGATTTCTCTCGAAGTTTCCAATCTCTGAAGTTACGTATTTTCCAAATTTTGCTTCCAGACAATAAGGAACTCTAAATTTAAGAGTATTACCATCCCACTGACAAATTTGATTCCCGCAGCTTTCATCCTTCGATCCGACAATAAATACTTCGCTCCTTCGCACTTTAACCCTCAGCGGTGCCGATCTTAGGTGGGCGAGGTTTTGAGTTAATTTGTAAATATATCTTTTCTTGTTATGGATGGTAAATTTCACGCGATACCAATTGGTCTTGCGAGTTTTGATGTCGCTCGAAGCGGGGAAATTGCACCCAGTTCTTGAGTTCTGCCAATGACAATCGGCATAAAACTTTTGGGCAAGGTGGAGCTTTTTTTGTGCCTTTTTCAGCCAAGATGTGGCAGATGCGAGCCTCGCTCCTAACTGCTTGATGTGTCTATTCCTGCACTCAGAAGCTGATTCTACCGAGCCTCGCGATAGCGCGATTGCACCGTTAGCATGACGTTTGCTGATGCCGTAGGTCTGTTGCAGGTAAGTATTCCAAGCAGATTTGTTAAATTTGGTATTGTTGAGACTTAATAGATGGTTAACTGTAGCGATTGTTGCTCGATAAAACACTCCTGAAAATGCTGTTAAAAAACACTCAAATTCAGTGTAACCTGTCGGGTTGAGTTCGGCGGCGACCGTTGGCAAGCCTTTGCAGTAAGTGAGAGTTGTCATAACTTACGCAGCCCCCTCCCTCAATTCTTCTACTATCTTTTGATTTTTGTGGCTTCAGGACCCGTAAAGTCTAGCAGAAAATACTGTAATAATTTCTAATTTAACTCCCAGCAGTTGAGACCATGCGTAACGGCGATGCCCGTTTTGGGTTCGCTTTCCCACCATCAAAGAGTGGAAACGCTGACTCCTTTGAGCTTGGCTGCTTCTGAAATAGATAACTTACTCATGTATCTAGTCTAGCCTAGAGAATGAGGAGAATTAGGGAAGTTTAGTTAAGTATTGTGGAGCTGTTTCTTAACCCTAATTGTTTTCGAGGTTCACCTCAATTGAGTGTTGACAAGATGTTCTATTTGTGGTAAGAGAGCCTGAAAAGCTCGGCCGCGGTGGGAGTGCGATCGCTTAATTTCGGGTGTCATTTCTGCAAAAGTCTGTTGCGCCTGGGGTACGTAGAAAATCGGATCGTAGCCGAAACCTCCGCTACCGCGAGGAGTATGGAGGATTTCGCCCCGGCAAATTCCTTCTACTTGCAGGGCAATTGTACCGTCGGGACGGGCGATCGCGATCGCGCAGACAAATTGTGCTTGTCGGTTTTGTTCGTTTCCCAATTCTTGAAGGAGTCGAGAAATCCTGTCAGCATCAGTTTTCCCGTAGCGTGCCGAATAAATCCCAGGTTGGCCGCCGAGTGCATCTACCATCAAACCAGAATCATCCGCGATCGACCATTGATTAGTTGCTTTTGCCACTTCAGATGCTTTCAAGCAAGCATTAGCAATAAAAGTATCTCCTGTTTCTTCAATTTCCAAATCGTCGGGTTTGAGTTGCAATTCCCATCCCAAATCTTGAAGGTAAACTTGCATTTCTTTGAGTTTTCCAGGATTGCCCGTAGCAACAACTAGCAATTTACGATCGTTCATTCACTTAAAATAAGTAGGTTGGGTTGAAGAATGAAACCCAACAACATCTTCTAATTATTGAAGTTGAGTTTCACTCTCGCAATGTATAGAAATCGCCCACACAGTAAGGAAATTTAAGGGAAGTTGAAAATATTGCTGTTATTGCATTTACCTTCTTCCTTCTTCCTTCTTCCTTCTGCTATTAGCTTCGATCGTGCTTGGCAATTACCCAAATCGCATGAAGCGTACCTGGAAACACGAAAAAACAGCTTAGAATCAGGTTAATCCAAAAATCTTTGCCGATGCCGACAGTCAAAAATACTCCCAAAGGGGGAACAAAAACTGCTGCGATTATGCGAATCAAAGTGCCCATCTCGGTTGCTCCCAACGACTCTTTCTTTTAAGGTAACTTCACTGACCGATCGAACCTTTCCCGAAAAACTTAGGCGGTGCCGCCAAAGTGTAAACTTCCGTTTCCGAGGCGATGGTATGCCGCAAGTGGCCGGGAATTTGCAGCAATCCCAACAGCGTAATTCCGTCCAACATCCGCAGCCCGCCGGTGGTTTTCTCGGCGAGCAATTTATCCGTAACTTCGGGTTCCGGGCGCGTATTTATTTCTTGAGTAGAAGCTACAGCAAAACCCCACGGAGCTCCGTAAGTAGAAATATAGCTCGTACAAGATTGAACGTTGGGGAAAACCGATTTTAGGGTATTGACAATCCGGGCGTGCATTTTCATTTCTGCCGGCGAAACTGGCCCCGCTTGCACGACAAAATAGCCGTCAGGCGACATCACGCGGCGTACTTTCTCAAAATACTCTTTGGTAAACAACTGAAAAGACGGCCCTTCTTCAATGGGATCGGACAAGTCAGAAATCACGATATCCCAATCGCTGCCAGTGTTATCTAAATAATCCAAAGCATCGCCGATTACTACTTCGCAACGGGGATCGTCAAAGGCATTTTGGTGCATTTCTGGCAAGTGTTCGCGACACGCTTCTACTACTTCGCCGTCAATGTCGATCATCACCACTTTTTCGACTGTTTTCCAGCGGAGAACTTCTCTAATTGTAGCTCCTTCACCGCCCCCGAGAACGAGAACTTTTTTGGGGGAACCGTGAAAAATCATGGCTGGATGAACCAGGGGTTCGTGGTACAGAAACTCGTCGCCGGTACAAGATTGCCATTTGCCATCTAAAACTAAGCCTTTACCGTAGGTTCCTGTCTGAACTACATACATTTCTTGATAGGCAGTTTTTTTGTAAGCAAGCACTGCGATGACGCCGTGAACGTAAATATCCCAAGGTGTAATGTACTCACTCATCCAAAAATCCGCACGAACTTCGCTACCTGACATCTCATACTCTCCTTGGGTAAACTGCTGCTACCCCGATTTTGCAACAAACAGTTGTTTTTAGCATAAAATGGCGCTGTTGCGGAAGTGCGATCGATACATCGATTGCGTACTCGGCGGTTGAAAGCAGGTTTTGTCAAGCTGCTGGCGGTTGAAATCGCTTCTTGTCAAACTTTTGTCCCTCTCTGAGAGACTAAATAATCAACAAGGCAGAAGCCAGAAAGGAGTAAGAAGTAAGATGAAGGCAGAAGGCAGAAGGTAGAAAAACAAATGTCAACTGTCAACTATCAACTGTCAACTATCAACTGTTTGCAAACTAATTCAGCAATTTTTTTTGCTGCCCCCGATTCACCCCGCACACCGCGCAATCGATCGCGCATTCGTGCTAGTTTTTCAGGATGGCTTAAATAGTCGATCGCCCTTGCCGCTACCGCTTCCGGTTCCAGCTTCCCGATTAACTCCGGCACGATTTCTTCACCCGCCCAAATATTCGGCCAAGCATAAAGTTTGCCTTTTCCCAATTGCAGGATCAGCCAGTTAATAACAGTGGCAAAAACTGAACCGACTAAGGGCAAATTTGCCAGCAATCCCGGCAATCCGTCCCAAGCTTTCATCGCATCCAATTGCTGCGTCGGAATCAAAACGATCGCCGGTACGGCTAGGGAACCCAATTCGGCTGTATTCGCTCCTACTGTAGTCAAACACAGGCTGCATTCTGATAGCAAATCGTAGGCTGGCGTTTGCGTCCAAAGTTCGATTTGCAGCCCGTTTGGAGTTTCTAAAAACGGTTTTTCGCTTAAATGCAGTTCGGCGCTAGCATTTTCAAATAAATGGAGGCAAGGATTTCGATCTGCCTTGGCAAAATTTGCTAGAGTTTCTAAGTCTAAAGTGGAAGCGACGGGAATTACAAAGCGGGTTTGAGGTCGGATGCGATGAATTGAATGGGCGATCGACACGCATAACGGTACTCCTAAAGCTAATTTAGCTGCTTTAGAACCAGGTAACAATCCAATTAATTCAGTTTCCTGTACGGGCACTGCCCCCGTACCAGCCCCGCCAGTAAATGTCGCCCCCGCGAGATTTTTACTCTCCGATTTCCTGTTGCCTACTTCAGCGATCAAATCTCCAACAACTGTAAATTTACTAGCATATTTTTGAGGAATTTTAGCAACAACTTCGGGTTTCATTGCAGCAAATTTATCAATCCAGCGATACCATCTGGCATCCCATTCAGCATAAATAACAGTGCGGTATTTTAATCTTTTGCCGATCGCAACTGTAAAAAATTGATCGCCGCCTAAAAATAACACCACACCAGTTTTGTGCCAATCCCAATTTTCAGCAGTTTTGCCAGATAATAAGAAGCGAAAAAAATGCTCCGGTGCTTGCACTCTGTCCACTTCTGGGTAGGAAGAGGCGATTTGTGCTTCTTTTCCGGTGGCGTGCGGACAGGGGGACAGTACCACGGAGATTCGCGCACCAATGTCCGCGTTCCCCAACTGCTGGCGCAATGCTTGCACGACGGGGCGCACCCAGGTTGCCAATTCTCCGGGACCGTTGGAGAGGATTAAAATATCTACTGCCATGCGATTTAATATTTGAGAGGACGCAAGGGAGATTTTATGACAGATTTAATTGATGCCGTCAAGATTGGTGATGTTGCTGCTGTAGAAAGCGCGATCGAACAGCGTGCAGATATCAATGCTAAAGATGAGGAAGGTGCGACGGCTTTGACGGCTGCGGCTGAGGCTGGCAATGCTGAAATCGCGAAAAATTTGCTCGCTGCTGGTGCGGATGCTAACAGTCAGGATAATGACGCATGGACGCCGTTAATGAGTGCCGCCGCAGGAGGACATAAAGAGATTGTAAGGCTTTTGTTAGAGGCGGGAGCAGATGTGAATGCTAAAACTAATTTTGGTTTGACTGCTTTGATGAGTGCTGCAGGTAGCGGGCGTGCGGAAGTTGTGGAATTTTTAATTGATAAGGGGGCCGATATCAAAGCTAAGGATAATAATACTTGGACTGCGTTAATTTGGGCTTCTTCTGAAGGCCATCAAGATGCGGTTGAGGTGTTAAAAAAAGCGCGCGATCGAGCTTAATAAGTAAGTGCGATCGATTTGTAAGGTGCGCACTGCGCACCCTCATTTTAGTAAAGCTCGATCGATTTGTAAGGTGCGCACTGCGCACCCTAATTTTAACCAAGATTTTCACCACATTCAATTAGAGCGATCGTGTCACAGCAGCTAATTTTACGTTAAGTATTACCAGCAGAAAATTTACTGTTTTTGCGGGAAGTCGAAACAGAATCTTGATATTTATTAGGCTAACAAAGTCATAGGAATCCGACGATTTTATTTGTTCTTGCGGTAAAGCAGGTGACGATATCGTTGCCGTTAGTTCCTGTAAAAACGGCCGATCGATTTGCCTCATAAATCGACCTCTATGCTTTCTAACCGAGGAAATTAATACCGACGGGAGGATTAAAGGGATTTATCATTGAAATCTGTTGCAGATTTAGATTTGCACCGCCTTGAATTATGGCAAGTGTATCTCCCGCTGTTTGAATTAACAAATCTCCCCCCGATGGAGTGATGGTAAGTGGATTGAGATTTCCCGCAACCTGGATATAATCTTTGCCTTTTTCAAAATTGACAATTCTTGCCTCGCCACTGCCCGCATAGAAACTGACTGGAGTTATCATACCCTGTCGTTGGTTAGGAGCAAAATCTCCGAGGATGAAGTAATCGCTACCCGCAGTGCCAATTAAGGTATCGAATTCAGTAGTAGTCCGGAAAGGCTCTCTCGTAATCTCATCCAACTTCAAAGCATCATACTTATTCTTATTAATACCCCTTCCTGTTGTGGCTAAAGCTACTTGCAATCCGACGATTTGATTTGTTCCTGCGGTAAATCCTGTAACGTTATCGTTGCCGTTAGTTCCGGTAAAAACCGCATATCGATTTGCCTCGAATTGCCCGAATTTGAGATAGTGTTCTCGCCCGGTTTTTAAACCTCCTGCTTGCACGACTGCGGCCACATCTGGATTGTCTGACAAGTAACGCGGTTCAAAGAAACTCGTGCCGTACCTGCCTTCTGTTTTGCCGAATTTGATAAAGTGTTGAAAGCCGGATTTAAAAGTTCCATTTTCTATGAATGGTGCGAGTTCCGGGAGGCGTTTTAAGTAAAAAACTTCGTCGTAGTCGGGCGATACTCGCGATCGACCTTCTTCGTAACCAAATTTGATAAAGTGGTCTAATCCGGTCGCAAAAGGTGCGTTGGGATTGTTGGCATTGCGGACAAAAGGTGCAATATCTGGATTTCGATCGAGATAGGTATCTTCGTCAAAATACCGCGATATTCTTGTGAGGCCTGCCGCTTGACCGAATTTTTCAAAGTGTTCTCTTCCAGATTTAATGATGCCTGTGTCGATCGCAGGTTTCAACCAAGGGTATTGAGAGAGGTAGTATTGTTCGTCAAAAATGTCGTAGTTTGCCATCTTTTTTAATTCCAAATACACTCTTTTTGCGATCGTCCGCGCGCAAATCATTCAATCGTAAGGTGCGCAGTGCGCACCCTACAAATTGACTGATAACTATCCGATCGCAAAAGTACCGTTACCGTTAGATTGTTGGAATGTCAAACCCAAACTTGCTCCTCCTTCAACTACACCGAGTACATCTCCAAAGCGCTGGATTAACAAATTGCTGCCACTGGGAGTCAAGTTGTATCCGCTTAAAGAAGTTCCTTGCAGTTGGATAAAATCGTCGTTGATGTTGAAGTTGCGAATTGTAGCTTGACCGTTACCGACATACAGCGGTGTCGCGCTTCCATTCCCTGCCGAAGCAGGCACTCCGAGTACGAATGTATCAGGACCCGGGCCTCCAATCAAGACATCGAATTCATTGGTGCCGAAGCTTTCAAACTGGCGGTTTCCTCGCGGGTCAATACCGACTTCTACTCCAATCAATTCGGTTTCCCCGACGCCAATTCCAGTCAGAATATCATTGCTGCGGCTGCCGACAAAAGTTGCTTCGCGGGCCGGCTCATTTTTCCCGAAATTGAAATAGTGATCGCGACCGGTTTTCAATGCTCCATTGTTGATAAACGGTACGATGTCGGGGTTTTGCCTTAAATATTCCGGTTCAAAAAACGAGGTGCCGAAACGACCTTCTTTCGAGCCGAATTGAATGAAATGCTGGTAGCCGGATTTGAACGGTTTGTCCGGGCCGATAAAGGCCCGCAACTCGGGATTATTTGCTAAATAGAAATCTTCGTTGTATTCGGGCGATACTTGCGTCCGGCGACCGCCTTCATCGTAGCCGAATTGGATGAAGTGATCGAGTCCGGTTGCAAAAGGTGCGTTGGGATTGACCGTGCGGACAAAGGCTGCGAGGTCTGGGTTGCCAGCAAGGTAAGTATCTTCGTCAAAATAACGCGATACTTTAGTCAAGCCTGCTGCCCGACCGAAGTTTTCAAAGTGTTCTCGACCGGATTTGATAATGCCTGCATCAATGGCAGGTTTTAGCCAAGGGTATGATGCCAAGTAGTATTGTTCGTCGAAGATTGCGTAGTTAGCCATGATTTAGCCTCGAATTTAGATAGTTGAAATTGTCAACAACAAGCACTTTCCATTTGCGAAGGATATCGCTGGAAACTCATACTATATAGAAGTAGTTAAATTGCTTTGGGTTCCAGCAAAAATATCAATCTACGCTGTACGATCGCTTTTGCATAACTTACACGTAAAGAAGCTGCTAAACAGTTTTAAGTTCCCGACATAATATGAAATTTCCTGTTCCTATAAGGCTCAGTTCGGATCGATGCCACTCTGCTAAAGCTTTTTACAAATTCTGCAATAGGTAATTTTTTGAATGGCTCGATCGCGCTTTCTATCTCTTATACAAAATGCGGAACTTTTATCGGGATTTTTTTCGTCAAAATCTACTTCGTTATTTTTATTTTATCTTTTAAATTTGGAAAATTACCGCAACAATACATATTTTTACAATCTTGTCAAGTTAATATATGTAAACAATATTGATAGTATTTACTCAACTTTTTTGTAACAAAGGGTTACAAAATCGCCAAGATATTTGTCGAATTGTGTCGCAAATTAGCTCAAATCGCCTAATGGTAAGCGTTTTCTGGTAAAAATACTCATGGGGTAGAAAAATTTCCCGATTCCGAAAACAGCATCTTAAAGGAGCCTAACTGGATGTTCACTCACGTCAAGCCCACCATTCGCCACATCGTGCCGGAAAACTTGCAGGGGCGAAAACTCCTGAAGGTGGTATATGTCGTGCTAGAACCGCAATATCAAAGCGCCCTGTCGGCGGCGGTTCGATCGATTAATCAGAAAAACCCGAATTTGGCGATCGAAATCAGCGGCTACCTGATCGAGGAGCTCCGCAGCCCGGAAAACTACGAGGCCCTGAAGCGGGATGTAGCTGCGGCCAACGTATTTATTGCCTCGCTAATTTTTATCGAAGATTTGGCAGAAAAAGTGGTAGCGGCGGTGGAACCGGTACGCGATAACTTGGATGTCGCCGTCGTCTTCCCCTCGATGCCTGCGGTGATGCGCCTGAATAAAATGGGCAGTTTCTCGATGGCACAATTGGGACAAAGCAAAAGTGCGATCGGCGAATTCATGAAAAAGCGGAAGGAAAAATCCGGCGGTTCCTTCCAAGATGGAATGTTGAAACTGTTACAAACCTTGCCCAAAGTTCTCAAGTATTTGCCGATCGACAAAGCCCAAGACGCGCGCAATTTCATGTTGAGTTTTCAGTATTGGCTGGGAGGTTCCCAAGAAAACTTGGAAAACTTCTTGCTGATGCTGTCACATAAATACGTCTACAAAGACGAACAACAAATCAATTTTCAAGATCCGGTTGTTTACCCGGATATGGGAATTTGGCATCCATTAGCACCCTCTATGTTTGAGGATGTTAAAGGATATCTAACTTGGTACAATGCCCGCAAAGATATTTCCGCCGATCTCAAAGATCCGCTAGCACCTTGCGTCGGTTTGGTGTTGCAGCGCACCCATTTAGTAACCGGAGATGACGCGCACTACGTAGCGATGGTGCAGGAATTGGAAGCAATGGGCGCGCGAGTCGTACCGATTTTTGCCGGCGGTTTAGACTTCTCCAAACCAGTCGATACTTATTTCTTGGAAGTCGGAGCAAAAGGTGTCGCACCGCTGCCAATTGTTGATGCAGTAGTTTCTTTAACAGGTTTTGCATTAGTTGGCGGACCTGCGAGACAAGACCATCCCAAGGCGATCGACTCTTTGAAAAAATTGAATCGCCCTTACATGGTAGCTTTACCCTTAGTTTTCCAAACCACAGAAGAGTGGGAAAACAGCGATTTGGGATTGCACCCGATTCAAGTTGCTTTGCAAATTGCGATTCCCGAATTGGACGGGGCGATCGAACCGATTATTCTCTCGGGACGCGACGGCACAACTGGCAAAGCGATCGCGCTGCAAGATAGAATCGAGGCGATCGCGCAGCGGGCGATGAAATGGGCAATCCTGCGGCGCAAACCCAAATTAGATAAGAAAGTTGCGATTACAATTTTCAGTTTCCCGCCCGATAAAGGCAACGTCGGAACTGCCGCATACCTCGATGTTTTCGGCTCGATTTACCAAGTAATGAAAGCCTTAAAAGGCAACGGTTACGACTTGCCCGAACTGCCGGAATCCGCCGAAAAGTTAATGCAAGAAGTCATCCACGACGCCACGGCGCAATATCAAAGCCCCGAATTAAATATCGCCCACCGGATGTCAGTTGAAGAATACGAAAGACTGACACCATATTCGGAACGCTTGCACGAAAACTGGGGGCCGCCTCCGGGACATTTGAACAGCGACGGTCAAAATTTGCTGGTGTACGGCAAGGCATTCGGCAATGTATTTATCGGAGTGCAACCTACTTTTGGATACGAAGGCGATCCGATGCGGTTGCTGTTTTCGCGATCGGCAAGTCCCCACCACGGTTTTGCTGCTTACTACACTTATTTGGAGCGCATTTGGGGTGCGGATGCGGTGCTGCACTTTGGCACTCACGGATCGCTGGAATTCATGCCCGGTAAGCAAATGGGAATGTCTGGGGAATGCTATCCCGATAGTTTAATTGGGAAAATTCCTAACATCTATTACTACGCAGCTAACAATCCCAGCGAGGCAACAATTGCCAAGCGCCGCAGCTACGCGGAAACGATTTCTTACTTGACTCCGCCTGCGGAAAATGCGGGTTTGTACAAAGGCTTGCAAGAATTGAGCGAGTTAATCGGTTCCTATCAAACTTTAAAAGATACCGGGCGGGGCGTTCCGATCGTCAATACGATTTTGGATAAATGCCGTTTGGTAAATTTGGACAAAGATATTGCTTTGCCCGAAAAAGATGCTGCCCAAATGACTGCTGAGGAACGGGACAATCTCATCGGTTTGGTGTACCGCAAATTGATGGAAATTGAGTCGCGGTTGTTGCCTTGCGGCTTGCACGTAATTGGCAAACCCCCAACTGCTGAAGAGGCGATCGCAACTTTGGTAAACATTGCCAATTTAGATCGCGAAGAAGACGGACTTCTCAGCTTAAGCCGGATTATTGCCAACAGTTTGGGACGCGACATCAACGAGATTTATTCTAATAGCGATCGGGGCATTTTAGCCGATGTCGAACTGCTGCAAAACATCACCTTAGCCTGTCGCGAAGCAGTCGCCGCTTTAGTGAAAGAACAAACCGATGCCGAGGGTCGAGTTTCCCTTGTTTCCAAGTTAAATTTCTTCAACATGGGCAAGAAAGAACCTTGGATTGAAACATTGCACGCCGCCGGCTACAAAAAAGTCGATCCAGAACCCTTAAAACCGCTGTTTGAGTATCTGGAATTCTGCTTGCAGCAAGTTTGTGCCGATAACGAATTGGGTGCATTGTTGCGCGCGCTAGAAGGCGAATACATCCTGCCCGGCCCCGGCGGCGATCCGATTCGCAACCCGGATGTTTTGCCAACTGGCAAAAATATGCACGCTTTAGATCCGCAGTCAATCCCCACAGCGGCGGCAGTTAAATCTGCTAAAATTGTGGTCGATCGACTGTTAGAAAGACAGCGCATCGATAACGGCGGTAACTATCCCGAAACCATCGCCGTCGTGTTGTGGGGAACCGACAACATCAAGACTTACGGCGAATCCCTAGCGCAGGTAATGTGGATGGTGGGAGTCAAACCAGTTCCCGATGCTTTGGGACGGGTAAACAAACTCGAATTGCTGTCGTTAGCAGAGTTGGGACGCCCCAGAATTGACGTAGTAATTAACTGTTCCGGCGTGTTCCGCGATTTGTTCATCAACCAGATGAATCTGTTAGATAAAGCCGTGAAAATGGCAGCGGAAGCCGATGAACCAGTCGAGATGAACTTCGTCCGCAAACACGCCTTGAAGCAAGCGGAAGAAATGGGAATCAACCTGAGGCAAGCAGCAACCCGCGTCTTTTCCAACGCTTCCGGTTCCTATTCATCTAACATCAACCTGGCGGTAGAAAACAGCACTTGGGAAAGCGAATCCGAGTTGCAGGAAATGTACTTAACGCGCAAATCCTTCGCCTTTTCTTCCGACAATCCAGGAACGATGGAACAAGACAGGCAGATTTTTGAATCATCGTTAAAAACTGCGGAAGTCACGTTCCAGAATTTGGATTCGGCGGAGATTTCGCTAACAGATGTATCGCACTACTTCGACTCCGATCCAACTAAATTGATCGGCAGTTTGCGAGGCGACGGGAAACAACCGGCATCGTTTATTGCTGATAGTACGACAGCGAACGCGCAGGTACGGACGCTATCAGAAACCGTGCGTTTGGATGCGCGGACAAAGATGCTAAATCCCAAGTGGTACGAGGGGATGCTATCGCACGGCTACGAGGGCGTGCGGGAACTTTCCAAGCGTTTGGTAAACACGATGGGATGGAGTGCGACTGCGGGCGCTGTGGATAATTGGGTTTATGAGGATGTGAATGAAACGTTTATCAAAGATGCAGAAATGCAGAAGCGTTTGCTTAATTTGAATCCTCATTCTTTCCGCAAGATGGTGAGCACGTTGTTGGAGGTGAACGGCCGGGGTTATTGGGAGACTTCGGAGAGTAATTTGGATCGGTTGCGCGAGTTGTATCAGGAGGTGGAAGATCGGATTGAGGGTGTAGAATAGGATTTTAGTATCGGGCAGGCTTTTGGGCCTGCCTATTCACTATAATTGGAATATTCGACTTAGTACCGATACCTGCGCCTTAAGTGACTAACAAATTTTAGACATAGTTGGAGTGATTGGCAGTGAAAGCAGATAGTTGGAAAATTTCCAAAGTTTTCAGTTCCGGTGGTGAGATTCATTATGTTATGCCCCACTTTCAACGCCAATATAGCTGGGGGAAAACTGAATGGGAAGTTTTATTAAAGGATGCGCTTGCAATTTATCAGGAATACGATCCAGAAAAAGAAACAGAACATTTTATAGGGTCTTTGGTAGTCATCAATGATGGAACACGCGGCACAATAACAGCTTTTAAGTTGGTTGATGGTCAGCAACGTTTGACCACCCTATCCTTACTATTTCTTGTTTTGCGGGATCTTGTCGAAATAGTCGAAACAACTGATGAAAGGGAAAGGCTTTTTAAGAAGATTAACAAATTTGTAATCAATTTAGATGAGAAAAAGGAGGATGAGGTTTATTTTAAACTTTTGCCAACCAATAAATATGGCGACCGCCAAGCTTATCAAACGATTATTTTACAAGAAAATCGTCCTCAAACTGAATCAGGTATCCCGAAAGCTTATGATTATTTTTATGACGAGATTAAATCTAAAGTTAAAGAAGGTGAACTAGATATTGGTAGGTTTTTTACAGTTTTACAAAACTCCTTTCAAGTTGTTTTCATAGAACTAAATAAAAACGAAAGTCCTTATCATATTTTTGAAAGTCTGAATGCTAAAGGTAAACCGTTAACTCAGCCAGATTTAGTACGCAACTATATGGCGATGATGCTACCAACATCTCAGCAGGAAATTGCTTTTACTAAATGGGAAAAGATTGAAAAATTATTGCAAGAGGAACGAAAAGTTGGTAAATCAGGTATGGGGGAATTAACAGCTTTTATTCGACATTATTTAGCAATGGAAACGAGAAATCTTTGTGCCGAATCCCATATTTATGCACGATTTCGTGATTATTGTAAAAAATTAGATGACAAAGAATTTGTCCTGGCAATTGCTAATCTCCTAAAATTTGCTGAATATTATAACAAACTACTGCGACCAGAAAATGAAGTAAACCAAGATATTAAAACAGCATTAATTCGCCTCAATACTTTCGACCTTTCTACTGCTTATCCGTTTTTATTAACGCTTTATAATGAGTACAACTCTCAAAAAAATAATTTTGAGGAGTTTATCGAATGCTTAAAATTACTAGAAAATTATTTAGTTCGTCGCCACATTTGTGGAGAACCTACTAACTATATTACTAGAATGTTTACATCCATTTGGAAAGAGGTAACAGCAATTCAAGATGAAGATGAATCAGTTACTTTACCGGAAGCTTTGAAGAACGTCTTGATTACTAAGAAATATCCTAACAATAATCATGTCAGGCAATCGATTCATAGCCATAAACTTTATGATAAAAACAATACCAAAAAAATGGTTCTTGTTATAGACACAATTAATCGGCACTTGTCCAAGGGAACAGGTGGATTTACTGTCCTCGATCAAGATGCAACTATTGAGCATATTTTGCCGCAAAAGCTAAGCAAAGATTGGGAAAATGAACTGGGAGATAAATTCAAACAAATCTACCGAGATTATTTACATACCTTGGGAAATTTAACTTTAGTTACTTCTGAGTGGAATGCACAACTTTCTAATTCAGCATTTCTTGTAAAAAAGAAAAAACTGGCTGAACACGCTTTGCGAATAAATAGTGATTATTTTTCTCTAACTATTGACCGATGGGATGACAAAGCTATTCTTGAACGAGCTAATTTCCTAACCAATAAGTTTATCGAAATTTGGCCCTCTCTTGGAGAACATGAAGCATTTCCTACTCGCACACTTAGTAAGCCAAAGTTGATTCAAATCTGTGGTGACGAAATTCCACTTTCTAAGCAAACTTGGCGACAAGTTACAATTCAATGCTGTGAGTGGGTGATTAAAAATCGCTCAGATAGCTTTGAAAAGGCTAGAAATTTACTTAAATCTAATTTCCAAGATAATCGCCCTGATCGAAATAGTGATGGGACAAAATGGCAGTTATCAAATGGATATTGGGTTAATTTACGGAAATCTGGTGATGGTCATATAGATTTCTGTCGTCGTTTTTTAGAAGCAGTTGGTATCTCAGAAGCCGATTGGAGTATTGAATATGTCAGTGAGTAGGAATAATTATTGAGAGTTTTGCTAAAAGGAATAAGTATTACAGCCATGATGACTTACAAAGGTTACAGTGCTAGCATTGAAGTAGATTTAGAAGCAGAAATTCTTTTCGGGCTAGTCCTCAATATTAATGACGTAATAACTTTTAAGGCAAAAACAGTTGAAGAAGCTGGGCAAGAATTCCAAAATTCGATCGACGATTATCTAAAGTTTTGCAAAAAATTGGGACAGGAACCCGATCGACCTTTTTGATTAAGGTGTACAATAGAAGTCTAACCGACAAGCAAGCTGGGAAGCTTTCCACAAGGAGATTGAATATGGCAGTTACAAGTGTGGAAAATATTATCGACAATATTAAAGGGTTGGCAGTTCCTATAGAATC
>JAAUPF010000140.1 GCA_012034575.1 Richelia sp. CSU_2_1 | reverse complement strand
AGTTGATAGTTATTGTTCTTCTTCCCTTTTATTTCTTCCCTTTTATCTTTCTTCCCTTTTATTTCTGTCCTTCTGCCTTCTGCCTTCTGCCTTCTGCCTTCTGCCTTCTGCCTTCTGCCTTCTGCCTTCTTCCTTCTTCCTTCCCCTTATGACACAAGATTTTGAAGCTAACAAACCCAAATCAAATCCGCAAACAACTCCTCAAGTTGAACTGCCGGAACCCAACGCGCAAGGAGATTATCAAAGAACATCTCACAGGTATTGGCAGGTGGTAGATGCCGATCCGAAAGGTCTTAATTGCAGGATGGGTAAATATTCGATTCAAGAAATCCAAAATCCCGGTAGCGATGTCGTTTTAAATATTGGTAGTTGGCCTGTGGTGGGGGTTTTAAAACAAGGACAAAAGTTTGAAATTTACCTCGGCCCTAGCGGATCGGGCGTGTTGTACGACGAGCAAGATCGACCTTGGTTTTTTGTAGAAAAAACTTTCGATCGAGGCGCACCCACCAATTGTTTTGTGCGGGCTAACAGCAAATTAATTCAGCCAGTACAACCCAACAGCTAGGGCCGATCGTAGCGCAAGTTTTGTAATTTTCCAAGTCAATTCGATCGCCCTCAATTCTCGATTTCTGTCACAGCTACGCTAACTGCGTGTATATTTATTGAGAAATACCAGGAGTATTAAACAATGACAAAGATGCGGATCGGATTGCTGTTTGGAGGACGATCGGGCGAACATGAAGTTTCGATTAGTTCGGCACGGGCGATCGAGCGAGCTCTGGCTGCTGGCGAAAATGCCTCTAAATACGAAATTGTACCATTTTACATCCAAAAAGACGGTCGCTGGCTGTCGGGCGCGGCACCGCAACAAGTTTTGGCATCAGGAAAACCCCTGCAAATAGAAGCTGAAACAACAGAAGCAACACTAGAAAACTCTGCTTTATCTGCTGCTGGCGATCGATCTTCCAATTTGAATTTAGAGCAAAAAAACACTGCTTTATCTTCCCATTCCGGGCAGTTTCCCAGTTTGAATGCAGTAGATGTGTGGTTTCCAGTTTTGCACGGACCGAACGGCGAAGATGGTACGGTGCAAGGATTGCTGAAATTAATGCAAATTCCGTTTGTCGGTTCCGGCGTTTTGGGTTCGGCCTTGGGAATGGATAAAATAGCAATGAAAATGGCCTTCGCTCACGCAGGTTTGCCGCAGGTAAAATACATGGCTGTCAACCGTTCCGAAATCTGGTCTAACCCTTGTGTTTTTCCCAAATTGTGCGATAAAATAGAGGAAAGTTTGGGCTATCCTTGCTTTGTCAAACCGGCGAATTTGGGTTCGTCGGTGGGAATTGCGAAAGTTCGATCGCGCGCGGAATTAGAAGCAGCTCTCGATAGCGCCGCCAGTTACGATCGCCGGATAATTGTAGAAGCTGGAGTCGTCGCTAGAGAACTCGAATGTGCGGTTTTAGGTAACGACAACCCCCAAGCTTCAACAGTCGGAGAAATTACTTTTAACAGCGATTTCTACGACTACGAAACTAAATATACTGAAGGACAAGCCGGTTGGACAATTCCGGCAAAAGTCAGCGAGGAAGTTATTTCGCAAATCCGAGAAATGGCAATTAAAGCATTTCTAGCGATCGATGCCGCCGGTTTAGCCAGAGTAGACTTTTTCTACATTGAATCAACAGGAGAAGTTTTGATTAACGAAATTAACACTTTCCCCGGATTCACAGGGACGAGTATGTATCCCCAACTTTGGGAAGCTTCAGGCATTCCTTTCGCAGAATTAGTAGATCGTTTGATTCAATTAGCTTTAGAGCGACAGCCCTAAAAAACTTTGAGAGTTGAGAGTTGAGAGTTGAGAGTTGACAGCATACAGGTAGGGGCGGTGCCCCCGTGTCCGCCCTAGTTAACAGTTATTCCTCTTCCTTCTTCCCTCTTCCTTCTTCCTTCTTCCTTCCTCCCTCTTCCTTCTTCCTTCTTCCTTCTTCCTTCCTTAATGAGACGTTTTACTAAATTGCCGCAGTGGTGGACTTACGGGTTGATATTTCCCCTAGCGGTACTCAACTGCTGGTTAGCCCTGCTAGTTTTTGAATATTTTCGCGCCTTGATTACCGTTTTGGTAGTCGCTACAGTGCTGTCTTTTTTGCTAGATTATCCAGTGCGATTTCTGTGCAAGTTCGGCATGAAACGCGATCGGGCTGTTTTATCAGTGTTGGCTTTAACTTTACTGATAGTAGTAGTTTTGGGCGTAACTCTCGCGCCGATCCTGCTCAATCAACTGAATGAATTTGCAACAAGATTGCCGAGTTGGATAGTTTCGGGAACCGAACAGATTGAAACATTTAATAAGTGGGCAGAATATCGCAACTTGCGCGTTGATATTAGCGGTTTGACTGCACAATTGGGCGATCGACTCTCAACTCAATTGCAGTCCTTAATCGGCGAAATTCTCAAATTTGGGTTGGGTGCAGCCGACGGGATTTGGAACTTTTTGCTGACTATAGTTTTGACATTTTACTTGCTTTTGCACGGCGATCGACTGTGGGAAGGTTTGTTTAAATGGTTTCCTTCCAAGCGCAGCATTTTATTGCGAGAATTACTGGCCTGCAGCTTTCACAACTACTTCGTCGGACAAGCAACTTTAGCAGGTTTGATGGGGCTGTCAATGACTGTAGCTTTTCTGATTTTGCGAGTTCCCTTCGGATTGCTCTTCGGTTTGGGTGTGGGTGTAATGACGATAATTCCGTTTGGAGCTCCTTTCAGTATTTGCATTGTCAGTTTGCTGGTTGCACTGAACAATTTTTGGCTGGGAGTTACGGTTTTAGCTGTGGCTGGATTCATCGATCAAGTAATTGAAAATGGGGTTGCTCCTCGGCTGTTGGGCGGTTTTATAGGCTTGAATCCGGTGTGGATTTTGGTGTCACTGCTGGTAGGAGTTAAGGTGGCAGGAATCGCAGGTTTGTTAGTTGCAGTACCGATGGCTGGTTTTATTAAAAATACTGTTGATGCTTGGGGAATTTCAACGCACAAGTCGAAAGAAAAAGTGGGAGAGGGGGAGACTGGGGGAGGGGGAGAGGGGGGGAGTGCGAAGGGGGAAAACTGAAAATTTCCGATCGCGAATAAGTTTGAACTTCGATGATGAAATATTAATAACCCGAGAGCGACCTCGATCGTAATTCGAGTTTTGCTATACTTAGATCGCACAGCAGAAGCACATCAATCGTCTAAAAACGGTGAAGTTTATGGATTCTTCAGACCTGTTGAGCATATTAGAACGCGATCCTAATAAAGTTAGCGGTGCATGGGTTTTTCGAGGAACCCGCGTCCCCGTAGCTGCTTTTTTTGAAAATATCAAAGACGGAGCCTCGATCGATGAATTTTTGGAATGGTTTCCAGGAGTAACGCGAATGCAAGTTGAGGCCCTTTTAGATTACGAACTCCTCAGTTTGATGAAAGCAGCAAACACATGAAAATCCTTTTCGACCAAGGAACACCAGCACCTTTACGGCGATACCTACCAGGGCATACAGTAGACACAGCCTACGAGCGCGGATGGTCGGAACTTTCAAATGGCGATCTGCTAACAGCAGCCGAAAATGATAACTACGATCTGCTCGTTACTACAGATCGAAACCTCCGCTACCAACAAAACTTTGCAGGTCGTCAAATTGCAGTTGTAGTTTTGCTTTCTACATCATGGCCTCGCATTCAGCAGCATACCGAACTGATACAAACCGTTGTTGACAACACTCAAGCAGGTGAATATCGGGAAATTGCGATCGGGCAATAGTCTCGCCAGCAATCAGGCGAGGTGAAATATTATTTGTTGTTGGACCGATCGCTCTTGCCGATCTGAGTGGAAATTCTGAGAAACTTTGCCTGCGAGTGCGGAATATCTGTGCCGGTGGCTGTAGTATTTACCGTGGAAGCAAAAGGTAATTAGTCGGTGCTGCCGAGTCCGATCGCTCTTATTTTATCATAAAACTGCAATTGTTTTGCAGCAAGTTTGTCGCGCGATCGCTATATTTTTAATCCAGGGTTCCTGTAGGGCAAAACAAACGATCGGACAAACTCGATACTAGCTCGGTTTCTACCCAGCCTTGTAGGGAAAACACTACCAGGCAAACACATCTAACAAATGCTTAAATTTAATTTAAAGAGCATTTCCTTCTAACTTAATTGCACTCGGGCGTTACCAATGAAAAACCACAATAATAATTCCCGCTCTTCCTCCCAGAAAATCGACAATATGGAACCCAACAATATGAAAGCTCCAACTCAACGTACCGCTCGTTTTTCTTTAACCAATAAACTCGCCCTTTTATCCCTAGTTTTGCTCGGTTCTACGGCGACGGTGGGCTGCAATGCTTTAACGTCGAAAGTTCCGGGAAGTTCTAACGCCATCCAACCGGAAACATCGCCCTCAAACGCTCAACCTTCTCCTGCAAATGCCGGGCCCATCTCATCAGCAACAGCTAATATCCTGCAATCTCAAGACTCTAATTTCGTTACCAGAGTAGTGCAGCAAGTCGGCCCGGCGGTGGTGCGGATCGATTCGTCTCGCACGGTAGCTGTTCCCGATAATGAAATGTTTGACGATCCCATGTTCCGCCGCTTCTTCGGTTCGGAATCTCCGCTTCGGCCGGAAAATCGAGTAGAAAGAGGTTCGGGTTCGGGCTTTATTTTTGGTTCTGACGGGCGGATTTTGACGAACGCTCACGTGGTTGACGGTGCAGATACGGTGACGGTAAAACTGAAAGACGGTCGCGAATTTGAAGGCAAAGTTTTAGGGGTAGATACAGTTACTGATGTGGCGGTTGTTAAGGTAGAAGCTAACAATTTGCCTGTGGTAAGTTTGGCTGATTCCGAAGATTTGCAGCCGGGAGAATGGGCGGTGGCGATCGGCAATCCCCTCGGTTTGGATAATACTGTTACTGTGGGAATTGTTAGCGCAACAGGTCGTTCTAGCGCTGCTGTTGGCGTTCCCGACAAACGGGTTAACTTTATTCAAACTGATGCGGCGATTAACCCCGGAAATTCGGGCGGACCTCTGCTAAATCAGCGCGGTCAAGTGATCGGCATGAACACCGCAATTATTCAAGGAGCTCAAGGATTGGGTTTTGCAATTCCGATCGATCGAGCGCAACAAATTGCCGACCAATTGGTAGCTAAAGGTCGAGTCGAACATCCTTATCTCGGCGTTCGGATGTTGGGAATTACTCCGGCAATTAAGGAAGAATTCAATCGCAATCCCAACGCGAGATTGAGGCTGACTGAAGATAAAGGGGTGTTAGTGATGGGAGTTGCGGACAATTCTCCTGCCGAACAAGCTGGAATTCGAGTTGCTGACGTAATCAAAAAAATTAACGGTCAAGAAGTGACTGATGCCGGTACAGTGCAGCAAATTGTCGAGAAAAGTACGGTGGGTACTCCGATGCAAATTGAGTTGAGCCGCAGCGGACAACCTGTTACTGTTGCGGTGAAAGCAGGTGCTTTTCCCGCAAGCCAGAAGCGGTAGTATAATTGCTCGCAAATTCCAAGTTTGTGAAGTGAGGACTTTAGAGATCCCAGGACACGGCAGTGCCGTGTCCCTACTTTCGGGACTGGCTTTTCGGGACACGGCACTGCCGTGTCCCTACAAATTTGGAATACTTTGTAATTTATTTAAAAAAGACCGATCGCACATCAGAATTTTCACGTTCAATATATTATAAAAAGGTAAAAAAATGGCACGCATCGATCGCCGCCGCCCCGAAAATACCAGCGGTAATTTTTATGTAGACAGTACCTGCATTGACTGCGATACTTGTCGGTGGATGGCACCGGAAGTATTTACTGAAATCGGAGAACAATCGGCCGTTTACCGACAGCCAGCTAACGCAGCGGAAGAAGTTCGATCGCTCGCAGCTTTATTGTCTTGTCCCACAAGTTCGATCGGGACTGTTGACAAGCCGAAAAATATCCAAAACATCCAGCAACTTTTGCCAGCATTAGTAACAGAAAATATCTACCACTGCGGTTATCATTCAGAGAAATCCTACGGTGCGGCCAGCTATTTAATTGTTCGCCCGGAAGGCAACATTTTAGTAGATTCTCCGCGTTTTGCGCCGCCGCTAGTCAAAAATATTGAAGCAATGGGCGGGATTCGCTACCTATATTTGACTCACCGCGACGACGTAGCAGATCACCAACAATATCGCGATCGATTTGGGTGCGATCGCATTCTCCATGCCGATGAAATTAATGCGGGAACTCGCAATGTAGAAATTCAATTATCGGGCAGCGAACCGTACCAACTAGCAAAAGATTTGTTGATTTTACCCGTTCCCGGTCACACCAAAGGTCATACAGTTTTGCTTTACAATAACAAGTTTTTGTTTACCGGCGATCATCTCGCTCGATCGGAAACTTTGCAACATTTAATCGGCTTTCGGACGGCTTGCTGGTATTCTTGGAAAGAACAAATTAAATCCATGCGAAAGTTGGCTGATTACTCCTTCGAGTGGGTGTTGCCGGGACACGGCAGGCGGTATCATGCCGATCGAGAAACGATGGGGAAAATGATGCAAAAATGTATCGCTTGGATGGAGGCAAATTAAAAGTTTGTAGAGAGGACTTCAGTCGTCTCAGATGTTGCGAAATGAAGTCCTCGTTTGAAGTTAGAATTAGAGTAGAAATGTTTTTTTACCGAGCGAGGGGATTAAGTTTGCCGCACCGGCAGATCGATGATAAACTCAGTTCCCTTGCCAATTTCCGACTCGCACTGCAAAATGCCTCGGTGATTTTCTACTAAAATTTTGCGGACGATAGACAGCCCCAAACCAGTGCCTTTCCCGATTTCTTTGGTGGTGAAAAACTGCTCGAACATTCGCTGTTTTATCTGTGGGGTCATTCCTATCCCAGTGTCTGCAATCCTCACTCGGACTCGATCGCACTCAGCTACTTCCGTACAGATCGAAATTTTTAGTTCAGCATCGGGGCGATTGGCGGCTGCTTCTTCCAAAGCATCGATCGCGTTGCTAATTAAGTTCATAAATACTTGATTTAGCTGTCCGGCATAACATTCTACCACAGGCAATTTTCCATAGTTTTTAATTAATTGAATGTCGGGACGCTCAGCCTTTGACTTGAGACGGTTGCGCAAAATTAACATCGTGCTGTCAATGCTCTCGTTCAAATTGCACAGAGTCATGTGAGAGTTATCTGTTCGCGAAAAAATTCCCATCGATCTGACAATTTCGCGAATTCGATCGGCACCCATTTGCATTGAGGACATTACTCTCGGGAAATCTTCAACTATAAAATCTAGATCTATATCTTCTATTTGATTTTGAATTTGTGCAGGTGGTTCTGGATAGTTATCCCGATAAAGATTCAGCAGTTGCAGCAGATCTTTAGTATAAATTTCAGCATGGCTCAAGTTGCCGTAAATAAAACTGACTGGGTTGTTAATTTCGTGAACTATACTCGCCATTAGCGCTCCCAGGGAAGACATTTTTTCGCTGTGGAGGAGTTGAGCTTGAGTTTCTTTAAGTTCGCACAGCGCGCAATCGAGCTGAGCTGCGTGAGCTTCTGCTTTAGCCGTCGCAGCACAACTTTCTTGATAAAGTTCAACCTGCTTGAGATCGATTTCAAATTGTTCGATTTCGCTTTCTTCCTGGTACTGACTTACCACGGCATCGAAAGCTGCTAGTAATTCGCCCCCAGCAGCTTCTACGATGTATTGTAGGTGGGGATTGTCCGGTGTTAGTTCGGGATCGGGAAGTTGCAGCAATGCTTTGATTCGATCGATATATTCGCGCACTTTTTTATCTAGATGCAGCGGCGCTTCAAAATACATCGCCCTGACAGTGGGTGAAGGAGGGCTTAATAAGTTGATGCTGTGATTGGTATTTATTAAATCTTTATGAGATTGTTCCATTAGAGCGATCGTTTCTAACAAGTTATGCTGCAGCTTTTCTTTCTCTGCTGCATTTTTAGAACACACCAATCTCATGCAAAAAAGGCCGATCGCTGCGACAGCATTCGCTGGCGTCCGCTGATGTTGATCGCCGCAGCGCTAACTTTTCTCGCTGTGGTAATTTCTTCCAGATTGAAATAGTTGCTCACTGCCATCATTGTTAAGACCCCCGATCGAACAAAATTTCTGTAGCTGTTGCTGACGCAAGATGTTGTCACCATAAAAATTAGTTTTTAAAAGACAGTCAAAAATATAGTCGGTATGCCGCCAAAAAGATGGTATCCTCAGGCACAATTTATCCCAAAAATACAACAATTTATAATACTTATCTAACGGCTTGTCCGTTTGGTTAATTGCCCAAAAATTGCAAGATTGAATTTGCCATTGCACTTGCTTGAGTTTGGGGCAGGGCGTGAGTTGCACTAGGAATAATTACCAGTTTTGCCCCCGGAATCTCCTGGGCGTAGGTTTCAGAGTGCCACAGAGGAATTGTTTCGTCGGCGTCTCCTGTTATCACTAAAGTCGGAACCCGCAATTTATAAATATCTTTTTCAACAGTATCAACTGCATCTTCGGGGCGCATCCGACTCATTAAAAATGACCTAGCTACTGGCTGAGACATTAATTCCCTGCGCCACTCAGAAATTTGCTGCAATTGAGCACTTTTGCCCGCTAAACTAGCAAAAGGTTTTGCCAACTGCAAGGCCCAATCGATGGCGGGTGTTTCCCAAAGCAGAGGTCGCAAAGCATCGTATTGACCGCAAAAACTATCGTCCCGAATTCCGGCAGGGGCTGCTAAAATTAAACCGCTGACAGAGTTGGGATATTTGAGGGCATAGGCAGATGCTACCCAACCGCCAAAAGAATGTCCGATAATGCAGCAGGGATCGATATTTAGTTCTTCTACGACTTGTCGCACGAAGGCAACTTCTAGAGCTACATCGTAGGTGATTTGCGGTTTGCTGGATTCTCCAAAACCCAACATATCTAAACTGATGCACCGAAACTGAGATTGCAATAACTCAATTAGTGGCAGCCAGCAAGTCTTTTCTCCCAAAAAACCGTGCAGCATTAGTAATGGTTTGCCGCATCCGATATCGAGGTAAGCGGCTTGTTGCTTGGTATCGCTGAGGAATAAAGTGTGTTTGTGCTGCATTGGACAGTTGACAGTTGACAGTTGACAGTTGAGGATTGGTAATTGGTAATTGGTAATTGGTAATGCCCCCCTCTCCCCTCTTTGATGTAAATAATTGTAACCGCGTTGCCGCCGAAAAGTTAAACTTCATTAAGGAGTGCGGAATTGAAAAGCTGGCGTGATAGGCTCTATGATGATTTGAAATACTGCAAAATCAAAGCAGGAGAACACCTTGAACTCCAACTTCAAACAATACCCGGCTTGTTCGCTGCGCGAAGACGTGAGTGAGTACGTAGCACACCTACAGCTTCACATGACTTTACAGGCTCGCAATTTGGTACCTGCGATTACCCATGCTAAGGACAGTCGCGAACAACTGTTGCAGCAGACGCAGGCTCATTTTGAGAAGCGAGTTTCCAGACAAGCTATTTGATTTTAAATTGACGATCGCCCGTTCGATCGAACTTGCCATAATTTTCAAAGATAATTTCAGCATCTAATTTCAACATCCGAGAAGCCCGGTATCTTGTCAAATACCGGGCTTTTTTTCGGGAATAGGCAGGGCGACCAATTTTCGGTAATATCCTTGGGTGTGTTAAAACTAAATTTTTATGCGTATAAATATTCCTGCGATCGCACTTTTAACTTTCGGGACATTGATTGGCTGCGAACTAGCTGCAAGCGCGATCGATCCGGCGACTGCAACTGAAGTGGATGTGACAGAAGCAACGCCAAAGGCGCAGGGGACGCAGGGCGCGCGGAGTTTGGAGGATAGCCCAGAAGATGGCGAAAGTGCGGTTGTTGCGGAAGTACGATCGCCCTCGATCGAGCTCAACCGCGATAAAGATTTTGCATTTATGTTAAAAACTCCCGCCAGCTTAATTGCTGCGGGGGAAATTGTAGAAACAGCTAACAGCAGCGCCGAAAACTTGGGCGGTACGGTGCAAGTTTCTCAGGGGGAAAATGCAGGCGGCGCTTACGTTGCGGGGGTGCAAATTCGCTTTGTCAATTCCCGAGGAGAAGCCGTCGATCGACAGGGGAATCCGATCGAGGGTAGAATTTCGGAAGATTTTATCCGGGGCGAACTCAAGCTGCAAGAGGGAGATAGCTACAGCCCGGAAACGGTGCGATCGGATTTGCAGCAGTTGCAGCAAT
Organism: Richelia sp. CSU_2_1; assembly: GCA_012034575.1. Lineage (GTDB taxonomy): Bacteria > Cyanobacteriota > Cyanobacteriia > Cyanobacteriales > Microcoleaceae > Microcoleus. The sequence goes on along the minus strand of JAAUPF010000140.1, from coordinate 8,200 downwards.
TGGGCTTGTTTGAAAAAGTTACGGTGTCGATCGAGGAAGTTGGGGCGGATATTAACGTTATATATAACATTCAAGAGCGATCGGCCCGGTCTTTTGGCGTGAATGCTAGCATTGACGACGATATTGGGGTTGCCGTGCCGCTTTCCTATACCGATCGCACTTTTGGCAGCATCCCGCAGCGGTTGTCTCTGGAAGTTGCGCCCAGCCTGCGAGGTGTCGAGTACAACGTTCAATTTATCAGCCCTTACGTGGCCGCGGACGATCGCGTAGGATACAGCGTGAGAGCTTTTCGCGATCGCAAAACTTCCGACATTTTCAATCAAGATATCGATTTGCCCAACGGCGAAAGGGTGCGAGAAATTCGGATGGGCGGAAATCTGGCATTTACCAGGCCTTTGGGCGAGTGGCGGGGAACGCTGGGATTAAATTATACAAACATCAGCACGCGCGATCGCGATTTAAATATCGCCCGCCGCGACGCCCTCGGCAATCCTCTCACTTTCAGCGGGCGGGGCGTCGATGAGTTATACACAGTTTCCTTTGGGGCGACGCTCGATCGGCGCAACAATCCTTTTAACCCTACTAGCGGCTCGATTCTCACCCTCAGTACCGAACAGTCAATACCTCTAGGTTCCGGTAACATTGCGAGCAACCGCCTGCTGGCAAATTATATACATTATATACCAGTTACTTTACTCGGCATCAGCGAATCGGAAGCTTTGCCGGAAATGCTGGCTTTTAACCTGCAAGCGGGGACGGTAATCGGAGATTTGCCCCCGACAGAAGCTTTTCGCCTCGGCGGGCGCAATTCGGTGCGGGGTTACGACAGCGGCGATATCGGTAGCGGGCGCAGTTATTTCTTAGCTTCCGGCGAGTATCGGTTTCCCTTCGGGCAGGATGTTGGCGGGGTAATATTTGTCGATTTTGCCTCGGATTTGGGAACGGGAGACAGCGTGTTAGGAGAACCGGCGGTGGTGAGGGATAAGCCGGGGACTGGGGCTGGTGCGGGAGTAGGAGTTAGAGTTCGATCGCGCTTTGGGTTAATTCGCTTTGATGTGGGTGTTAGCGATGAAGGCGAAATCAAATTTATACTCGGTACAAAGCAGCGATTTTAAATTAGTTATCAGTCATTAGTCATTAGTCATTAGTTATTAATGATAGAATGCAATATTAAGCGATCGCCCTTCGCCGCTGAGGATATCTTATGCTGCAAATACCCAATCCAGCCATTGACATAGAAACAGATTCACCTGCACTACTTACCATGTATCTTCCCCCTGACTTGAAACTGAACATCAGCCATGAAGATTTTGAGAAACTAGCAGCAGTTAATCGAGATATTAGACTAGAAAGAACTAGCACGGGAGAATTAATTGTGAATCCACCAACAGGATGGGAAACCGGAGAACGCAACATCAGCATATCTGGAGAATTATACATCTGGTGGCGGGGTGCCGATCGACCGGGTAAAGTCTTTGATTCATCCACAGCATTTACGCTGCCAAATGGTGCAATTCGATCGCTCGATGCTTCTTGGGTAAGTCAGTCGCAGTGGGATGCGTTAACGGATGTTCAACAACAGACTTTTGCTAATGTTTGTCCCGACTTTGTGGTGGAATTGCGATCGAAGAGCGATAACCTCAAACCTTTGCAAGAAAAAATGCAAGAATATCTAGATAATGGCGCGAGATTGGGATGGTTGATTAATCCGAAACAGCGTCAAGTTGAAGTGTATCGATCGAACCAAAAAGTTGAGATTTTAGAGCATCCTCAAACTGTATCCGGTGAAGATGTTTTGGTAGGCTTTGTACTGCAATTAAATTTAATTTGGTAAGGGCTATTTGGCATCCCGGCACTCAATAACTAAAATCAAACATCCAGCAATAGATAACGTAGAGTGCGCCATCGCGATTTTAGATCCTAGATTGTCGATCGTAGATCGAAAAATCTAAAATCTAAAATCTAAAATCGTTTTAACGCTTGGGTTTTTTCGGATCGATATTTTTCGGTTTGGGGTCAGGAGTGCGCGGATAAAACTTAAACCTATTGAGAGCAGCACTTGCCGATTTTGCCACAGCACTGTTTGAATCTCGCAAAGCTTTTTGCAACAGCGGAATTACTTTTTCAGACTTGATCGTTCCCAGAGCTTCCACAGCAGCCAGACGCACCTCAAAATTACCATCTTGAGTCAATTTGCCCAAAGTTTCGATCGCTCGCTGTCCGTCCGATCGCAAAGCATTAGCAGCAGCCATTCTACCTAAAGAAACCGCTGCAAATTTGCGATCGTCCGCGTTTTGACTTTGCACGCATCCCATTAACTGTGCTACAGAATAATAGCTCGATGGTTGTCTGGCTGTGGGAGGTAGTTGTACCGGCGCGGGGCGATCGAACTGAGTTGACTGCTGTTGCGGCACTTCATTTTCTGTTAAAGGTTCTGCAACTTCGGTTTCATAAAATTGCATTGACTGCGGCAGCGCAATTTCATTGTCTGCTAAAGGTTCTGCATCTTCAGTTTCATAAAATTGCATTGACTGCGGCAGCGCGATTTCATTGTCTGCTAAGGGTTCTGCATCTTCGGTTTCCTGAAACTGCATTGACTGCGGTGGCGTATATTCTATTGGTTCTAATTGTTCAGAAATTTCAGTTTCGCTAAAAGGAATTGACAGTTGCTGCGGCACATTAGGCTCTAAAGTTTCTGCAACTTCTCTTGGATTAAATTGGCTCGAATGCGGAACTTCTTGCTGTCTTAACTTAGTTTCATATTGCTGTTGCAAAGATTCGATCGTCGCTTGCATCTGAGCTTCGTGGGTTCGCAACTGCTCGTGAGCTGCTCTCAATTGATTTTCGTATTGCTCCTGCAAAGACTGCACTCTTGACTGCAGTTCGCCCTCGCGGTTCTGGTATTCTCGAGCTGTTTGCTGCAATTGAAGTTCGTGCTGCCGCTCCAATTCAGCTATGTATCGATCGATTTGACCTTGATAATCTTGATGCAGTTTTTCTTCCAATTCTAGCAACTGACGTTCGCGTTCTGCTTCTAAAGATTGCACAGTTGCCTGCAATTGTTGGCGTTCTGCTTCCAAAGATTGCAGGTTTTGCTGTAATTTAGCATTGGGATTTTGCCCTAATTCAGAACGAGCTTGTTCGATCGCTCTGTCGCGCTCTGCTGCAAGTTTTCTGAGTTGATTTTCGTAATCTGCAGCAACTTGTCTGAGTTGATTCTCGTGTTGGGAGATAGCTTGTCTGAGCTGACTTTCCCGTTCTCCTTGTTGAGTTTCACCAGTTTGTCGCATCCGAGAAAGCTGAGCTAGTTCTATTTCTTCAGTAATTCTGCGAGTTTGCTCTAAGTGCTGTTGCTTTTGCTTCTTTAACCGCTTTTCTAGCAGCGAGTAAGCGAATGCTATTCCTGCCAAAAAACCGACGATCGCTCCTATAATACCCACGACTCAGATACCTCCCGACAAAATAGTTGTGCTGGACTGTATACATTTAACCATACAGCCGCCTGTAACCGCCCAACAGCAGCAGCCAGACTGTAACAGCCAGCCAGTGAATCGCGACGGGAGGCCAAACCGAACCGCTGTGCAAATACGCGCCCGCGCAAGCTGCGCCCAACACCGCCGCCAGCAGCAAAAATACGGGATTCATAAATGTCCCCCGTCCGACGGGATAAAAAGTTAGGGCGTTGAGCGGGTGATAAACTACAAAAAGCGCCAAACTCGCGCCTCCCCAAAACCACAACATCAATCCCGAAGCATTTTCCTTCGGGTGGGGCAGCATTAAAACGCGGAAAAAGATTTCTTCGGTGATGCCGGGGCTGAACAAACAGCCGATCGCGACTGCAATAATTGTACGTTGGGAAGTCTGCGGTTCAATTTTTAGAAAGCCCGATCGAAAACCAACGCTGAGCGCGATCGCGGTGTAAACTAGGGCGATCGCACCTGCAACTAACCAATCGGTGAAATTGGGAATAGTTGCAACAGCGGTACTGAGGCGGCGCGCCAACACTTCTAGCAGCGCGATCGGGCTAAAATTCAACATAAACTAAGTTTTAAAAATTTTAAATAGTATTATATCATTTAGGAGTTGAGTTACCCCAATTTGACGACTAAAGTCCTCACTAGAAACCTGTTTTAGTAAACCTATTTTAGCATCACTTCGACCCGTTTATGCAAAATCAATCACTGCCACCCGTGAGAGTTCGTGTTTTTATTTCTGGATTAGTTCAAGGAGTAGGCTATCGATATTCAACGAGGGAACGAGCAAAAAATCTCGGCTTGACTGGTTGGGTGAGAAATCTTCCCGACGGCCGCGTCGAGGCTGTATTTGAAGGCGATAAAACAACTGTTGAAAGTGTCATCGATTGGTGCCGTCGCGGCCCGATGGGTGCTGAAGTTAGCGATGTGACTTGGGAATACGAAGAACCGCAGGGCGATCGAACTTTTGAAATCCGGCGCTAGAAATCGACTGTCAACTATCAACTATCAACTGTCAACTGTCAACTGTCAACTATTTAAAGCTTTTAATTTGACAAATAACTGGGCAACTTTAGCCAAATCTTTATCTCCCGGCGCTATTTCTACACCGCTGGAAAGATCCACGCCGCTAAAATTATTGTCTGACAAAATAGTCGGGCTGCTGCTAATTCGATCGCCCTCAATTTGACTGCCATTATCCAAAACTTGAAAATTATTCTCAGTTGCCTTGTTGATTGCTTGCAAAACATTATCCGGTTTTAAACCGCCAGCCAGCAGCCACGGACGCGGCGATCGAAAATTTGCTAAAATTTCCCAATCGATCGTCCTGCCCGTACCCCCCAATTGTTCTGGATGGTAAGCATCCAACAATAAAGTATCGACGCAGTTGGCGAAAACAGCCACTGCAGCCAAAGTTTCGGGACTCTTAACTCTTAAGGCTTTAATAATTTCAATTCCCGGCAAAACTTCCCGCAGTTGCTCGCAAAATTGGGCAGTTTCATCTCCGTGCAACTGCACACCGCTTAAATTACAACCAACAGCTACTTGACAGATATTATCTATCGTGCTGTTAGCAAAAACACCAATGCGATCGACATTTTCCGGCAATTGTGCGACAATCTGCGCGATCGTTTCCGGGCTGATATAGCGGGGGGAAACAGGCACGCACATAAACCCTAAAGCTTGAGCTCCCAAACGGGCGATCGCGATTCCCTGCTCTAATTTAGTAATGCCACAAATTTTAACTCGCACGCTGCCTCCTCGATCGCTGCTTTGTATCAAAATATAAACAAATTGTTAACTATTAAAACAAATCTTAGTTTAAGACAGCAGGTTTTCTATAATTTCAGAAATTCAATGGATTTGCGACATCAGGAAATCACAACATGATTAACTCATCTTTAATATTAGCAATACAATCCGCGGCTCCCGCAACGCCGGAGTGGACGCCGATGGTAGGATTGACGATGACCTTGTGCAACTTGCTGGCGATCGCGATCGGCTACTACGGCATCAACAAGCAAAACCGAGGCAAAGGCCCAGCCTTACCCGTACAGATGCCCGGAATGTTCAAAGGCTTCGGAGTACCGGAATTGCTAGCCACAATGAGTTTCGGCCACTTGCTGGGCGCTGGGGTAATCTTGGGCTTAGGAAATGCCGGCGTGCTTTAAAAATTAGGGGAAGGAGAAAGGCCAGAGAAATAAAAGATATAATGGAAACTCTTTCTCGATCTCCTTTCCCAGGAAACTTTCATGCAAACAGGTTGGCGAATCGGCTCTTTATTTGGCATCCCGCTACTGATAGATTATTCGTGGTTTGTAATTTTAGTCCTAGCAACTAGCGAATATGCGAACACTTACCGAATGTGGGGGCTAACAATTTCCTGGAGTGCTGGATTAGCAACCGCTTTGCTGTTATTTGCTTCGGTATTGCTGCATGAATTGGGACACAGTTTGGCGGCAATGTCCCAAGGAATTAAAGTTAATTCTATTACATTATTCTTATTTGGTGGCATAGCTTCGATCGACTCTGAATCAAAAACTCCGGGTCAAGCATTTCAAGTAGCGATCGCCGGACCTCTCGTCAGTTTGGGAATATTTTTAATCCTCGGTTTAATTTCTCAAGTTCTTCCTTCCAGAAGCCTAATAGCAATTATAGCAGAAAGAGTTGCTGAAATCAATCTAGTTTTGGGATTGTTTAACTTAATTCCCGGCTTGCCTTTGGACGGAGGGCAAGTTTTAAAAGCAGCTATTTGGAAACTCACGGGTTCTCGATTTGCCGGAGTTCGTTGGGCGGCAAACATCGGGAAAATTTTAGGTGGTTTGGCAGTAGCTTTCGGCTTGACAGTCTGTTTTTTAGCGGGAGTTTATGGAGGCTTGTGGATTGCCTTAATCGGCTGGTTTGCGATTAGGAATGCCACCGCTTACAGCCGATTTGTGATGCTGCAAGAAGCGCTAATTAAAACCAAAGCGGGCGAGGTGATGAGCCGGGATTTTCGAGTGGTAGATGCGAATTTAAGCTTGCGGGAATTTGCCGATCGATATTTGTTAGAAGTAAATCCATTTCCTTTTTACGTTGCCGCATCTAACGGGCGAGATTTGGGTTTAGTGTCGATCGACGATATCCGCTTCACAGAACGCAGTCAGTGGGAAATTCAGACTTTGCACAACATTTTGCAACCGCTAGAAAAGATTGTAACAGTTTCTGAAAAAGCATCTTTAGCAGAAGTTATTAACAGCATGGAAGCGCGCCAACTGCCGCGAATCATCGTACTTTCGCCCATCGGTTCAGTAGTGGGAACGATCGATCGAGGGGATGTGGTGAAAGCTTTAGCAAAATATCTCAAACCCAGAATTTCTGATGCGGATGTCAAGCGGAGTAAAGAGGAAAATGCTTATCCGCAAGGTTTGCAATTGGGTGCGATCGCCAGAACAGCCCAGGATAATTAACAATTATAATGAGGTTTGTAGTGAGGACTTCAGTCCTTGCTCATCCTCTGTTTTAGCTAGGCGTCCAAAAGCATTTGACGGTAAATTTGTTGGTAGTTACGGCTCTCTTAGGTATGATGTAGTATCGTCTTCTTTATCTCTGGGGCATAATGGTCAAATTACCAGACCAAACTTTAACAACTATCTTTTACTTGCAGCGACGGTTGGTAGAACTGATTGATGAGGCCAAAGCCACTGAGTTTGGTCTATATGAACGGTTTGGCGAAAATGAGGCAACGCTACCAGAATTAGATCAGATGCAAAGCAGCGTTGAAAGACTGAGAATGCCTTACTCGCGTTTGCATACTCTGGCCCTAGGAATAGCCGAATACCAGCCAACAGCTCCTGATGCTATGCTGAACTTATTGGCTCAAACCATTGAGCAGACTGAGGCATTAATCGGTGCTGTAGAAGCAAGCATTTCTGAAACCAAACAAAATTGGAACCTGTTATGAATCAACAACTCCAAATACCCGACCCCCAGACGAGATCGCGAAGTGTTGCTAGGTGGCGTGAAGTTAACCAACAAATAGACTTGCTCACACTCCAGCTTGATGAATTAATTGCGATGGTAGAAGCTGGTCTGCGAGAGCAACGTCTGGCTAGAATTCAAGGTACAAGTAAAGGTCAAGCAGCAGATACTATCAATCATTAAGAGAGGATGTAGGCTATAGAATTATTCATAAATTATCGCAAATTAATCGATCGCCCAAGCATCTGACATCTTTCACCAATGTCAGAAACCTGCAGGTGGAATGGGATGGAGCAACCTATTGCCGATCGATCGTATCAGTTCGATCGACAGCAATAAGATTAGTTCGTAGTGAGGACTTTCGTCCTCAACTTATGACGGACTAAAGTCCTCACTATGAACCGTTTTTTCATAGATTTAACCGTTTGAAATCGATCGAGATGGTGGAGAAACCTGATAGCACAATTCGACAAAATCAGTTCCATAAGTTGTTGCGGATAACAGTTTAAGGGGCGGTGTTTTTATGGGACGCGGCAGCAGCGGTGCACCGCTACCAAGCGTCACTGAAGCAATCGAAACAATTATTTCATCCAGCAATCCGCGATCGTAAAATTGCCCTGCTAAATCTCCCCCGCCTACGATCCAAATGTTTTTATTTCCAGCAGCTTTTGCCATTGCTTGATGGACGGGTAAAACATCGCCTTTTACATAATTAATATTAGCTCCTGCAATTATTGGCAAAACGCGAGATGAGAAAACCCAAGCAG
>JAAUPF010000364.1 GCA_012034575.1 Richelia sp. CSU_2_1 | reverse complement strand
TCTGAATCTGCTGCGACGCCTGTAGAAACTGCCGAGTCGATCGCGGAAATCGATGAAATTGTGCCTTCTGAATCTGCTGTGACGCCTGTAGAAGATTCCCAGTTAATAACGGAAATCGATGAAATTGTGAATCCAGAATCTGTTGCGATACCTGTAGAAGATTCCCAGTTAATAACGGAAATCGCTGAAATTGTAACTCCAGAATCTGCTGCGAAATCTGTAGAAACTGCCGAGTCAAGAACGGAAATCGATGAGATTATGGAAGGACGAGATATCTTAACTGGCGGTGGTAGCGAAGATAAATTTATCCACACCTGTCTCATGGATGCAGAAGATATCCTCACCAATTTTCAAGTCGGCCGCGACAAACAGATGTTGACTCAACAGTTCGATCCTCTCGATACTTTGAATCATGGAGGAATAATCAATTTAATGATGGTCGATCGACACTTGCAGTTTGCCGTCACAGGTACTGGAAAGCCGATCGAAATTGACCTCGACGAACTGATGGGAAATCGTATCTTTCGCCCCTTTCGGCTAGTGGAAAATATCACTGTTGCTGGATTCGATCGCACCAACAACTTCTAATATCATGTCCGGTGTGCGATTCGTTTGACCTAAATGGATAGATACTCCTATCCAGGGACTTTAGTCCACCAGTCCTCTCGCCCATCCGTCAGTCCGCCAGGGAATGAATTCCCCCTCTTATAGCGAAAGTCCTCTAAAAGAGGACTAATGAGTTCTTCAGTCCTCTTTTAGAGGACTTGCGCTTTGAGGCAGGGGTTTAAACCCCTGCCGGAATGTCGGTTTAACGTGGAAAGTTGACACCAATGGGCAGTGCCGTGCCCTACAGGCTTTTGAATGTACTTCATCAATCTGCAATCTGCTGTATTTATTACCTCTGCCCCTTGTCTGCTGCTATAACTCAAGAAAAAGTTAAGTCTTTCTCCCTTCAAACTCCTTAACTTTTCGGTATCGACAGATTAATTTTTTCATTTTATAACTCAATCAGTTAGTACGGGTTGCGATCGCTTCTCCCTACTCGATTGAGCGATGAATCACAAAGGAAGGGAATCTATGACATCTACTCAAGTGACAGTTAGCATCCAGAATTTATCTCCTCAAAAGGGAACATTTCTGACCCCTCTCTGGTTCGGCTTTCATGACGGTAATTTTGATACCTATGACCGAGGGCGACCTGTTTCCCCTGGCGTTGAAAGACTTGCCGAAGATGGTTTGACTGACTCTATTTCCCAGGAATTTAATTTAGCTGGATTTGGTACAGTCCAGGGAACAATTACAGGTGGAACAGGGACACCCGGCCCGATCGACCCAGGAGAAACGGCAACCTTTACAGTTACGCTTGATAGCAGTAATCCCAATAGCCGTTTCTTCAACTATGCCTCGATGATTATTCCCAGCAATGACTTTTTTGTCGCCAATGGCAACGAACGCGCCCATCGTATTTTCGACGACCAAGGCAACTTTATTGGAGCGGATTTTACCGTTACTGGTAGCAACGTTCTTGATGCTGGTTCGGAAGTAAATGATGAGGTTCCAGCCAATACTGCTTTTTTTGGACAGCAAAATCCCGACACTGGAACGAGTGAAAATGGCGTCGTCAGGGTCGCTGGAGGATTTATACCAGGCGGGCCAATTTTGAGCGATTCTAGGTTTACCAATGCTGATTTTACTGCGCCGGGGTATCAAGTTGCCCGCATTCAAGTTACCGCAGCAAATCCTACTACTGATGGTCTGGGCGGTCAAAATACTTTTGTGGTTCGTCCCGGAAATACGGTTAATATCACTAATTTTGGTGGTGTAGGTCGGGGGAGCGATCCTTCTGCACCAACCATTGCCGAAGTCGATACTTTGAAGTTTGAAGGTGCAGGTTTAATTGCCAGAAATATGACTCTGTTTCAAAATGGCAGTGACTTGCAGATTAATTTTGCCGGAGTTCCTGGAACTCAGGTAATTTTGAATAATTTCGCGATCGAAAACTTAGAAAATCTGCGGCAAGAAGCTGAATCTAGCGTCAATATCGGCAATATTTTGTTTGATGGAGATACAACCATTCAGGATAGTTTTGATGTTATCAATGTTGATGCAAACCCGGACAGAGTTTCTACTCGCAACACGGTGACATTCCTCAACGGATTCGATAACAATGTCAGGGGATTGAACAATTCCAATGATGTAATTAACGGTCAACGCGGTAATGACACCTTGCTAGGTTTCAGCGGCGATGACTTGCTGCGGGGTGCATTGGGTGATGATTTTTTATCTGGCGGTCGGGGTGCGGATACTCTGATTGGCGGGCCGGGAAACGATACCCTATATTTGGGGAACGATCGCGATATTGACACGATACTTTATAACAACGGTGATGGTAGCGATATCGCCTACGAATTCAATCGCGGTGTAGGCGGAGATTTACTCAGTTTTCAGGGAATTGAGGCAATTGATGTCGTGGTGGATGGCAGGAATACACAATTGCGTTTGAGCGATCGCATTGCCAACAATCCTGGTTTTGGTTCCGGCGACCTGTTATTAACATTGAACGGTACCACTGGATTTACAGCAGATAATATCGGCCAAAATTTAGCGACGGGTAACACAACTCAGTTTTTATTTGCTTAGGCAAGTTATCCTGCGCAGGCGATAACCAAAGTGTCAACAGCGATCGATCGTCTCAAGCAAGCTAATCTAAAAGTAAGATCCCAAAACCAGACAACTTGCTGTTATGCCTTGCAAGACAAAGTTTGGATTCAAGAACCAGACGGTGATGAGTGGGAAGTTTATACAGTTTTGGAGGATTCAGCAACCTTCGGCTGTGACAGTAAAACAGAAACTGTATCGCCTTGTGCGTAGCAAACTAATTACTCTCGCTTGAGCTTTTGATTTCAATCTAGAAAGCTTCTCTCCAACTAGGAGAGAAGCTTTGTGCAACTGAAAGTTATCCTCAATCCAGATTGATTATTACTCAATGGATAGATATAGCATTTCTCAGGTAGATGAGGTACAATAACAGCAGTGGGTAAACCAATTCCAGAAGTCTTGCTCTTCAACTTGCTCGTAGGCGAGCTTGATGGCTTCAGATAATCCTTTATAAGTTCTCGCGC
>JAAUPF010000363.1 GCA_012034575.1 Richelia sp. CSU_2_1 | reverse complement strand
ACGATTTCTGGTTGGGTGCGGGCGGGGGTACTGGTGAGTTCGAGTCGTTGGGTGATTTGGCTGGCGAGTCCGGCGACGCGGGCTTCGACTTGGACGGTTTGGACGGAGCCGAGGCTGGTAGTATAAAAAGTCGGCTGGTCGATCGATTTCGCCGTTGGTGATGGTACGCGCGATCGAGTTGCGCTGCGCTAAGGGACTGCTGGCACTTTCGAGGGTTTTGGCAACGAGGCGGACGTTAAGGACGGGATCTGTCCCCAAGGTGGGGAAGAAGTCGGCTGTCTGGGGGCCGCTGGCGAGGCGGAATTGGGTGGTAAATAGGTTAACGGAGCCTTTTTGGAGTTGGACTTGTCCGAAGGGGCGAGGGTTGTCGATGGTGCCGTCGAGATCGATTTTGCCTGTGGCGAGGAAATTTAGCAGCGGCGCGCGGGTAATTTGGAGGTTGTCGCCGAGGGTAATCCGGAGGTTGCGGAGTTGGGTGGCATTGGGATTGGGTGCTTCGGGGATAACTGGCTGGATGCCCAAAATGGTAGCAGTGGTATTGGGTGTTTCGGGTAAAAAGACTTGTCCGTTACTGAGCTGGATATCGCCGGAGAGGGCGGGGCTGAGGGCGGTGCCGAGGATGGTGAGTTTGCCATTGACATCGCCTTTGTATTTTTGTTGGATATCGACGGCGACGCCATTCATCTGGATGGCGAGCTGCTGGCTGGGTTCGATCGAAAATGAGTCGGAAATCGGGATGATTCCGGCAATATTAACTTGTCCGCGATTGAATTTCCCGGTGAATTTTTGGACTTCGACGCGATCGAAATCAAAGATAATATCGGCATTAACATCGGTTAATGGTTCGGGGAGGGCGACACTTTGAATGCGGCCTTTGGTAATATTGGCGGTGCCGCTGGCGGTGAGCGTTTCGATGCCTTCGCCACCGGGTTTCATTTTGCCTTGAATCTTGAGGGCGATTTTACCTTGGCCGTCGAGCCAGGAGAGTTGTTGTTTGCTCAAGACGTCGATCGCTTGTAAACCCTGATTTTGCAGGCTTAAATCGATGTTAATATCGTTACTCGCTGGTGCTTGCAGGGCGAAAGGCAGTTGATAGGGAATGCTGCCAGTAATTTTTAATCCGGTCTTGTTGGGAAACGTCGGACTTTTGGCGAAGTTGGCGTCGCTAGTAAAGTTCAGCCGTCCATCCCAATAGTTAAAGTTACCTGCGACGTCTTTGAGTTTGGTCTCGTTGAGCGCGCCGTCGTTAAGGACGACATCCCCACTGATGCGAGGATTGGCTAGATTGCCGCCAATTTGCGCCGAGAGGTCGATCGCACCATTGATATCTAGAGGCAGCTCGACGAGGCTGGCAAGAGCCTGTACGGGAAGTTTTTAACGTTGACCTTGGCATTTTGATTGTTGATGCCAAAATCGCCCGCGATCGAGATCTGACTATCTTCGATGCTGAGATCGAGTGGTTCGAGCCGGAGTTTACCATCGCGCCAGTTGCCTTGGGCGAGGATGCGATCGAGGCGGTAGCTTTCGAGTTGCCATTTTGTACCAGCGATTTTGAAGTCGCTGCGAAGTCCAGTTTTGGGACTATTTGAGAGCGAGATTTCGCCGCTAAATTCGCCTTGGAGGTTTCCGAGATCGGGGATGAGATTCTCATCAGCTTGGCGATCTGCGTCGCGGTTCAACACCGTCGGAGTTCGGAGAGCCGCCGCAGTTGGTTGTTGAGGGAATACGGACGACTGGCGAGTCTTTCGGGTTTGGTATTGAGATCGGCGGCGGTGCCGTATTTGCGCTGGGTGAAGGGTTTAAACAGAATCGTTGGTGCTAAAAATTTGGAGCAAATTGCGAATATCTTCCAGCTCGCCGCTGGGGACTTGCAGTTTGGCGGCGAAGGTGGGGGTGCTAGCTCCTGGCGAAACCGTGGCGTCGAGCTGATAGGTATGTTTGCCGCGTTGAATTTCGGTACGATTGAGAGCGAGTTGGCCGTTAGCGTAGCTAAAATCGCCCGCGAGTCGTTCGCCTTGAAAGGCTCCAAAGGTGGGATCGATAATTTCGATTTGTTTGCCTGTAACTTGCAAATTCTTCAGATCGATCGCCAGATTGCCAGTCGCATTACCGCCGAATCGATACTGTTGAATGCCTGCATTTTTAGGAATCCACGGTTGTAATAAAGTTATCGGCAAGCGTTGGACGTCGATGCCGAGGATCTGGCCATCGACATTGCCGTTGGCGGTAATATCTTGTTGTTTGAGAGCGAAACTTTGGGGCTGTAAATTGCGATCGAGTGTCAGTGCCAATCGATCGGTTTCGCCAGTGAAATTAATGTCTACTCCTTGTCCGGGATTTGCCTGAATATTACCTGTCAGATTACGCTCGAATTTTAATGCGCCGATTTGGAAATTAGTTAATTTGGTTTGTCCCGAAACGAGGATATTTGCCAGACTATTTTCTTGAAGGTTGCCACTCAGTTGCCACTGCGCGCTCAGTTGTCCGGCTAGACGGTTTTCTGGGGGTGAGTTTGTACCGATGGCGGCGGCGACATTGGGCGGTGCAAATCTAACTAGTTCGCCGATATTTAAGCGATCGGCGATCGTGTTACCCTGCCACTGTCCGTTATCGATCGCTAAATTATTGACTTGAATATTACCGCCGAGAATATTGCTAATTCGTCCGTTACCACTAGCTTGAATTTTTGCTAATTCTGGAGTTTTAAGATTGCCCGCAGCTTTAAAGCTACCATCTAATAACCCGACTTTAATTGCTGCTGGTAATTGTCGATTTACCGTACCCAGTTGCAAACCACGAACGGTGAGATCGCTTTGCCACGCCCCGGCATTGTTTTGGAAATTAATCGCATTAATTTCGCCACCATTTGCTAATTTTAATTTACCATTGCCGCTAGCTTGAATGGTAGTGGGTGTTAATTTAGTGACATTTGCAGATATATTAAAATTACCAGAGATTCTACCAGTACTTAATCGATCGTCTAATTGCGGAGTGATATTACCTAACTTGAAATTAGCGATCGCCAGATTGCTAGAGATATTACCACCTGCTAATTTCAAACCTGTAGCGCGAATGCTGCCATCGGCTAAGTTTAATTCACCGTTGCCTGCTACTTGCAATCGCTCCAAATTTA
>JAAUPF010000139.1 GCA_012034575.1 Richelia sp. CSU_2_1 | reverse complement strand
ATCAGTCCCGGTTTCAACTCCTCATGAGTGTATATCGCTGCAATCTTAGGTGGGGATTTCAACCAATGCAATTATAACATCAAGCCGTCCTATAAGGACGGGGCTTGTATCCCATTTTCTTGGTCAGGGTAATTTCTGTTATTTTAGCTAAAATAAAGCAAATCATATTTTTCGATCGACCTTAATCGGCATCCGCAACGCGGGTGCCTTTTTTTATGGCAGATCCTCCCAAGCCCCCCATCCCCACAAGCGATACTTCCAAGCCGATCGCCCCCGGTCCGACTCCAGAGCAAAAGCCAAATCCGGGCGTCGCTTTGTCTGCTCCAAAAACTGGAAAGGCAGATCGGTTTGCCTCCCTCACTGCCGAACAAAAGCAAGCCCTGCTATCCAACGATCGGGCGATCGACCTCGGCAAACTGGGCTCTGCTACCGCGATCGAGGAACCAGATCCCCCTCCCGGACCGAGGTACAAAACGCTTATTGAGGTAAAAATTGCTGACAAAACATACAGCAACCTCAGTGGAGATTTTCTCGGTAGCCCCAAAATTGTTTCATCAACCAGGCAGTATTCGCATTCCCGTATCGTCTTGAACGATCTGGATGAAGAAATTCTCAAAAACACGAGCGACCAGGCGGAATGCGAAATCACCATCGGGTTTGCAGGTGCCGAGAAACGTAAAAAATTAAAAGGGAAACCTTGGTCGATCGGGCGGATTCCTCCGGACGGGACAGTAATTGTCATCGTAGATCCCTCTGCTTCAATGAAGGGAACGGCCAGCATGACAAATTCTGCTGCCGAAAAGCCGTCGGAGATTGAAAGACCGGAGTCGGAGAAGTTAGACCCGAACAAGATTGCGGTACAGCTCAAAAAAGGCAAGCTAGATCCGAACAAAGTCGCGAGCGAGTTGGCAGAACCCAAGAAAAAAGCAGGAGCAACTAAAAGCCCGACTGCGACTGTCGCGAGCGAAACAAAAGAATCAAGCCCCAACAG
This sequence comes from Richelia sp. CSU_2_1, assembly GCA_012034575.1. Taxonomy (GTDB): domain Bacteria; phylum Cyanobacteriota; class Cyanobacteriia; order Cyanobacteriales; family Microcoleaceae; genus Microcoleus. The sequence goes on along the minus strand of JAAUPF010000139.1, from coordinate 18,021 downwards.
CACCCAGCAAGAAGCCAGCCCTGCAAGCAAAGAGCAGTTTCAGGCAAGCTTCAAAGGTCAATCACCAACTTTCGACAAATTAATGGATCGGGTAAAAGAAAACAGCGCTCTGGCTAAGGGCGATCGCCTTTCCTACCCGACGGCAGAAAGGCTCTCCTTTACGGGAGCCTCAAGCGAGTCGAGGTTGAAGTTTCAAAACAGCACGCCATTCGAGGCTTCCAAGGGCGGCGAAATTCTCCTCGCGACCAGTCGCGGGCACGCGGCGGCGATCGAAGCAATTTCCCAGGGCGATGTCGTAGTCGTGCCGCAGGGAGAAACCCTCAAGCAGGTCGGCCCAGGTCAGGGAGAGCCGTCTGGAGTCGTTTTAGATTACGCCAACAACCGTGCCGTATTTATCGGCAAGCCTGAAATTACGAAGAGATCGCCATTGCAACTTTCTTCCGGGCAAGGGGCGATCACTGTGGTTTCGCCAAACATTGAGAACAAGACGATCGATGGGGCTACGGTAGCGACTCCCGGAAAACCGGCACAACATCCGACGGGAATTGTCAAAATTCCGAGCAAAGGGGATATCAAACTTGCAGATCCGATTTCTCCGGGATGCCCCTACACCTGGGGAGAGATGACCAGGCAGGGTCAGTTCGTTCCAGACTTGAAGCCGGAACACATAGAAGGGGCGGTAAAAATGTCCCAGTACCTCACGCAGTGGACGCAAGAAGTTGGCAAGGGCAAGTGGACGATCACGAGCTGGTTTCGCCCGAGCTGGTACAACTTGCAGGTTGCGAGCTCGGGTGCGGACGGCCCGCACACCTACGGTTCTGCTGTAGATTTTTGGTTTGAGGGATACCAGAAGTTTTACGACAAGCTGGACGCATCTTGGGAATACGGGGTGGCGATCAGCCTTGCCGGCTGTGCCAGCGGAGAATTTTGCCACGTAGACTTGATCGGCCCCCCCAAGAGGCGCTGGCCCTACTGCCACCTCAGCTACACTGTTACGGGGTTGTTCTGATGACAGAAACAGCAAAACCAACAACATCTCCCATCAAGCCCCAGGAGTCGATCGGGGCAATGCCGGGGTCTGCCCCCGCAGCGACTGCAGGTGTCGGTGCTGCAGTATCGGCCGGGACTGCTGCGACCGGAGTGGCAACAGCAACTGCCAAGCCGACCGAAGAAAAGATGTATCCCTCAGTGGAGGATATTCTCTTTGTTTGCCCAACAGCAAAGAAAGAGATTGTTGCTAAAAATTTGCCGGCTGTTGTAGAGGAATTGGCAAAGGCTGGCTACACTTCAAAAAACCTACTAATAAGCGTTGTCGCGACAATTCACGTTGAGACAGAAATCGATCCTTTTAATCCAATAGAAGAAATTGGCGGTCGAAGTCAAGCAATAACTCTTGGCTATGGTGGGGGCGAAAACTATTTTGGGAGGGGCTACATCCAACTTACTCACGATTATAATTATCGAGACGCCGGACAGGCTTTAGGTCTGGGCAACCAGCTAGTAGAAAAGCCGGAATTAGCCTTAAGAGCGGACTATGCTACCAAAATAATTACTTGGTTCTGGAAAAAGAATGGCGTAGACAAAGCTGCTGAGGCTGGCGACTGGCGTCAAGTTCGCAGAATAGTTAACGGTGGCTACACCCATTACGACACGTTTATTGGTGCCGTCGAACGGGGGATGCAGAGGTTCACGCAGGGCATCAAATCTACCGGCGCGATCGACATGGGGGTTTCCTACGGTGCCAGCGATTTCGATCCGGGCGGGGGGCAGCAACGGACTGTTGTAGCTACTGGCGCTCAGGGACAGGCTTGCGTTCTCGCTTACGCATTGAACTTGCACGCGCGCGATCGCATGAATTCCCACGAGTTTTATGCCGTCCTCGATTGCGCGGCAGACCCCAAGATTCTCGATTTAGAAGCCCAAAAAACTTTCGAGCTCAAGGGTATGAGCAAAGATTTGGACGGCGTTTATACAGTTGACGAAGTGACTTTTCTCCCCCTAACCGACACGATTCAGGCGATCGTCAAAGCCAAAAGACCGGACCCAAAAGCGGGTGAGGCTAGGGGATTCATGTTTGATGCCCAAGGTCTGAAACCAAAACCCGATTCTTCTGCTCCCGGAACGCCGGGGCAAGTTACTAGGGTTGAGGGGGAAGTCAAACTGGGAGTTCCTTTTAAGTCCCAACTCGACAACGCTTTTAACCCAACCGGAGCGTGTAACGCGACTAGCTTGGCAATGGCTTTGGAGTTTTTGGGGGTAAAACACTCGGGTTCCGGTCAGTTTGAGGATGCCATCTATCAAGATTTGCTCGCTTCGGGAGTTCATCCAGGTACAGCTTCTGCAATGGTCGCGATCGTTGAAAAGTACGGAAAAAAAGACAGGCATTCGGAAACTGCTACGGACGATGAAATCAGGAAGCATCTCGACAAAGGCAAGCCCGTCGTGATTCACGGCGACTTTACGAGATCGGGTCACATCGTTTGCGTTATCGGATACAACCCGAAAGGTTTTCTCGTCAACGACCCCTACGGTAAATTTTTGGGGAAACTGGGGAGCTACGACAACAACGCTTCCGGCGCTGGCAACCTCCACGAATACGCTACGGTGGTTGCTAATTTCTGGCACAGGAACGGAACCAATTCCGCTCATTTTATCGAGTGATTTATGCTGCATCCAGCGTTTTTTCAGATGCCCTTATTTGACGATTCGAGGATCAAAAAAAGACCCGATCGATCTGAGGTTGAGTGGAGGGTCATCGGGTATTCTATTTATTCAGGATATACCTTAGTCCGGTGGCGGGTAAAAAGTTTACCTCCAGCAAGAGCGCCAAATATCAATGCCATTTTCCTGCGCCGGGACATTGAGGGCGACATGCACGACGGCGAAACTTTGTACCGGGGGCAGCCTCCGAATCACGAAGTCATTGCTTCTGCTTGGTGGCGGATCTCTTTTTACGATTCGGAACTTTCTCTCGAAGCCGTTCCCCGAGGCGGCATGGAAAATCCTTCTGTATGGAATCGCCCCGCATGGAAAGCAGGCGCGTTTGGCTTGTCTTCGGCAACGGCAAAAGCCCTAAGAGATCCCTTGAATTACGTTACTTTTGAACCCTGAAAATCATGTCACAAAAAACGATCGAATCTTTGACTCCTTACTGGCTTTCTACTTGCGGCCTTGTTATTTTGCGATCGCCGTTTTCGGAAGGCTGGACTCTTCTTCTTTCTCGATCGCGACAAATTTAGCTTCGACGGCGATCGGCGCGGCGGGAGGTATTGCCGTTCAATCTTTTGGAGGCAAAGATAGTACAAAAAGACGCGAACCCGACACTCAAGAAGTTGGCGATCGATAAAAAAACGCAAAAAAGAATGCGCGATTGACTGCCTATCGTGCATTCTTTCTGTTAGAAATCTGTCGAATTTTTAATTTTCTAATACAGAAGTTTCAGAGGGGTCAGTTTCCAGATTTGGTTCTGTCGTTGGTGCCGGTTCCACAATCGGCGTGGGTTCAGCAATCGGTGCGGACTCAGCGACTGGTGCTGGGGGCTGCATACCAATTCCAACCGAATCGAAAGCTCGATCCATATCAGAGAGGATGGAATTGAAAGAGCGCAGGGAGGAAAGGATCGCTGTGCGATCGGTGGCATCCTGCGTGTCTTCTAGTGCTTCTTCCCCTCTCAGCGTTTGATTCTCTTGCGTTAAGGCTTCGATGAGTGCTACGGCTTGTCTGACTGCGGGGGCGAACTCCTGCAATTTGCCGGCAAATGTTTGTAGTTCGTCAAAAATTTCTTGGCGCATTTTTGTGTACGAGTGTTGTTAGTGCAAAGTCCAAATTCAAGCGATTTTCTATCGAACGGGCGAGCAGAAATTTCGCAATCTTGCTAAAGTATAACAAAAAGCTACAAAAAATATCGGATCGATGTACAACACAGAAAAAGAATTAATTTTTGCGTTAAAGCAACTCGCGATCGCGATCGCACATTTTACCGATCGAATTGCCAAGCTAGACCCGATCGCGGCCGCGCAGGCAGTGGCAGTCGCTCCTCCCGACAAGCTTGAGGGTGCAATTTCCGATCTGAGAATGGCTCTTGAGATATCGGAGGCGATGCGATCGGATTGGGGGCTGCAAAAATTCAACGACAAAGAGGTTAGCGGGCGAGTAGTTGCTCTGGATGTAAAACTGCCCGCTATCCCACCACTTTTGATTCGTTCCCGGCACAATCTTAACGGCATTGATGTCGAACTGGTCGGATGGGAGGCGCACGGAGATCTTTTGCGTTTGACTTTTCGACCTTTAAGCAAGCCGCAAATCTCGTAAATTGTAGTGCTAAGATATTGCCGAAAAAACTAATTATTGGAATTACTGATTGTGGACGCAAGAGAATTAACAAGTGAGGTCTTCTCAAATTATGAAGACGCAATCAAAAAATACGGTACAGATAGACTTATAGTAGCTCATGGTCGATCGATACCCTTGACCGTCAAGAAATCTTGCTGCGATTTAGACGATGACATGGTTGAAGAATCAATTCCGATACCACATTTAAGTCCCTACGCCCTAAAAATTGAATTTCGGCTGCGTCAATTCTACAAAATAACTACATTTCGCGGTCAAAAGAACATAACTACATACTGGCGATATGTATCTGACTGGTAGGGTCAAAAAACCTGGATGTTATTCGCAAATATGTTTTGCAAGCAGCCGATCGACTATTTTTATGTCGCAAATTGCTGCACTTTTGTTGATGCACGATCGATTGTTCTTTTGCTTTGTTTGTGATATAATAAATTCACAAACAAAGCAAAGGAATAGCAAATGAAAACATCAAATCTTAGAGATAAATATTTTGATTTTTGCGACTTCGGTGTGTCCGATCGCCTAATTTTGTTGGGCGTAATATCGCTGCATTTAGCAGGGGAAGCCGACTTCTCCTTAATAGGTACGCTTGAGGACATCGACCCGACTGGAGATTTCTCCAACCCAAATATAGAGGGAGTTTTGACGGATATTGATGAATCTCCCAAAACTACCCGATCTGGGTTATTGGAGATTTGCTCCGTTCTTCTAAGCGGAATTAAATAGTGCAAAAGCGCGCAACCAAAACAGTTGCGCGCTTTTGCGTTCGCGCAATCCAAAAGTAAAACACCTTGACGAAAAAAGGTTTGCTTGTTAGGATTGCGAACGTCGATCGGTAACATCGAAAAACTGGATTTTATTTGCAGAGCATATTTGCAAGAGGTCAATCGGGGCAACTCGATCGACCTCTTTTGTTTTTAACCTATTTAATAATGACATTAGAAGATTTAGATATACTCACTGCCGTAATAAAGATATCAATCGACGGTAGTAATCTGTCAATCGGGGACGCCACCTTGGCGTATATTGCTCTCAACAAGAGGGGGTGGGATGACGATGGTATTATTTGGCGACAAGCCACGAAAAAGGAGTTTTTAGATTATCATGACTTTGATGATATACTCGGTTCTGAGGACGACGCCCTCAATTCGGAAGACTCAATATTTTGTAGCGATGGCATACTTTTAGGGTGTCAAATTCTTGGAGATGATTAGATTGACAAGTCTTGTTTGACCCGAAACTCAATCAACAAAAACTTTTCAATGCAATCCAGTCAAAAAAAGAACGGTCTGATTGACAGATCGTTCTTTTTTTTGACTATTTAGCTAGCGGTCGATCGAGTGCGAACAGGTTTTCTGATCTTTCTCAGTTTGCCTTTCCCTCTTCCCGTTTGAGTGCGCGGGATTTCCATCTCAGATTCCTTGTTTGAATCAACAGAAATGCGATCGAGCAAAGCCTCAATCTTACATTTTTCTGCTTCACTCTTGTACTGTAGAGCTCGGGGGGGCTTCATTTTTTTTCAACCATTTTTCGTATTCTTCTTGAATTTTCTGCGAGTATTTCGCAAACAACCTGCGATCGCGCTGAGTCCATTCAAAAGTACGTCCCGAAACTGGGCCGTAAAGCAGGTAAGAGGGATATTTGCCGAGTTCTGGAAATTCACCCTCAGATCGACCTTGAGATAAATGCGGGAAAGATTTTCCGCTTCCGTCGGTAAAAGTTCGATCGATGATTTCGACGACAATTCCAATTGTCTCGCCACTCGAATTTATCACCGCATCCCCAACTTTGTAGAGAAATTGCGGGTCTGGCTCTGGAAGGGGAGATTCGGATTGGCATCCCCACATGCGACATTCTCTGGTGCCGCACTCTTTATCGCACTGCATCATACAAACATTTGTCGGAGTCACACCCGGCAGGACCTACCGGATCTTCCAAGGAAAAATGCTTCGACAGGGCTTCGTAAAAGTCGGTTTCCCGACGCCGGCGCAACACTTCGTTGCAAAGGAATTCGTACTGTTCCTTGGATATCGGCTCGAAGGGGAGGCGCGGGTAAGTTTTTTGTCGTCAAATCTCGCCAGCAGGGCTGCCGAAACGTACCCCTCATTTTATCGATCGCCTCAAAGATCCTTTTCCCCAGCGATTCGATCTCGTTTTCTCTCAGCTCGATCGTCGCCGAGGTATTGTGGGTTGTGTAGAATTTCTGCACTTGGAGGTAGAAATCTACCTGAGCGCCCGCTGAAAACTTGCTGGTATCGACTTCGCCGATTCCGGGGAGATCTGCCCAAACTGCCTGCGTCGGGATTTCGATCAACCACTCGGTACACCGAGGGTCGAACGGATCTTCCAGCAGCCTTCCTGAATCGTCCTTGTCAGATTGCGAGGGGACTACCGAGTAGCCGCACTCGATCGCGGCCAAACCAACAGCCGAATTATTTGCTACTGTAATCCTGCGGATAAACCTCTGCGCTTTTGGCGGGTGCCACCCTGGCGAAGCTCCTGTCAGTAGAGATTTCGTTCCCGAAGGCTGGACTGTCGTGCAACGGTTCGGACGCTTCAGCCCGTGCTTGTCGCAGTAGGCAGCCACATTCTCTTCTGCGACCTTTCTCCAAAATGCCAAATACGCTGCTTCCAAATCCCGATAAACGCGGCCAAAATTCCAGCCGGAGTCTCCTACCCGATAATCGTCCATATTCGCGCCGAAAAGATCGCAGATTAGCTCGACCCGCTTGTCAACGATCGGGAGAACGTAGGCAAGCGGGCGCTCCGACTCCCACCAGTGCAACCACTTCGCGCCAAAAGCTGCGACGAAAAAGTCGAACAGCCCAGTAAAGGAAACGCCAACGATTGGGTCTAGTTCCCGGCTTTCCTGCAAAATAGGCTCGACAAACTTGTGATTGAGGAACACCCCCGCAGCAATAGCTCCTGCCTTGAAAGCCAGCCCCTGTTCTTCTAAATCCAGCGGATCGATGTTGTTGAGGTGTACTTCAGTAAGATTGCACATGAAGTCGTTTCCCAAAATTTCGCCACAGGGATTCAACCCTTTGCGGTTGAGCCTGTGTTCCAGCTCTGTTGCAGTCATTTCGGGATACCTGTCGCGAATCCATTCGCGCGCGTTGCCCGCCTTGCAAGCCTCTAAAAATTCCTGTCGCTTTTGTCCGGGCAGGATATCGCAGTTTCCTCGGGCAAGCGCTTCCCCGCTCCACTGGATCGCCCCTTCCCCAGACTGATACTGCTTGCGGACGGACTCAACACATTCCTCAAGAGTTGGCTGGCTGTCAAAAATTCTCGTATGGTTGCTCATCCGCAGGGCATCGCGTTCGGGGTCGATCGACCACACTCCTGCCTCGTCGATCTGCCACAATTTGTCCTTGGCTCCGATCGCGAGAGTGTCAGAGGCGTCAAACTGCCTGATGCCTGCCGTGCGCCGGATGTTCCCCGCAACGACAACTTTCGCTGCTTCGTCGATCAGCAAGCAGCATTCGATCGAGTTGAGCTTGCGCCCGATCGCGCCGTTGAGGATTTTTACACATTTAGCAAATAATTTGGGGAGTTCCTTCGGATTGGCTATCCCTCCAAATCCCTTGAGTTTCTCTCCCGCAGGCCGGACTGAAGAAAGGTCTACCGACAATTCGATTTCGCGCGGGCTGCCAAAATCCTCAAAAGCCAGGTCGATCGTGTCTTGATAGGCATCCGCCCAGCCCCGACGGCTGTCACCGACAGAGATCGAAAAGCGATCGCCCTCCAATCTCATTACTTCTGTAGCTTCTTTTCTGGCTTCTTGAGGGATAGAGCCGACTTCCCGGACGATCGATACCTTTAGCTTGTTCCTGACGGGCGACAGCCATTCCGTACATTCTGCTGTCAGTACCGCGCCGGTGCCGCAGCCCATCATTGCCAATTCCATAAGCAAGCCAAAAATATTCTGGGATGCGAGGCGCAGTGACGTGCAGTTGTAAGCCCCCGGAAAATTCTCCGGCTGCTCCAGCCAATGTCTCCCACCCACCCATAAAGCGCGACCGGAAGTCAGGCATTTAAAATTGTACTGCTGGTCCCACAGCAGTTGGGCTTCTTCGCGGGATAAGCCCCCCAGCTTCGCAGTCCCGACAACAGTTCGATCGCACACCTCCCTCCAAGTTTCGCGATGCCCTCCGGCCTCTTGGTGGCTGTACGCTCTAAAAAAAACGACTGGCGCGCAAGGCGCTTTAGAATCGAACATATTTTCAAAATTCTTTGCCTTCACGGCAATTGTACACTCTCGCGCGAATGCAATATTTGCAATTTTGGAAAATGCGGTGTAAGATGTGAATGAAAAATTGTTGCTCGACCTCAATAAAAAACGCTAACAACGACTCTCTGGTTCGTTGCGTTTTTTCGCGACTGTAAATATACTTTCGCGCGACAATTAAATATTGGCAAAAATCCAGAGCCCAAAGGTAGATTTTCCCGACAGCTTTTGCTAGCATAAAAAAAGCGAGTCGCTCTGGTGGAGCGAACATCGCAGAAAAAAAATAAACATTCAAGGATTATTATGAAGGAAATCATTGAAGATTGTCAAGTATATTCCGAAAATACTGCTTCAATTAGTCGAAATGCAACAAGCGTTGCAGCAGTCCAAATCCAGCAAGAAGAAGATTGGGAATCCCTGGCACGAGAATTGTGCCAGCAGGCAGAAGAGGCAGCAGCCGAACTCCTCAAGGCTGTAAGAAATCATTTTTTGAAGCTGGGAGAGGCATCCCACAAACTAGCAAGCATAGTTGCGGAACGCGGCAAAGAGCGCGCTGCGACGAAGCTGTTCCGCCACCGACTGCCGGCGACGCTTCGCAAAGATATTGAAGTTTCAAGAAGGCTGTATTCCTGGATTCAAACGATGGGTCTGGAATCAGAACAAAATCTCGATTTCATTCTCAGTGGGGGTGTCGGACTCAAGGCGGGAATAGGTCTTTTGGAAAAAATTCCCGACAGTCTGACAAAAACGATTGGGGTGCCGGAGGAAAGAAAAGTAGGGGTTGCCCAAAAAATCCTTGCAGATCTGGTAGACATCCAGATCGAGCTGGAGCAAGGGGAGTCGAAGGCAAAGGGCGGGGTAAAACCCGCAGACGTAACGAGGGCGATCGCGCGCGAGTCTGTTCCCGAGCAAGAAAGAGTGTCCTTCAAGGAATCCTCTGTTACATACAGGGGGAAAATTACCGATTATTCCGAAGAAACCGATGCAGTCAAGATTCGCATAGACAATTCAGGGGAAGAGCGAGAGATCGTTCGCGGGAGCCTCCGATTGGACGGCAAGCGCCCCCCCCGATTGCACGATTTTGCCTCAATCCGAGGCGACGAGTCCGAATTGTACGGACAAAGAGGGATTTTGAAGAAGAAACTGCCCGACAGCAAGGCTTTAGTATTGCTGCTTGACGGCCGGGAGGTTGAGGTGCCTTTCGGCACGCTCGAAAAAGAGCCCGGCAGCCCGATTGGGGAATTATTAGAACTGGTTGATGCTTCAGAGGCTACCGCCAAGGTAGATTTAGCGGTAGAAAGGGCTTCGAGGAACTTGCGTCAAGAAATCGATTCTTTGAGAGTCGATGTCGATCGCGCATATAACGATGGAAGGATATCGGCTGCGGTTGAGTTGAGGCAGGGTGTAGGGTCGATCGCGGAAGGGGCAGAGAGAACTGTTCCTGAACCGACAGAGGAGAGCGCGAACGCGGTAGGCGTGCGGGACTGTGTTGAACCAGTAAAAGAAGAAAGTACGATCGAAGAACCACTCGCGGAATCCGTCACAGAGTCGATTGCAGGAGAGGCAGAAGCAGTCTCTATCGCAGGGACGATTGCGGGAGAAGCAGAAGAAATCTCGATCGCGGAGCCTCTCGCAGAATCTGTCGCGATTGACGCAAACCCGTACAGTCCTCCCTCTGTGTCGCTGGAGGAACAACTGCAGGCGGCTTTGGCACACGAATCTGCTGCGAAAGATGACTACGAAAAGGCTTTTGGTAAATGTGCGGGTCTGTCAAACGCAAAGCGAGACATACGCTGCCAGAGGGAAAGTGCAGAATACCGATACGCAAGGAGTAAGGTGACTGCTTTGCGCTTTGCTATTTACCGAGAAAAATTGCTAGCATTGCCCCAGCAACTGGGGGATGAAGGAATGAGATTGACAGCCCTTGCATTGGAGGCTGCCTACCAAAAAGTAGAAAACGGGCAGAAAGTCGCGGAAGCGATCTCTGATGCAGATCGTCACTGCCCTCACTGTAAGGATTATCTGTTGTCCGAGCCTGGAAGAAATTGGCTCTGGCTTTTCTACCAGCAAAGTGCTGGCCAAACAGCCAGCATTGCTACCGAAAAATTGGGCAAGCAAGAGGCCGATCTGGCAATCGAATCCGCCAATGAGAGTCTCAATATTCTAGAGTCTCTTGCCAATATGTATCGCAATTACGATCGGGATGGACTGGCAGGCATCCCGCAGCATATCAAAATAGCGGCGTGGCAGATTTTGTCCCCGCAAGAAAGGCGAGAGATAGGAAATTCTAAGAGCAAGCCAAGCAAGTCGAATTTCCCAGGAACTCAGACCCGCGAAACAGTTGCGACCTGGCTTGCCAGCTCTCAAATCGGGAATGGGATTGCCTACCTAAAAGACCACGAGATTCCCTTGTTCCAGGTTTTCAGCAAGGAAGATCTGCTGGAGATGCACTCCAAGGGAGGCGAGAGCGCGAAAAATGCGATCTTGCTAAACAAGGCATTCAACTGCGATCTTGAATTCCCTGTCCCAGAACTCGTGGTAGAAGCGACCGGGGAAAGCGACACATCCTGGGACGATGAGGAAGTCCCATTCTAATCCCGTTCGATCTCAAAGCATCGCAGGCGTCAGTCCTGCGGTGCTTTGTTGCTTGTGTGTACATTGGGGCACACGGGAACCTCAAACGCCTAGGCGAGACATCGATCTCTGCTTGAGTGGGGAAACTCCTTCAAGTAAGTCGAGTCCAAGAAAGAGGAATCCCAAGAAGTGATTCTTGGGATTCCCGACTACTAAAAATGTTAAGATTCAAGAAAGATTCATGGCGGTTTTAACCGCCAACAAAAAAAATTAAAAATATGAATAATGCTGAGTTTAACGCACTGCTAGAAACAGCGGTGCAACAATTGCGCGCGGAATTAAATGGCATTCGCGCCGCGATCGTTGAATTCGCCCCAGAGACCGGAGGAATACCCAAGATTGTCGCCGAATCGCGACCCGACAATTCTGTTGCCGATCGACTGACCGAAGTTGGAATCGATTTTTTTAGTGGGTCAGACGATATTCGAGGAAATATCATCATCGCTAGATTTTACGGCGACTGGGGTGCAATTGCCTGCTGGCTTGAGGCAGATTTTCCCCGCCCGCAAGATTTACTGGCACTCCAGCAAGCCAAACGTAAAATCGATGCAACGTTCGACTTGTTGCTTTCGGAAGATCGGAAGAAAATGCTCGTATCGATCGAGGCTGTCAAGTCTTTGTTAAAGAACTCAACAGAAAGTCACGCGCGCGCGGCTGCTAGCATCCTCAAGCATTTACTGGAAGCGAGCGAGTATTCTGTCTGGCGGGGGAGTCGGGTTGTGTTTTCCGACAGCCAGTCTCCTTTCTTGCATCCTGGATTGGAGCAACTTAAAGACAAAGGTGTCGCGATCGACAGCACGAAGAAGGCGGTTGCTGCGTGTTCGGAGATCGAAGGTGAAAAGTGGGTATTGGAGGTTAGCGGGTGTCGCGATTTGTCAAAAATGAAAGATTATTGGGATGTCTTTCGAGAAATCTCGCTCAATATTTGTCGCGGGATTGCAAAAATGGAATCCCAAAACAGGTGCCAGCGGATCGATCGAGTGCTTGAAAAAGCAATTTCCGGTTCGCCGGTTGTTCTATACGAACTAGATCGCTACGGAAATTGCACGTTCCGCGTGGGAGGTAGCGAGATTGAAGAAATTTTTCCCGAGAGGTTGTTGGGGCGCAATATCTTTGAAGAAAATGCAGCCTTTCCTCGCGTTATCTCCTCATTCAAAGAGGCGTTTGCGCTTGGGGGATTCGACAGTACGATCGCGACAACCGACGGCAGTACGGTAATGCGAAGCCACACCGCGCGGATTGAAGGGACGGGAGGGTTAGCTGGAGTTGCGATCGACGTGACAGAACAGCATTCTGCCCGAAAAAACATGGAGCGGGTCTATACAGCCTCTCTCACGATCTCACGGAACCGCTTCGGGCGATCGCCAACCACCAGCAGTTGCTGGCGAGGAGAATGGATTTGCTGGGGATTTCAGATCCAGAAGCTAGAAGCAGGCTCGACAAAACTATTGCGAGCGTCCGTCGAGCGTCTCGGATGATCGACGACCAACTGGATCTAGCCCGCGTTGATTCTCAAAAAAAATCTTTTGCTTCTTGCGAGTCAGAAGAAATAGTTCGCGAAGCGATCGAGGAACTCAAGGAAACAATTTGTTCTGCCGGGGCGAGCGTCCAAATAGTTTCTTTTTTGCCGCAAATTTCTTGCGATCGGCGGCAGATCTTGCAAGTTTTTAGGAACCTGATAATTAATGCAATTAAATTTCACGAACGAGAGTCCGGCGAACCCCCAACTGTTTGGATCGGGTGTCGGGAGACTCGATCGGAAACATCTAATTCCGAGATGTTTTGGCAATTCTCCGTCGCGGATAACGGAATAGGTATCGACATGCAATATGCCAAGCAAATTTTCAGGGTGTGGTATAGGTTGCATGAAAATGAATCTTGATTTCCGGGGACCGGAATGGGGCTGTCTATTTGCCAGAAAGTGATTCAGAGGCACAGAGGGAAGATTTGGGTGGAATCCGAAGGCGAGGGCAAGGGTAGCACGTTTTACTTCACGCTGCCGATAAGCAGGTCTCAAGGTCTTTTGTTCAGTCGCGTGTAATGTAATTGGCATGGTATTAATTTGTCTCATCGAAAATTCTCCCGACGATGTAGAAGTGGCGCAATATGTTTTTGATGATTGCGGCCTAGAGATCGATCTGGAAATTTACCGAGACGGGCGAATTGCTATTTTTGAGCTTGGACGGAGCGTTTCTCCAGACTTGATCCTGCTCGATTGGCATCTCGGGCGGGCATCGGGGTTGGAAGTCTTGCAATTTATTAAAAACCATCCAGAACTCAAGAAGGTGCCAACTGTTATTTTTTCTACCTCAAAAAACGAGACTGACATCCTCAATGCTTATCAAAATTATTGCAACAGTTTTTTGATAAAACCCCTCGGGTTAGATGAAACAATAAAGGCATTAAAAGATACGGTCTTATTTTTTTGTCAAACATCTATGTTGCCCCCAAAGTAAAGTATGACAGACGACCTGCCGGTAATTATTGTAGATGACTCGCAAAGTGATAGCGAATTCGCCGAGATCCTTCTCAAGGAATCGGGAATTTCTGATGTAACGAGCGCCACCGGGATTGACGAGGCGATCGAGATCCTTAAAAGCAACGGCATCCGTCGGTGTCGCATCGTACTCGATTTGGGCGGGACGGCAGGAGACCCCGATAACCCGCTGGCAGCGATCGACGCTATTGAAAAAAGCGAAGACTTGGACGACGCGCGAATACTCGTTCTGACAGGAAATAAAAACCCAAAAACCATCGAGGAAGTAGAGGCTAGGGGATACAAATGCCTGATGAAAAGTCAAGCATTGGATTTGGTCGATCGCTCCGACGAACTGCCAAAAGCTCTTTCCACTTTGACCGGAACGGACTTGCGCCGGAACATTCACATTCACGAGCTTTTCATCAGAGTCGAGCGCGTTGAAGACCAGATAGACGCTATTTTTTTGACTCCCAGCAGTACAGCAGTCAGGGATCTAGCCCGAGACGTTCAGTTTATTGAAGCAAGGATTTTGGGTTTTGAGTCTAACAACAACCGACTGTCAGAATTAACGGTCAGACAGGAAAGTTCAACTGAAGACTTAAGAAATATTCAATTAAAAATTGAAAAGATCGAACAAGAATGCGCGCAAATCTTAGAATCTCAAAGCAAAATAACTTCCGCAATATCAGGCGGATTGTGGCTGTTTGCAGCAAACCGCAAATCTCAAGAGGTTTTAAAATTTATTGCTTTTGAGGGCAGAAAGTGGGCGATCGACAACGTTAAATTAATTGTTATCATTAATGTTACAGCCTTGCTCGTTTCCTCTCCCTTGTGGGTCTCAACTCTCGACAAGATTCCCGCATGGACGAATAAAGTTCGCGGGGCGATCGAACATTTGTTAAAACCGGATTAAATCCTGCTTGCAGACCAAAAAACAGGAATATTGTGACGCTTTACAAAAAAACGTGCAACCAAAGATTGTTTGTTGCACGTTTTTTTTGTTGGTTTGTTGGCTATTAGGGCGGAGATGCGACAAGAATCGCATCTTGCCGCATCCCCAACGCCGATCGCCCGCTACTTCAAGGTAGCGATCGAGAATTAGCCCGATCGCTACTTCGATCTTTTGGTACTGAGTCCACTGCCATTCGATCTTTTTTGTATTAAACGCGCGATCTATTTGAGTTTGCGATTATAATAAGTTCGACAGTGCAATTCTTTGTGCTGCCCGATAACAAACGATATCTCAACCCCAGACACCCCCAAAAAGAGTCTTTGCGTCCGCCGGCGCGAGGGCTCTTTTTTTTTTATTTATGCCAAAACACGAACCTGAATCCACCGGATTTGCGCCAGAGTCTTTGCCGATCGCGACTAGCTCTGGCGGGATTCCGATCGAAGATGTATTTTTAGACGACGTGCCTTTTTCCGAATTAGGCGAGAATTTGCCTACAGGCTTGTTCTTTGAAGGGCAGCGGCTCCGGTCGTATACCCTGCATCCGTATACCGGAGAAATGGAAGTATCTTTAGAGAGGCTGTTTCAAACCCGCAAGCAGGGTGCGGACAAGGTGTACTCTACTCTCCGGCAGTTTTTGCCTCGCGCGATTAAAGATATTGGCGGATTGCCTCTAGAAAGGTTTGATAGCGATCCGCGACGCACGATCGATCGCATGGACTTGGGCGACATCTTTTCGATCGTCCTCGGTATCCGGTATGCCTACCAAGGGAAGGGAGATATTGCGATTACCGGTCAGTGTCCGAGGTGCGACACTGTAAATGAAGATCGTGGCGACGACAGCCAGCCCTACCACGATTTGGGCACCGTAAGCGTCAAGTGCTACCGCCACCTTCCCCAAGAGCCCTTGTTCGACATTGTTTTAAAGGATGGTTTTACCGTAACGGGGGAACATATTCTCAAGCTGAGGATGAGGCCCTTGCGTTTCTATCAGTTGAAAAAATGGCAGATCCGGGAGCGGGAGCATTTCCAAAACTCAGTCTCGTATCGGCGATGATGCACTCATTCCCCGACTCCAATGCCTATAGAGAACCCAGGGGGAATTTTTTCGACGAGACCTTGTACGCGCGGGCGATCGACTCGAAGGAAGACAAGGAAGCTATTTTTGGGGCCCTTGAAAAATTGCAACCCGGTCCGCTGATGCAGATCGATATGGATTGCATCAACTGCGGTTTCAAGTGGAAAGAAGCCCTTCCTTGGGTGCAATTGCCCAACTTTCTATATGGGTCTGTTAATCCCGTTCGATCCTGAGACGATCGCCTTGCAGAGTCAGTACCGGGAAGACAGTATCTTCTTTTTGTGTGCTGGTGAGCAAGCACCGTTTTCTTCTAGGGAGGAGGTGTTGCGAATGTCGGTTGCTACGCGCAATTATTATGTAAAGAAGTTGGCCGACACTTACGAGCGCCAGCGTAAAGAGATGGAACGTTCATCGAGAAAGTAAAAGTGGCAGGACAAACAATTGTTGGAGTCGTCGCGGACGACTCCAAGGCAACGGCAGTAGCGGGAGTCTGGAAGGCGATCGAGCCTTATGTAAAGTATTGGCTCGAAACATCAAGCTCTTGCGGGCAAAAAATCAAAATCGAGATAATCTTCAAGCCCGGAGATCTCCAAAATTTTGACCTGATATGCAACGCTCACCAGCACAGCACCTTCCGTTTCGGTTCTTCTGGAGAGGCACCCCCTTTCCAGACTCAGAGATTGAGTGACGGTGTTTTGGACGATCGCTTAAAACACGCCGAGTCTCACGTTAAACCGCTGTTGGTTGAAGCCATGTCTGTAAAAAGACAGCCAAATCGGAGCCTAAAAGTTCTGATGGCGATCAATTACGGTTCCATTATATGGGTTGAAAAAACCTCTGGAGTCGAAGTTTTGGCACCTAAAATCTAAGCTAAGTGTGTCCAGGCAGCAGGGTGTTTTTGCAAGAAAATCTTTCACGAACAATGGACGAAAAACCTAACGAAGCCAACAAAAAGCCAGGAGGTAATAAAAAGTCGCGACGGGCGGGCAAGCTGGTGCCGGGAAATGTGTCGGGAAAATTAAACCCGCAACAGCAGAGATTTTGCGAGGAATACGTCAAGGATCTCAATCCCGGCCCCGCTTATACTCGCGCGGGCTATCGAGCTAAAAATCCTCTAACTGCAACTGCCGGTGCTTGGAGGCTGTTAGCAAATACTCTTATTCAAGCAGAGATCGATCGCCTGCAAAAGAAGCTTTTACAAGAGTCTAAAGTCGAAGCAAGCAGGATTTTTAAAGAGCTTGCTGCGATCGGGCTTTCTAATATTTTGGACTATATTAAATACGAAAACGGAGTTTATGAAGTCAAGCCTTCTGCTGAATGGATTAACCCAGAGGCTGTTGCTGAATTCAGTACGGTAACCTTCAGAGGGGAAACAAAAACTTCATTTAAATTGCACCCCAAGATACCTGCTTTAAGTATGCTGGCAACTCACTCTGGATTGCTATCAGATCTCAATACGGCATTAAGTGTTTTGCGCCGATACGGATATCAAGTAGAAGAAGTTGACGGCGGTTTGTTTTGTCGCGACACTTACGCTCAAGACAGTTATTCTAGCGATCGGATTGAAATAGAGCGACTGCCGTCAGATGACAATTAAATCAATGAGGGTCAACGTTTTATCGTTCAATAATCGAAAAAGACCAGAAATGTTTAACAGACATTTCTGGTCTTTTTCGATCGGGTAATAACCGAAGGCTGCTTACGATCGTAAGTCCAGAAACAACTGTTGAATTAGGCTCTTGGCTGCATTGGCACGACAAGAAAAATGGTTTTCTCTGCGCCATCAGGGCGTACTATTACAGGAGATAAAGGTTTGTTTGCAAGGAAGCAAACCTTTGAAGAGCCTGTTGTCCTCAATATGTCTGTCAGGTATTTTATATTAAAAGCCAAGTCCATTGGTTCGCCTTCAAGCGATTCTATCTCAACCGACTCTTTGCCCGAACCAATATCCTTCCCCTCAGTGGAGACAGTTAAATTCTTTTGCCCGATCGAGATTTTCACCATTCGGGATTCTTTTGCGGAAAGTAGTGCTACTCGCTCGATCGCACTTAGAAGACAGAGCCTGTCGATCGAGAAACTTGTTTCGCTCTGTTTGGGTATCAAAACATTGTAGTCGGGATACGTGCCGTCGATCGGGGCGTATCCTTCTATATCAACGCAGCAAAGAATATTTTGGCGGCAGGGCTTGCCGTGTCAGTCTGTGGAGCGACCGTAAGCCCTCCGCTTCGCTCCGCCCGAACAGAGTAAATCTGTGAAGGCAGGTGCGAAATCCCTTAAAGGGAAGAAGCAGAAACCTAAATCGT
>JAAUPF010000138.1 GCA_012034575.1 Richelia sp. CSU_2_1 | reverse complement strand
TTAACCTCGATAATACCGCGTTTTTTTAAACGAAAATTTATCTTTCAAACGCTCGTAAACTGCCTCCGTCACCTGAATTTCTCCCGGAATACCGTTCGACTCCATCCTGTTAGCCACATTCACTGTATCTCCCCACAAATCGTAACTGAATTTAGTCAAACCGATTACTCCCGCGACTACTGAACCGATGTTGATTCCGATGCGGAGACTAAAGTTTTGATTGTTTTTGACATTGAATCTAGCGACAGCAGTTTGCATATCTAATGCCATCAGGGCGATTGCTTCGGCGTGATTTGCTGATGGTTCGGGTAAACCCCCAACTACCATGTATGCGTCGCCGATTGTTTTGATTTTCTCCAAACCGTGCTGTATTGAAAGTTGGTCGAATTGACTGAAAATTTGATTGAGAAGTTTTACCGTTTCCGAT
Source organism: Richelia sp. CSU_2_1 (assembly GCA_012034575.1). Taxonomy (GTDB): domain Bacteria; phylum Cyanobacteriota; class Cyanobacteriia; order Cyanobacteriales; family Microcoleaceae; genus Microcoleus. The sequence goes on along the minus strand of JAAUPF010000138.1, from coordinate 18,635 downwards.
GCGGTTTTATTGGAAGCAAAACTGGTAAATCCTACCAAGTCGGCAAATAAAACACTAACATCGGCAAAGCTGTCGGCAATAATACTTTGCCTGTCTTGCAGGCGATCGGCAATCGGTTTCGGTAAGATATTTAATAGCAATTCTTCTATTTGTTCTTTTTGAAATTTTGTTGTTTCCAGCAGCAATCTAGTCTCAACTTCTGCTTGTTCCCGATAGGCGATTTCGCGACGCAGCATTGTATTTTTTTCCCTGAGTTGCAACTCCAATTCGCGCATGCGCAACTGATTTTCTACTCTAGCTACTACCTCCGTCGGTTCAAAAGGTTTAGTAATGTAGTCTACTCCACCCACACTAAAACCTTTCACTTTATCGGCAACTTCCACCAACGCACTCAGAAAAATAACCGGAATACCGCGCGTGCGTTCCTCTGCTTTAAGGCGGCTGCAAACTTCGTAGCCGTCCATATCGGGCATCATAATATCGAGCAAAATTAAGTCTGGCTGAGCCAACTCGACGGCCTCCAAAGCGAATTTGCCACTCGATGCAACTCGCACTTTATAGCCTCTTTTAGATAAGATTCGATCGAGCAAACTTAAATTATTCTGACTGTCGTCAACAATTAAGATGCTGCCCCTGAAAGTTGGAGAATTAGATTGATTCATCGGCTTGTTATAAATAAGGGTTTATTCAGCCTCAGATAGCTCTCGATCGCCTGTTGGTCTTCTCTTGAATAAAAAATAATTCTGCGATTTTTTGCCAACACTTTAACTATATTCTTTTGCCATCTATTTTAAAATGTCATTGAGGCGATCGGCACTAAATAAACATCTTAGATAAGCCTTCACTTTATTTGAATAAATTAGCTTAATAAAATTTACAATATTTTTACGATCGTGGGTGTCATTCTTTGATAGTATCTAAAGTTTACAATAAAAATTCTAAATCTAGCGGAGTAAAAATAATGAGCAATCGTCCAATTATTCTCGGCATCGTCGGAGATAGCGCGGCAGGCAAAACCACCTTAACGCGCGGAATTGCACAGGTATTGGGCCCAGAAAATGTCACGATTATTTGCACCGACGACTACCACCGCTACGACAGAAAGCAGCGGGCCGAAATCGGGCTCACGGCTTTGCATCCCGACTGCAATTATCTCGACATCATGCAGCAGCACCTTACCTTGCTGCGTACCGGACAAGCTATTCTCAAACCCATTTACAATCACGATACAGGTACTTTCGATCCGCCAGAATACATCAAGCCCCAAAAATTTGTAATTGTAGAAGGTTTGCTGGGTTATGCAACTAGAACAATTCGCGATTCTTACGACGTAAAAGTTTATCTTGCCCCTCCAGAAAGCCAGCGAGCTCAGTGGAAAATCAAGCGCGATACTATGAAGCGAGGGTATACAGAAGAACAGGTAATTGCAGAACTGCACAAGCGGGAACCGGATTCGGAAGAATTTATCCGCCCCCAGCGCAAATCGGCAGATGTGGTAGTTAGTTTTTACCCAGCAAAAGACGAAGATAGTTCAAAATTAAACGTGCGTTTAGTGCTGAGACCGACCATCCCGCATCCGGATTTTACTAATATTTTAAACCAGGGCAGCGATGTTCTTAAACCGGCAATTCGCTTGGGGCTCGATCGAGATATGGGCAAACCTGTTGATGTGTTAGAAGTAGATTCCCACGCTACTAGCGAACAAGTCCAGGAATTGGAAATGATTTTGTGCAGCGAGATGCCGCACCTGCGCGGATTTTGTACTACTCAAGGCAATCCAGAAATTGGCAAACTTATCGGTACAACAGGGGAAATTTTGCAAAGTTACCCGTTAGCTTTGACTCAATTGTTAGTAGCTTATCACATGATTAAAGCAACTGAATTTTATTAATTTTGTCGATCGTGAGGCTTGCCAACAGCCGGACGATCGCACTTTCTTAAGGTGTTAGGTATTAGGTGTTAGGTATTAGGTGTTAGGTATTAGGTGTTAGGTCAAGAATTACTCCGGGATCGTCTCCTATTTCTAACAACACTTCTCCTGACTCCTGCCTCCTGCCTCCTGCCTCCTGTCTTCTGCATCACAATTTTTGGTAAGTTCCCGGTAAGGGCAAAATCGAGCTAGCAAAACCCAACTGCTGAACTGGCACCGAAACGGGTAACTGACTGGTTGGTGCCGGCAGCATTTCTCCCCGGAAGTCGAGGACTGTGACTAGCAACAGGTAAGCAAGTGCTAAAATTAGAGAAATCGCGCCAGTGATAATAGCAATAAATTTTGAACGTTCCATATTTAGTCGGGTTTAATTACAGCTAATATTATAGCCGAAGGCAGATGGCAGAAGGCAAAAGTCTTGTCAAATCTAAAATCTAAAATCTAAAATGGTAGAAGTTTTGTTAGAATCAGTGGCTAGTTAATTTGCTTGCAAAAATGGAACCTGTGATAGATCGGTCAAGTTCGATCGAACAACCTCAAGTGCCGTTAGTGGTAGAAACATTCAATCTTGGGAAATTCTACCGCACGGGTTTTTGGATGAATCAAAAAATTGAATCGCTCAAAAACTGCACTCTCGCCGTCTCTCAAGGTGAAACTTTCGGGCTTTTGGGACAAAATGGAGCGGGGAAAACGACGCTGCTGAAAACTTTGTTGGGGATAGTAAGGCCGACTGCCGGTTCCGCATTGCTTTTGGGGAGACCTTTGGGCGATCGCGCCGTCAAGCAACGAGTCGGTTATTTGCCCGAAAATCCTTATTTTTACGATTATCTCACGGGCTGGGAATTTTTGCAATTTGCCGCAGGGCTGTTTCAAATTCCGCGATCCGTGCAGCGACAGCGAATCCCGCAATTGCTAGACTTAGTTGGGCTGGCACATTCGGCTGCGGTGAAAAAACAATTGCGACAGTATTCTAAAGGAATGCTGCAGCGGATCGGCATGGCTCAAGCATTGATTAACAATCCAGAGGTAGTATTTTTAGACGAGCCAATGTCCGGCTTAGATCCGATGGGACGCTATCAGATGCGGGAGATAATTTTATCGCTAAAAAGTCAAGGAAAAACGATTTTTTTTAATTCCCACGTACTGTCTGATGTGGAAAAAATTTGCGATCGAGTGGCGATTTTGGCTAGAGGTGAATTAATCTGTATCGGGGCGATCGACGAACTTTTAGGAACTACAGAAACCTACCGGGTGCAAGGGAAAGGAGGTCACTTGAACATCCTGAAAAAATGGATACCGGATCTGGAAGTTGACAAGGATTTATGGTACGGTCACTTGCGCGGCAATCCCAAGGATTTTCTCGCTAATCTTGCCGCGTCTGGCGGGCAGCTAATCGGTATGAATTTAGCAAAACCGAGTTTGGAAGAGTTTTTTATGCAGCAACTGCAAGAAAGGGGGATTTATTCTAGCAGTTAATTGCTGGTTCGATTGAGCTGAATTAATTGCATTCAATCTTTGTATCGATCGGAAAGGATTTCAGCAGGTACCCATTCATAGTTACCGTATCAATTTAACGCACTGGCGTTGCAGTCCGCCAGGGAATTAATTCCCTGGCTCATAGCGAAAGTCCTCTGAAAGAGGGCTAAAGAATTCATTTAAAAAAAAACAGATTTGCGTTTCAATACCTGATATTTGATACCCCAATTTTTACACCTACAGGGTAGCGAATTCTCAAAAAAATCAAGTTCGATCGCCCTTACCTGGAGCGCAAACTATTAAATTTCTACAAACAGTCGATCGCCCTCAATTTTTACCGGAAAAGATTCCAAGGGATCGGCGGGTGCATTCAAACATTTACCGCTATCTAATTTAAACTGATATTTGTGAAACGGACAAGTAATGATACCGTTGCTAACCTTGCCCATGTCGATCGGATATTCCAAATGAGTGCAAGCATTGCGGTAACAAGCGACCTTCATGCCTTGACGGTTTAAAATCAACGAAATTTCCTCAATTTTTACAGGCAAAACGCCCCATTCCGGAACGCGATCGAGCGCTGTTATCTCTACCCACATATCGTATTTTTGCTTTTCAAAAAAGGCGATTTTAACTGATACTAATTTGCACTAGCTATTAATGCCACCTAGCGATAGATGATACCATCTTTTTAAAGTTATGACAGACTTGGGCGAACGGGGAAAGTAGATAATTACAATGTTTTGCCGTCCTCTATCTCTATCGGATCTTTAGAAAAATGGTATGAGACATTTTTCACAAATCAAAACCTAATTTTTTTTACCACCATTTCCCAAATACAATCTGACAAATTCATCAGCAGCCTGTCGGTTCAATTCCTGCAAAGCTTGCTTGATTGCATATACCGCCTCAGCAGACGGATCTCGTTCTTCACTCACCCAACGGCTAATGTTTGAGCGATCGATTTCCATCTTTGCCGCTAACTGATATTGACTGATTTCGTATGCCTCTAAGATTTGTCTGAGGGCTTTGCCTGCTCTTCCCATGCTCTCGATTGTGTCAGAGAGTAACGCTCCTGTAAACGTTGCTAATTGTCATCTAATGCGTTACACTGCTGGATAGTTGACAATCAGCACCTATTAAATTGAGGAGTTCGATCGCAATGGCTCAAACACAGCTTTTTGTTTCCACAAATATCAACGAAATCCCGACAGTGCCGGCATTGCAGCCAAATCCCGCACCTGCCGAACCAAATCGGGAACCCGTGCTAATCTTGGTAATTGGTTCCCAGAAGGGAATCGATAAAATTGTTAGCGCGCTCTACTTGCGTCGCTTTGCCGAAATTAAAGAATGGTCGCAGATTTTACCAGCCCCAAATGTCGGCAAGCTAATGCGGAGTTTGATTCGCTACGTTTCTCTAGATTAAATTGGGCAGAAATGCTCTTTTACATCAGGCGCAGCAATCTGCAAAACTGAAGGGTGCGATCGCATTTTAAATTAAGTGCGATCGTTTCTTCTTTCGCGAATAGAAGCAGGCGAAAACCTATATTGAAACTAATTTGCGATCGCCCGCCTGATCCGATCGCGAAAAGCTCTTAAAGTCGGGCTTCTCCCAAGAGTTATGCTGTCGGTCAGCGACTCCGCTATCATTTCCACAATCGGCAATTCTGGAAAGATTTGGCTGCTGGGACGATCGACATATTTTCCATCTTGCAGGACGTTAATTCTCAGTTTATTATTTTCATACCGCCACAACTCGGGAACTTGCAAAGCTTCATAAGCATCGAGTTGCGTTTTCGAGGTGACATCAATTTCAATTGCCAGATCCGGAGGCGGATCTACTGTCAAATCTAAGCGCCGTTTCCCCCGCATCACCTGATGGTTTTGGATGTAGAAACATTGGTCGGGTTCCACGCCACTTTTTTTACTTTCTCGCTTGAAGGTTGTCGAACCAAAGCACTCGCAATCTATTGCTAATTCCTCTAGCAATATCTTCACCATATCGCCGATTAATTCTTTATTTACCTCATGTTCTGGTAAAGGCATCCGAATCTCCAACAATCCTTGACTGTAAGCTAAGCGAGCGGCACGCCGATCGCCCAATTCTGCTAAAATAGCTTCAAATTCCGACCAACTAACATCGTGCAGCAGCAATCGCTGCCCTAGGGGAATATCGAGCTGTCTCAGTTGAAGTGTTACCATAAAATTATCGCTCTCGCTCTCGATACTTTTCTAATTCCATAAACCTATTTTAAATCCCACATCTTAAAAACATCGCCCTCAACTGTCAACTATCAACGATCGCTATATTAACTATTTAAGGATGAATCTGACTCAAAATCACCCGCAACCGATCGTAATCATCCTTCAGCAAAACACTCAAACTCCTGCCCGCTTCTACCAACCACGATCGCTCGCGTTTTCGCAACTGATAAACCTCCCGAATTGCCGCAGCAATCAGCGCATCTACAGGCGCATTAGTTACCCCCAGCAATGTCCTCAAAAAATCCAACTTTTCGCTAAAATCAATCACTTCTTCTGGTTCGCAACGATAAACTGCCTGGTGAATTTGCGGCGGTCGCGGCGGGATATACTGATAGATTGCACCCTTCGATCGTCCGTCGCCATTCAACCTTTCCGGCGGCGCTTCAAACCCGACAATTGCCACTCGAAACTCAGTTTTTAGCATCGCAAAAATCTGCGGTTGTTCTTCCCGCAATTCTTCCAGCGACAAACCCAAAGCTCTAGCTCTATGTACCGAGTCGATCGGGCTAGTTGTAGCATAATAAACTATGCCATAAATTTGATTTTTTGACTCTTCATCTTCCGCCTTCACCCAACTTCCAAAAGGCGGCATCGCCGGAAAACTTAAATCTTCCGGTTCCAAACATTGAGCCAAAAATTCCGAAGTTGCCGTTTCGATTACCTCAGCAAAGCGATCGGGATGGCGTTCTTTTGCAGCAAATTGGGGTAAAGGTAAACGCATAAATTTTAGTTGATAGTTGATAGTTGATAGTTGATAGTTGATAGTTGTAGTGCGAGCGTCCCCGCTCGCGATCGTTAATATTAGCGCGAGCGTCGATAGTTTATAGTTGATGATTTATAGTTGCCATCAGTTATTAGTCATTAAAGTTCGATCGCGAAGTTCAGAAACCGGGTTTTTTCCAAAAACATTGAATGAGGTCATAAATCTGATAAAACCCCAGTTTCTCGGTGGAGAGAATTTGAGAAACCGGGTTTTTGTCAAAATCTTGGATTGCCACCATCAATCCGATAAAAACCCAGTTTCTTGCCCTCATTTTCAATCCCAACCACTAATAACTAATAACTAATGACTGATGACTAAAAACTACTTGGCCCGCCCGGCCGTAGCATCCACAAGTTCCAATTGCGAGAGGCGAAACGAGATCAACTTATCCCAATTTCCGCCTTCAAACAGCACCGCCGCTTTCCCGTCGGTAACTCGCTGGACTTGTCCTTGAAATCCGTAGTAAATCTCGGTCTTATCTTTAACTCGAACTGCCGATCCAGGAAAAATCATGATTGTTTTTGCAAGTGAAGTTTGACTTTTATAGCTTACCGTTTCTTGGCGATCGGGACTTGATGCTGCCACGCGAGGCAGAGCCTCGGGATCTGCGTTACCAGGCAGAGCCTGGTAACGAGAGGAAGGGGGTTTTGTAGGGCAATCCCCCTGTGGTTGCCCCGATACCTGGGATTGTTGCGTAATTTCTAAGCTACTTAAGCCAAAGCTGCTACGGAAACTTTACCAGCAATCCGACCCGCGATCGCCCGCAATTCCCTCGCCGAAGCCGAACCCGGTTGTCCCGCCACAATCGGCACGCCCGCATCGCCCCCTTCCCGCAGCGGAATTTCCAGGGGAATGCAGCCCAGCAGCGGTACTCCCAACTCTTCGGCTGTCTTTTCTCCGCCGCCGGAACCGAAAATATCGTACTGTTTGTCCGGCATATCCGGCGGCACGAAATAACTCATGTTTTCCACAATTCCCAACACCGGCACTCCCAACTGTTGGAACATCTTTAAACCTTTGCGAGAATCCAACAAAGCTACTGTCTGCGGCGTCGTCACGATTACTGCCCCGGCCATCGGTACCGCTTGGGCCATCGTCAATTGTGCGTCCCCAGTACCCGGCGGCATATCGACAATCAAATAGTCTAAATTGCCCCAATTCACTTGGTAGAGGAACTGCCGGATGATGCCGTTTAACATCGGCCCGCGCCAAATGACTGGTTGGTCTTTGTCAATTAAAAATGCCATTGACACCAATTTGACGCCGTAGTTAAACGCAGGTTCGAGAGTTTCCCCGGTTTTGCCATCCTTCACCATTACTTTCGCGTCGCCCAAACCCAACATATTCGGGTCGTTGGGTCCGTAGATGTCGGCATCCAGCAAACCTACTTTAGCGCCTGTTTGCGCCAGGGCTACAGCTACGTTTACCGCCACCGTACTTTTGCCGACTCCCCCCTTGCCGCTGGAAATCGCTACAATATTTTTGACACCTTCAATGCCTTGTCGATCGACCACTCCTTTTTGTTGCGGCGTTTCGGCTGTCACGTCCACAACTACTTTTTCCACTCCCGGCAACTGCTTCACCGCTTTTTGGCAGTCTTCAACAATAAATTCTCGCAGCGGACAAGCGGGCGTAGTCAGCACTAAAGTAAAGCTGACGTTGCCGCCGTCGATTTGGACGTTGCGGATCATGTTTAATTCCACCAAACTCTTGCGCAATTCAGGGTCTTGCACCGGTTTGAGGATTTCTAAAACCGAACTAATATCTAGTGTTTTGGTCATCGCGTTCTCCACCATAGCTCAGCAATTGGGTTAACCAAATGTCGATCGAATCTTGTAAATATCTTTAAGTATATTTTTATTACTGTTTTTTAATATATCTTTATGCCGATCGTTTGCAGTCTTGGGGTGGCATAATGACATGACGGCGGGATTTGCGACTCACGATCGATCTGCAACTCAAATCTGCAACTCAAATCCGATCGGCAAAAATTTGTTGTACGACCGAAAGCTAGACCGAAAGCTATTCGATCGCCAGCCCATCTATACCCCGGTCGCAATTCTTCAATCTAAAATCTAACATCTAAACATCTAAAATCGGATGACAGTTTCTACAACTCTTAAAGCCACTACTTCTCAGTTTTTGCCCCCGGCCGACTCTAGAGCGAGAGTCAGCCAATTTATGAAAGGCATACAAGACGAAATTTGTCAAGGTCTAGAACAGCTTGACGGCACAGGCAAATTCAAGCAAGATGCTTGGGAGCGATCGGAGGGTGGTGGCGGGCGTTCTCGCGTCATGCGGGAAGGCAATGTTTTTGAACAGGGTGGAGTCAATTTTTCTGAAGTCTGGGGCGAAAGTCTGCCTGCTTTGATTTTGACCAAGCACCCGGAAGCCGCAGGTCACGATTTCTACGCCACGGGTACTTCAATGGTGCTGCACCCGCGCAATCCTTACTTGCCTACTGTGCACCTGAATTATCGCTATTTTGAGGCCGGCCCGATTTGGTGGTTTGGCGGCGGCATCGATTTAACTCCCTACTACCCGTTTGCTGAAGACGCAGCTCATTTCCACAAAACAATCGAAGCTGCTTGCAACAAACACAACCCGAACTATTACCCAACATTTAAACTCTGGTGCGACGAATATTTCTACCTCCCGCACCGCCAAGAAACCCGCGGCGTCGGCGGCATCTTCTTTGACTACCAAAATGCCAAAGGCCCGCTGTACCGCGACCAAAACGTCAAAGGCAAAGCCGCTGAGTACAGCAAGGAAATCGGGAATCCGGAAGATAGGACTTGGGAATCGATATTTGCCTTCATCCAGGATTGCGGGCGGGCATTTTTGCCGTCTTACTGTCCGATTATCGAAAAGCGCCGCAATACAGAATACGGCGATCGCGAGCGCAATTTCCAACTTTACCGCCGCGGGCGCTACGTCGAATTTAACTTAGTGTACGATCGGGGCACGACTTTCGGCCTGCAGACCAACGGACGCACCGAATCGATCCTGATGTCCCTACCGCCTCTGGTACGCTGGGAATACTGCTACGAGCCAGAACCCAACTCCCCGGAAGCCGAACTCTACGAAAAATTCTTAAAACCTCAAGATTGGGCGAATTGGATGCCTCTGCAGTCACCGACCTGAGTTAAACTACTGGGAAAGTAACCACCGCAATAGACAATAATTCTGAGGGAAGGGTCAGTGATTCACATCGATCAAAAAACCCACACGCTTCAAGACGGTACGACAGTTATCGTCTTGGCACCGACAGGACGGCTGGACATCACAACAGCTTGGCAATTCCGCCTCAAGTTGCAAGAGTGTATTTCCAAACTCAGCCGCCATGTTGTCGTGAATCTTGGTCAGGTTAACTTTATCGATAGCTCTGGCCTGACCTCATTGGTAGCAGGTATGCGCGATGCCGATAAAGTTAAGGGAAGTTTCCGGATTTGCAACGTTCATCCCGAAGCCAAACTGGTGTTTGAAGTCACCATGATGGATTCTGTGTTTGAAATTTTTGAAACGGAAGAAGAAGCTTTAGAGGGGGTGCCGCGCGCAAGTTGAGGCAATCTATAATTTGCGGGCTACAAGCCTTTTGAGGTTCAAAGTCACAAGCTTGCTCTCAAGCAGCAGTAGAAGAACAGCAAGAAGGTAAGAATTTACTTGCTCTCAAGCATCACTAAATCTTCCTTCTTCCTTCTGACTAATGACTGCTGGCGGTGCAGACAACTGTCAACTGTCAACTGTCAACTGTCAACTGTCAACTGATTTCCTTCTTCCTTCACCCCAACACCTCTGAGGCTAAATCCTCGCGCTTGACAAATTTAAAAGGGCCCATTAAAGCTCCCCAGATAGCTTTGCCTGTCGTGGGGCTTATTCCTTTGTCGTAGCTGAGGAATTCCTCGGCTAAGGCTTCAAATCCCAGCTCTACTTGGTAATTTTGCCCTTCATAGGCAAAACAGCAACGAGTACCGGCAGGTAAAGATGCCCGAAAGCGATAGCTCTTTGCACCTAAATCTTGCACGGTGACGGACAGCTTGCAGGTGGGGAGCAGTTGAATTTGCTCGCTCGTTAGCTTTCCGAGCAAGTCGGGATTGCTACCAGCTCCCTGGAAAGCTGCGATGTCGCGCAGCATATAATACTGAGCTTCTAAACCCGAGCCTGAAGCAGAGTGCCGCAGTTGCACGATTCGAGGGCGGTAGGGTTTGTCTAAGTTCAAAACGTTCGCTTGTTCGGCAAACAGGGCAATGCTGGGTTCGGAAAATAAAGGTACGGGGAGCGGTCTCTGCCACAAGCGGAGGTGCACGTACCAAGCCGGCTCAGCAAGCGCTTGTTCTCGGTTGTCAAACTCGCCGGCCATGTATTTGGCGAGAGCTATTAGTTCGGGGGAAAGAGTCATGGGATTTTAGATTTTAGATTTTAGATGGGGCTGGGGATCGAATTGCTTTTACTCATCTCGATCGAACTTATTAACCTTAGAGCTTGACAAAAAAAACAGCTCGTGTTATTGATTGCGCGATCGAACCGATCGGGAGATTAAGTTTGTTAACGATCCCAGCTAAGATATGATTGTAAAGAAGCCCTAAGAACATTAGGAAAAATTAGCTATAAAACTCAGGTGAACAATAACCGTACTGTTTCAGATACTAAGCGAACTTTCTATACAATTCACACTCGACCCATCAATTCAATTTACCGTCGAGTAGTGGAAGAGTTGATGGTAGAAATGCACTTGCTTTCGGCAAATGTCGATTTTCGCTACGACCCGATTTACGCTTTGGGTGTGGTGACAGCTTTCGATCGGTTCATGTTGGGATACGTGCCGGAACAAGACCGGGTGTCGATTTTTAATGCTTTGTGCAAGGCTTTAAACGACGATCCCGATCGCTACCGGCAAGATGCTCAGCGATTGGAAAATTTGGCTGCGGCACATTCCGGGCAAGAAATGCTCTCGTGGTTGGAGAGAGAGAGCGGTTTTGCAGAGGCCGGAGATTTGCAAGAGTCTGTAGGGGCGATCGCAAATAACTCTCAATTTAAGTACAGTCGATTGTTTGCGATCGGGCTGTTCTCGCTGCTAGAAAAATCCGACCCGGATTTGGTAAAAGACCAAGAACAGCGAACCGAAACCCTCAAAAAAGTGAGTGACACCTTGCACTTACCAGAAGACAAAGTTAGCAAAGATCTCGACTTGTACCGCAGCAATCTCGAAAAAATGGCTCAAGCGCGAATTGTGCTTGAAGATGTCATTCAAGCTGAACGGAAAAAGCGCGAACAGCGAGCGACAAAAGACAGCAGTAACTCCCCGACAGAAGCTTCTGAAAGTAACAATTAGTCGATCGGGAAGAACGAAGGTAGTAGTTTACTGCAAAATTGAGCCGAGCGTTGCGGAGGGTTAAAGCTCCGTCCTTCGCTCGATGGCTTTAATCTGTGGCTAAATCGGGACTTAAACGCAGCAATTAATTGGTCGCAAGTCCCATTAGCCTCAATCTTAGGCAACAGTAAGTCAAGGAGAATGCGGCTCAAAGTTAGTAGCATTTGCCTGCAGCCAAGTGCTTAGTTGCGAGAGAACCTCGTTTCCAGAAGACTTGCCCAAAGCTGTGGGGTTTGGGGTGTCGGGCCTGTCCAAGTTGCGGGCGATCGCCTCATTAACTTGTTGGGCGATTAAATGCTGCAGTTGCTCTTTAGCCCTAGCCCTTTGAAAATGAGCGCCTTCCTCAGTAGTAGCGTAAAGCGGCGGCAGCCTGTTCAAAGCATAAGCGGCAATATCTCCCACATCCAGGCTCATATCGCTAGTTGCCTCAATTTCTGCTACTCTGGCGATCGCCTCGCTGAGTACCAACTCTTCCATCACGTTGATGAACTGCTTGCGGGGGAGAACAACAACTTCCCCGGTTAGCAAAGCACCCATCAGGCGATCGAGAGCCATATACTCTTCGATCGAAAGTTCCGAAGCGGTATTGCAGATCCTTCCTACCTCAGCTTCCATTGACGGTGTTAAATAACCGTCCAGCAAAGCTTGTTCGACAATTTTTTCAATACTCATATATGCTTCCCGCTCAACGGCATCATCAATAGGGTTTTTTTTGGAGACACAATTGCTTGCGTCTGGAGATTCGAGTTTTCAGGCTTGAGTTGAGAAAATTCACACAAATCCTAACTGTTATCTGTACGTTCCAGCCACCAACTTACCTCATATTTGGCAGCTTTATTCCCCAACACCTCCCAAAATTACTCAAATCCCTGAAGCCGCCAAGGAACCGGATCGACCGACTGCCCGTTGACATAAAGCCCCCAGTGCAGGTGAGGGCCCGTCGAAGCCCCCGTTGACCCTAGAGTACCAATTACTTGACCTGCTTGTACGAAATCGCCTTCCTTAACATCAATCCGGCTGAGGTGGAGCAAAATGCTGGCAACACCTTGACCGTGGTCAATACCAACGACATTACCGTGGATTTTGAATCCTTGAGATTCGCGTCCCACGAGGGCTACTCGGCCGGCGGCCGGTGCGACTACTGGAGAACCGTAGGGGCCGGCATAATCCACACCTCGGTGGTAGTAGTCTTTGGCAAATACCCCATTATAGTACCGGCGCACGCCGTAAATGGTAGTAATTTCACCGGCGTTAGGGCGCAAAAATTTACCGTTCCAAAATTTTTCGGGCGTCACTAGCGCTTTAAATGCGTCTACTCGATCGAACTCAGCATCAGTACCTTCACTATCTTTACCCGGAGGCAGCCAGATAGATTGAGTGGGAAAAGCTCGATCGCGCACTTGTACGTTTACACTTTGCTTTTGAGCATCTCCGGTAACTTGGATTTGGCGCATACCGGGGCGCTCTAGCGGTGTTGTCGGCAACAGGGCGCGAAAGCGGTTGTTGCCCATTGGAAAAGCTTTATAGGTTTTTTGCTGTAACGAAACCGTGGGAGTTTCGCTGGTGTTATTTACTTGAATGACTACCGACAGCGTATCTCCGAGTTGGGGATTGGTTGGCGTTACCTGTACTTGCAATGCTTGCACCGGGGGTACCAAACACAGAATGCTCGCGATCGTTCCCCCGCTTAAAATTGCCTTTTTCATCTTTGATGTCAATAGTCTGCATCTAAAAATAGCACTCGCAACTATTTTCGCGCTTTGTTTGCAGTTAGCTCGATTCGCAGTCGCTGTCATGACCGATGTCCTTAATCTTTGTCTAGCTAATGTTACCCACAAATTCTAACTTTAGCATTCTGTTAGTGCAAAAGATTGCGACCCACTCTCATGTGGCAAATGTAGCGCGGTTTTTGAGTCCGAGGCGCTAGTTGCCGAATTTGGCAGCGCTGCATCAGAAAGGTTTTATGGTTTCGATCGAGCTTAATAATTTTGCGATTTTGAGTGAGGGGCGATCGCACCCATTCACCTGTGCTTATTATAAATATTTAACCTTGATTCGCGGTTTAAATCCTCACCATCAAAACCTCGCGATCGACTGTCAACTGTCAACTGTCAACTGTTTAATATTTGACATGTTGATTATTTCGTTGTTGGCTGGTTTAGATAGTGGCAATTCTCTAGAGATTACCGATGATTGGTGGGAGCAAAAACGCGATCGTTTGGTAGAGAAAATCAACAAAAATCTACAATGACTAAACGTATTTGCTCTCCGTTCTTAAGCCACTGCAAACCCGGTATTAACGCGCATTTCAGGAGGATAAAAAGCCAGCACGATATCCTGCGGTAAAACTCCAGCTTCTAGCAATTCTTGAGTTACTCCTTCCTCAATACCATCCCATTCAATCCAAATCTTTCCGGCGCGAATGCGGAGGTGCAAAACAATACTGTGAACTCTACCTGTTTGATTCCATCCTGCACCCATTAATAAATAATTATCGTTTTGTCGATCGCAAATTGTCAGACTTTCAATTTCGGGCTGACTGGGTTTATACTGTCCGTGAACGGCTACGATTTTTTGAACTATCTGCCGATAATTTTCTAGCTTATCCATTGTACTATCTCCTCCGAACTTGAATTGAAAACAATTAACTTAATTTCTTGGTCTTCAACGATGGTTTGAATAGAAGCACGGCTAAAAAATACTTGATAAATTGGTTGAGGTACTGCTAAATATATTTCTTTTTCGGGATGCAGGCGTCTCAAAAAGCCTCGGTATATATTGTATTGTCCGACAGCTTTTTCTAGTTCAGAAATTAACGAAGGACTCGTAAAACTTTTGATTTCTACAACAATTTTTCGACGGTTCCTTTCAGCAGTGAATAGCTTCTCTGCTGCTAAATCTGCATAGAGGCGCAGGTCTTGAAATTCGATAGTCAGCGGGTCATCTGTAATTTCCCAGCCATCTTTTGCTAAAGCATTTTTGACGCACTCATGATAAATGTCTTCTCTTGGCATAAAAGTAATTATAGCAAAAAATATATCCGCTTTATTTACTACAGAACTCTACTTAAATTCGACGCAATCGCACTCAATTACTCTAGCACAAAAAATGTGCGTCGCTTCCCAAACTCTCGATTTTTCACCAAGATTAAAAACAACGCACCTTACAAACTCCAAAATTACGCGCAATTAACTTGCTTGTACTTTCGGCAAACTCATTTTTTCCACTACATTTTTCCGCAGGTAAACTGTCAGCGGTTTCTCGACTAAAGAGTAAAACAAGCAGCCTGCAACTACCGCTATCAAAGCTATTAATGCGGGTGCAAAAAAGCCGTCGTAAAATCTTCCTAAATTTGCCTTTTGCACCAGCTTTGTAGCTGCGGAGACGATCGGACTGTGGATTAAAAATATCGAATAAGAAGCGTCTCCCAAGTATGTCAAAATTTTAGGAACTTTTGGGGAGTCTTTAAGGTCGATCGCAGCCGAACCGACAATTAACAAAGCTGCTAGCACTGCAAAAGTGCTGATGCGATCTAACTCTAATTCCGTCGCCGCACTCATGACTAACAAACCTAAATATCCTAAATTTGCCGCCCCAAACAAAATCCATCTATATTTGCTAACTTTACTGCCCAACTTAAGTAAAATAAACCCAGCCAAACAGCCCAATACAAATTCTAGATTCATGTTGCCAAACATGGTGTTTAGCAAAAATGCCTCGCTGCCAAAATTTACGACCTTGAAATAATGCAGCAGCGTCACAAACAGCCAACTCGAAAGTATCGGTACGGAATACTTGGGTTTGAACCAGATAGCAAAACTAAACAGCACGTAAAAATACAGTTCGTAAATCAAAGTCCAGCCGACATCTAAAATCGGTTTGTCATTCTGAGGCAGCAGCAGGAAAGAAATTAATATTTTCTGAAGAGTTAAATCTTGACTGTTGGCAAAACCGGGAATTACTAAAAAGAAAACTAAAACTATGGCGGTAATTATCCAATAAATCGGGTAAATTCTGACAGCCCGCTTGACGAGAAATGATTTTAACTGCTCTGGTTTGCCGATCGCCGATCGGTGAACGTACACCATAATAAAACCGCTCAAGACAAAAAAGTAATCAACTCCGCTCCAGCCAGCTTCAAACAAATTAAAAAAAGTTAATTGCTGTAATCTTTCCCTGCTCATATCGTTTAGGTGAAACAGCACCACCAATACAGCAGCAATCCCTCTATAAACTTGCAATAAATTGAGTTTTTTGTGAGGAGTTGAACTTTTTGCCATCAGAAAATACCTCGATCGAGAGTCGCAGTTGCACTTGCTTCTCAAATATAGTCAACACCTCAAACACAGTCAACACATTAATGATTATAATATAACTTTATACTTTTTTCATAAAGTTGTGCAAGAAGACTTCCGACTGATCGTTGACTTAGTTCTGGTCCTTGCTGCTGCCGCAGCAGGAGGACTTTTCGCATCGCTGCTGCGACAGCCGGTAATTCTCGGCTACCTGTTGGGAGGGATGGTAGTCGGGCCGGCCGGTTTGGGATTGATTAAAGAATTAATTCAGGTAGAGACTCTCGCTGAATTTGGCGTGGCGTTTCTGTTATTTGCTTTGGGAGTGGAATTTTCTTTCGCCGAACTCCAGAAAGTCAAAAGAATTAGTTTGGGCGGCGGGGGCTTGCAAATTACCCTGACGATCGCCATTACTGCTATAACTTCCGTAGCTGTGGGCTGGGTAGAATCACCCGCCCAAGGCGTATTTTTAGGGGCGATTCTTTCCCTCTCCTCCACAGCAGTTGTCCTCAAATGCTTGATGGAACGCAATGAGGGCCGGACTTCCCACGGCCAAGTCATGCTGGGAATTTTGGTAGTTCAAGATTTGGCTTTGGGGTTGATGCTGGCAGTTTTGCCGGCGCTAAACCAGCCGGTGGAAGCAATCGGGATGGCGGTATTAACGGCGCTGCTGCGGATCGGGTTATTTGCTGCGGGCGCTGTAGTGGCGGGAATTTGGATCGTGCCCCGCTTGTTGCGCTACCTCGCGAAAACTGAAAGTAAGGAACTGTTTTTGCTGGGAGTTGTAGTCTTGGCTTTAAGCATTGCACTGCTGACAGAATATTTGGGTTTTTCGATCGAAATGGGTGCTTTTGTCGCCGGTTTGATGATTTCGGAGGTGGAATATGCCGACCAAACTCTAACTTACGTCGAACCTTTGCGCGATATTTTTGCATCCTTATTTTTTGTGTCGATCGGAATGCTGATCGATCCGCTATTTCTCTGGAACCACCTAGAATTAATTCTGGGATTGGTCTTTCTAGTATTTGTCGGCAAATTCTCGATCGTCACCCCGATCGTCCGACTGTTTGGTTATCCGCTAAAAACAGCTTTAATTGCCGGTTTGGGCTTGGCACAAATTGGAGAATTCTCCTTCGTACTTGCCAGTGCCGGTCAAGCATTAGGGCTGGTTTCCCGAAATGTTTACCTGTTAATTTTAGGAACGACAGCAGTTACCTTAGTGCTGACGCCTTTTGTCCTCAGAAGCGTACCGCAATTGTTGAATTGGGCGGAAAACTTCGGCCCTTTGCAACGCTATTTTGGCGAAACATCTCAACCTGTAGAAATAGCTGAAACTTTGCCGCAGCAAAATCACGTTGTAGTTTGCGGCTACGGGCGAGTCGGCCGCAATTTAGTGAAAATCCTCCAAAATCGCAACTGTTCGATCGTGGTAATCGATCAGTCAGAAAGCAGAATTCAAGAATGCCGATCGCAGGGAATTCCTTATATTTACGGCAATGCCGCCAGCTTGCACGTACTCGAAGCCGCCGGGGTGGAACGGGCCGCCTCAATGGCGATCGCCCTGCCCGATCCCATGAGTAGCCGTTTGTGCCTGAAACGGGCTTTAGAATTAGTCCCCGATTTGGATATTGTCGTCCGGGCTAATAAAGATAAAGATATCGAATTGCTTTACCAATTGGGGGCTTGGGAAGTCGTGCAGCCGGAGTTCGAGGCGAGTTTGGAACTATCGGCCCACTTGCTGGCGGGCATGGGACTGTCACCCCTGGCGATCGGGCGGGAAGTGCAGCAAATCCGCAACAGCCGCTACCTGCAGCTGCGGCCGGCACGGGAAAATGCAGCGATTTCGCGCGATTTAAAGGTAGCCGTTCAGGATCTCAACAGCAAGTGGTACAGCCTGCCAGAGGCCTCTCCGATCGCCGGAATGACCCTGGAAGAGACAAATTTGCGAAAACTGACCGGAGTCAGCGTCATGGCGATCGTGCGCGAAAATAACGCGGAAATTGACTATCCCAACGGCAAGACAGCTTTGGAATCGGGCGATCGACTTTTGGTGGTGGGAGAACCGGAAGAAGTCGCCAGTTTTGAGTTGTTGGCAAAAGGGGAAGTTGCGGTACCGCAAGCCAACAGTTCCTGTCAGTGGCTGAGACTGCCAGAAAACAGCCCTTGGGCGGGCAAAAAACTCTCGGAGGTGGAAATCCTGGCCCAGTACGGCGTGCAAGTGCGGGCGATCCGCCGGGAAGGAAAATTTACCCGCTGGCCGGAGGGAAATACTGAGTTGCAAGAGGGCGATCGTCTTTTGCTTTGCGGGGGCTTTTACGAACTCGGCTTGATGCAGCGAACGGCTTCGTCACCTATGCAGTCAACTCCGGTAAAGCTGCCTTTTGCGGTCGCCCAACAGGTAAGCGAAAAGCTGTTTAGCGATTGAAGAAGGAAGAAGGAAGAAGGAAGAAGGAAGAAGGAAGAAGGAAGAAGGAAGAGGGAAGAAGGAAGAGGGAAGAAGGAAGAGGGAAGAGGGAAGAAGGAAGAGGGAAGAAGGAA